>PWKZ01000258.1 GCA_003559575.1 Bradymonadales bacterium | reverse complement strand
GCCCCTTGCAGTACTGCTCGGTGAGCTTGGCCGTCTCCCAGTCGCCCGTGTGCAGGTAGGCGCCCATCACGGCGCCCAGGACCTTCGACGAGTGGATCCACATGTTGTGCTCGCGACCGGTGTGCTCAAACGTCACCGTGTCGCCTTCCTTTATCGCCCCGGCCCCTCTGTGCCAGGCGAGGTAGTCGTCATATCCGGTGGAAGGATCGACACCGGTGCTCGTCCGTAGCAGCCAGCGGAAGTAGCCCACGTCGTGGAGTGTTCCCGCCACCCGCTCGGTGAACGCGGTGACCTCCTCGGCGGGAATGGGCTCGCCCACCGGCGGACGAGTGAACTCGAACGCCAGCTTGCGCGGCGGGAAGTCCACGTCGGAAAACTCAGGGAGGTCATTGGGTTCGTCGGTGTCCGGATCCTCGTCCACGTCGGGCGTCGGCTCCGTGTCGGGCGTGGGCTCCGTATCGGGCGTCGGCTCGGTGTCAGGTATCGGGTCCGTGTCGGGAATGGGCTCAGCGTCGGGGATCGGGTCAGTGTCGGGCGCCGGCGCGACGTCCTCGACGACATCGGGAGTCAACCTCACGGGGTCGGGATCCGTCGTGGAGCAGGCCCAAAGCACGGGCACCAAAAGAACGATTCCTAGAACAGCACGCATCTTTCCTCCAAACAGTAATTGAGCACCCGCGCTCGCGCCGGGCGAAGTCACGCCCCCAAGCGAGACCTCGGAGACTCGGGCGAGCATAAAGGTTACGCCCCGTCCATTCAAGTCCCCGGATCACCCCATAATCGTCGGCCCATCCTGGTATTCGCGCGCGGATTCACGCACATCTGCGGTGTCACCTGCACCGAATTAGTGCTCGACGTAGGCGCTGCGTTGGACTGCGCCTAATTCGGTTTGTTTCCTTGCACATGCACGCGACTCCACACGCTCGTTCCTCAGAACGAGCCGACGATTATGGTCACCGGGGCAGGGAGGTGACGCGCAATTCGTCGGCCATGTCCAGGCGGGCTATCTGTTCCCTCAGATCCTGCACCTCGCGCTGCCAGTACAGGAGGGTGCCGAAGTGGTTGAAGGTGCTCTGGAAGATGGGGTCGTGGAAGCGGCGGGCGACCCAGGTGGCGTAGCGCAGGAAGCGCAGCGCGCGCAAGGGCTCGACTAGTCGCAGCCAGGAGGGGGAGAACGAGCGGAACTCGGAATACGCTTCGAGGAGCGTCTCGCGCTGGGCGCGGCCATGCTCGTCGAAGCTCGGCACGAGCATCCAGACGTCCTGTACGGCGGGACCGATCACCATGTCGTCGAAGTCCAGGAAGGTCAGCCCCTCGGGGCCGTCGATGAGGTTGCCCACGTGACAATCGCCGTGGATGCGGTGCATCGGCACCGGAGCGAACATGGGGGCGATCCGTTCGAGCAGCACCCGCACCGTGTCGGCGAAGATGGCGCGCACCTCCGTGGGGACGACGTCGTTGTCCATGAGCCAGGCCAGGTTGGCCCAACCGTAGGTCGTCACGTCGAGCTTCACGCGGTGCGACTCATCGGCGCAGGCGCCCACGTTGTGGATGCGGGCCAAGAGCCGACCGATGATGCGGAGCTGTTCGTCGTTCAGTTCGTCGGGTGAACGGCCTCCGACGCGGGGGTAAAAGCAGTAGAAAATCCCCTCGATCTCGCCCAGCGTCTCGCCGGAGACTAGCTCCAGCGGCGCGATGACGGGGATCTCCTCGGCGCGGAGATCCCGCAGGAAGCGGTGCTCCGCGAGGATCGTCCGCCGCGACCAGCGTCCGGGGCGATAGAACTTGCCCACCACCCAGCCGTCGTCCTCGAGCTCCAACTGGTAGACCCGGTTCTCGAAACTGTTGAGGATGATGAAGCGCCCGGTGGCGCGCACTCCGAGCGATTCGACGGACGCCAAAATCTGATCCGGAGTGAGGCGGTTGAACCGCGCTGCCAGATCGTGATCCGAGAGGTCGCTCAGGACCTCTCCGGGCATCCGGCCGGCCGGGAGCCCCGCCGGCGCACGCCAGAACGGCGCGACGACCGACTCGGCGGGTGCCTTGACGTCGGTCGGAGTGTCCTTGCGGTTACCGATATCGTCGTCGATTTGAAGCACTACTCGCCTCCTCCATCGCCGCCGCTCGCGGCTGTCGTCCGGGACTCTACGCACAGCGCGCGCAGAAGTCCTCCACTCTAAAGTCGGCGAGTGGCCCGCTCGGCCCAGGTCCGGACGAAAGCTATCTGTTCATCGGTCTGGGGGCTCGGTTGGCCCTGCAAATGGGCGTCGTGGGCGCGGGCTTGCCGGATCCTCTCCAGGGCATCGTCCACCGACATGCCCCGCTCGACGAGGTAGCAAGCGGCGAGAGTACCGGTCCGGCCGTGGCCGCCCCAGCAATGGACATAGGCCGGCAGGGCATCACCGCCGATGGCGTCGAGCGCGTGGCGCATCCGCTCGATGGTCGGCACCCCCATGTCGGGACAGGGATGACGCTGCCAGTCGACTACCTCACCGCGCTCCTCGCCGATGGCGCGCCAGGTGTCGGCGTAGGACGGAAAGGGACGGCCGCCCCGGCCGATCTCGTCTTCCGGCTGCAAGCAGACGATCCGGCGGATGCCGGCTTCGAAGAGGGCCGTCAGTTTGCGCGCCGCCCGGTCGGCGTCGAGGTCGCCCGGGAAACATCCCCCCAGAAGTCGGCCGGCGGCTATCCACCAGGTACGTGGAAAGGGGTGGCGGAGATTGTAATCAAAACCCATCGTCGTTCACCTTGCTCCCAAGCTACTTTGCTGTACCGGCATTCGCGCTCCGCTACGGGGCAACCTGCGGCGTCAGTGTCACCCGGCTCATGAGCGAGCGCAACCAGGGGGATTGTGGCTCAGCGCGGCGGCCATCGCCCACGCGAGCAGGCCGGCACAGGTGGCGAACGCGGCGCCCGTCCGCACCTCGCCCGTCTCGATGTCGTAGGTCTCGCACGCGAGCCCATTGTCGAGAGGCGCGTGGCGCAAGACCTGGAGCGCTTCGTCACGCCGCCCGAAGAGGAGAGCGCCGGCGAGCGCCAGGGTCCCCGGGTGGGTGGGGTAGTGCAGACAGCCATGGCCGCGGAAGCGGCCATCGCCGAAGTAGTACGGGTAGGCCGCGCTGTGGAGATAGCGGACGGTGCGCTGAAAGACGGGATCGTCCGGCGCACAGAAACCATAGAATGGCAGTAGCAGCAAGCTGCCCGAAGGCTCATCGTACAGCCGGTGCTCGCCCGTCTCGAGATCGGCCGACCATGAAAAGAGCTGCTCGGAGGGGTGCACGAGGTGCCGATACACCGCCTCACGCAGCCGCATCGCCCTCTCGCGGCACCGAATCGCTCCCTCCGGGTCGCTCATGTGATCCTTGAACACCGAGAGAGCGCTGAGCGCGCGCCACGCCAGCGCGTTGCCGTATGTGGTGTACGGATGAGGCGTGGGATCGTCGCTCGAGAGCAAGAAGGTCGAGTACAGCGCGAGCGTGGGATGGCGGCGGGTCTCGAGCTTGGCCTCGAGGGACAAGAGGGCGTGGCGCACCTCCGGCTCGGCGAGAAGCGTCTCGTCGCCGGTGGCCGCAAGGTAGCGCTCAATGGCGATGAAATAAGCGGCGAGCTGATCAAGCTCGAACCCGGGGTACAACACCGCGCCGTCGAGGTAGTGGGCGTGGTCGCCGCCATTGCGCGCATGGTAGCGGCACATGAAGACGAGCACCTCGCGCGCGGTGGCGGGTTCGACGAGCAGCAGCGCGGGCAGGCTCCAGAGCAGCGAGTCGCGCTCCCAGGTCGCCCCGCTGACGTAGTAGGCCGAGCTGCGCGAGGTCAAGGAGACCACCTCCTCCGTGTCGAGCGCCCGGCCACATGCGACGAAGTAGTTGAAGAGGAGGTTGCGGTTATACAGCGCGTCAAGCTCTGGAAGGACGAGATGCCGCCGCCTCTCGCGAAGCCACTCGCGGGTCAGACGGAGCAACGCGGGCGCGCCGTGACGCCGCAGGTCGATGCACGTGGTCCGCGCCCCGTCGCGCTCGGGCGCCACGGCGACGAAGAACACGTGGCGCGCGCACTCCCCCGGAGACACGGGCTGTCCCGCGCCCAGGCGAAAGCACAGCGGTTCTCCAAGAAGGTTTGGCGCGTGGCGCGCGTCCCCGGGGGCGAGCGGGGTGAGCGGCCCCTCGCCCCGGGCCGCGCGCACCTCGAGCGGCCGCGTGTCCTCCCCCGGGCTGATGGCCAAGGCGAGCAAGTCGCACCCGAGGTTGGCCTCGAGCACCACGGAGTTGGTCCATCCGTCGTGCAACAGCACGTTCTCGCACGGGGGCCGACGCGCCCCGAAAACGGAGAGTTCGGCCCCCCCAAAGCAGCCGTCGAGGGCCACGGCCACGGGTTCACTCGTAGCTTTGACTTCCACCTCAAGCTCGATGAGGAAGCCGCGGTGTCCCGGAGGCGCGACGAAGCGCCCGCGGAGCGTCACCCCCTGCGTCTCGGCCGTAAAGGTGGGCAACCAATCCCCCTCCCGCGACCACGAGAAGGCGCCCGCGGGGAACACCACCTCTTCGTCGCCCCGTAGCAGCACCGGGCGCAGCAGCCCGCGCTCTCCCGGCCGGGGCGAGGTCGCCCCAAGCGTCGCCACGGCGCGCCGACGAAAGAGGATCGATCCGACATTGTGAACACTTGCGTTTGCCGGATCGATGCTCGCCAAAGTCACCCACTCGTTCCCTGTCACGAAGAAGCGAGGGTGGTGCGCGGGGGTCGGGACGGTCAGGATCTCCTGTGGCGCTTGGTTCTGCACATGGTTCTCCAAAGAGGTCGTCAGAGATCGACGCAGGCGAAGCCCTCGCGGTAGCCGTCCTCGATTGGATCGCCCGAGCCCGGACGGAGTTTGCGGCCGAGGGAACGGAGCGCCGCCCGGCGCTCCTCGTCCCCACCGCCCGGATCGGGGAACGCCCACGGCGCGACCGCCGCGACGTGGGCGTGATCGCGGTATGCGAGCGTGCCACGGCAGCCGATGTAGCCCTTCTCGGGTTCCCCTGCCGGACAGGGCCCGCGGGCGGCGATGGCCGACTGGCCGTCGAAGCCGAAATCCAATAAATTGCCCACCATCATCGCCGAGGCGACCCACTCGATGCCGGAGGCTTCGTACGCGAGCGGCTTCGCCAGGGCATCGAGCCACTCTTCGGGCTGGTAGCGCCCGCTCACGGGCGCGCGGTCGGCCCACCCCACGTCGTTCGCGGCGGGCTGGCACAGCAGGCGACACCCCTTTGCGGCGAGGTGTGCCACGACGTCACGCCTGAACGCGTCGAAACAGATGGCGATGCCGACGGGCACACCCGCCACGTCGAACACCTGGAGGTTTTCGAGTGGAGCCGCGCTCAGGCACAGCCCACCGTCGCGCTCCTCAGGGGTGAGGTGGACCTTCTTGGCCTCACCCACGAGCGACCCATCGGGCCGCCGAAGCTGGGCGCGATTGTAGACCTCCGGCGAAAGCGGCTGGAGCCGGCCGCGCGCATCCGGCGCGGCGTCGGCGAACGCGCTGCCGGCGATGAGCCAGACCCCGTGCTTGCGGGCCACCCGCGCGCAGGCCGTCTCAAAGGCGTGGCGCAACCGATGGGTCGCCCACAGGAGCAGCAGACGCGCGGGCGGTTGTGGTCCCAGGCGCTCCACTAGTTGGGGGAAATCGCCAATCGCCGCCGCGGCCAACGTCATGAGCGCTTCGTCCGAATTCCGCGCCGCGCGGGCCGCCTCCCCTTCCGGGTCGGCGAACAGATTGGCGAAGCCCGTGAACTCGGGCAGCACCACGAGGTTAGGTCGCGCGGTCGAGAGCGGCAGGGCCAAGACGGCGCGATCGAGAGAGCGGAAAAACGCATCGGGTGAGCGGCCCGCGGCCACGTCGACGCGGTACGAGACGGCAAACACGCGGAGTCCGCCGGAGTCACCCCCTCTCTCCCCGTCCCGCTGTGCGTTCGTCGTGAGGCTCATTGAGTCGTGCGAAATACGATGGTGCGGGTGGTCTCTTGGCCCTCGACCGACACCGCGTTGAGCTGCGCGCGGTACCAAACGTCCGGTAGCAGTGTCTCGTCCGGGATGAAACTGACGTGGCGCCCGTCCACCGCGAGGTCGCCGTCGATGAGATCGGCGGGCTCCTCCAGGTAGCACGGCCAGGTGGCGGTCGTGCCCTCATCGGGCGCGCGCGCCGGCGACTCATCGCTGTCGTCGCACAGGCCCAACGTCAGCGTGGTGTCGTCCGTGAGTGGTTCGGTACAAAACGTCTCGAGCAATATCTCTGTCGGGTTTGTCACGCTCTTGCTGATGGGATTCGTGATAAAACAGGCGAACCCGATGTCCACCGCCTCGGCGCCGATCTTGCCCGCCAAGAGCGCGTTGCCGTCCTCGTCGCAGACGTCCGGCAGCGTGACGCAGATCTGATTCAGATCGTAGCCGACGGCGTCGCCAAGCTCGGCGATGGAGAGCTTTCCGGTCAGGTAGCCGCCGGCGATGGCGTCGCCTGCTTCGTTGAAGTAGCCCGTGGCGGTGAAATTCTGGACCACGAACGGCACTCCCGAGGCCACGAGGCTGACGGGCGCGGGGCCGATGATGAACCGCCGCCCCCGGACCCTGCCATCCAGCCGCAGCGCGGTGGACGAGAAGATACCGTCGGCCGGATCCTCCTCGATGAGTTCAGGGGGGTCGGCGCCGAGCACGGAGGCAGCTCCCACCATGCGGACCTCCACAAGCTCCTCGTGGTCCGCCAGTCCGTCGGCGTCGGCGGCGCGCACTTCGTTGACGTTGATGAGGTTGTCCGGGATGCTGCTGGACATGGTGTTGAAGAGGGACACGAGGTCGCGCGGCCAAATGAACTGCGCGATGCGGAAACCGAAGGTGCGGTGGGCGATTGGGGGTACGGAGCCCTCAAATGACTCCTCGGTTGTGACGAGCACTGCCCGCTCGGCCCCCTCCACGCGGATGGTGGCGCGATACGTGGTGCGCGATTCAAGCACCGCGAAGGGCCGGAACAGCACGTCGTTGTTGGTCGCAGAGTAGGTGATGGAGCCGGGGAAGTGGCCTCCCGCCCCTTCCTCCTCCACGAAGCGGACCTCGATGGCCTTGGGATCGTTCACCGGCGCGCAAAACTGGGCGCGTATCTCGAAACAGTCCGTGGTCACGTCCGGGTCGCAGGGCATGACGGACACCGGCCCGTCGTCCGCCGGCGCGACCACGACGATGCGCTGGCCGGGGGCCCCGTCGCAGGTGTTGGGCTCGTCGTCGGAACCGTTGGGCGGCACGTCGGGCCTCTCTACCACGTCGGGGGAGGTGGGAGCGCTCACGTCGGGCGCGCCCGCGGGTGAGCCGCCGTCATCGCATCCGGCCGCTGCGACCAGGAGAGCCAACACACCAAGAAGAGCGAAGAAAGTCGTTGTCTTGTGCATCATCATACCCTAATCGTCGGTTCGTTCTGAGGAGACCCGCTAAGTGGAGTCGCGTGCATCGTCCATGGTCGAAACGTCCCATCCGTCGTCATCTCTCCAGCGCGACCGGCAGGTACAGATCACGAGGCGAGTAGTCGGGGTGGGTCACCTGCAAGTGAAGGCTCGCGCCCTCGGGGACCACCGTGATCTCGGCCTGCCCCCCCACGACGGGCACGCTCCGGCCCGTCTCCGGCACTGTCACACGCCCCACGGTCTCGCCCGCGCCCTCCCCATGGTCATCCTCTTCGCCCGCATGGTCCGGCAGGAGGAAACCTCGGTCGTCGTCGCGCGCCGTGAGCCGAATGCGGGCCTCGCGGCCGGCCCTGAGTCGCGGTGCGTCCACCTCGAGGTCGATCGTATACAGATAGACGAAGGTGAACTGATCGTTGGCAAAGTATTTCAATCCGAGGTCGTCGAGGATCGCCGCCGGTTCCGGTAGCCGGCTGCGGTCCACGAGCACCTGGCCGTGATCGGAGAGAAGGACGAACAGAGTCTCATCGAAGATCCCTGCGTCGCGCGCCGCCTCCATCATGATCGAGGTGCGCACGTCGGTCTGGATCATGGCGCGCCGCTGCGCGTCGGAGTGCGGCCCACGGTAATGGGCGACGTCGTCGGTGAGCCCGAAGTTGACGAAGACGAAGCGCGGGATGGGCGCGCAGCGCTCGCCCGAGGGCAGGCGGCCGAACAGGAGCTTCAGGTAGTCGGTCAGCGCCACGTTGTCCACCGCCTGGCCATTGACGGGCAAAGAGCGGTCGAGCGGTGGCAGAGGATAGCGTGTCACGATCTCTTCGGGGAGGAGGCAGCGGTTCCAGTCGTAGGTCTCGCGCAGCTCGAGCAACGCGAAGTCGGCCCCTTTGCCGCACGGGTTGTTGAGCGCCGCCGTGAAGTTGCCGATGCGCTGCTCGGCGGTTCCGTCCGGGTGCCAGTTGGGAAAGGAGCGCTCGATCGCCTGGTGTAATGTCTCCACTTCGTCGATGACGAAGCGGCCGAACTCCACCAACTCAGTGATGGGGCTCTTGTGGCGGCGGGTCTCTCGAACAAAAAACGCGTTGTCGATGAGCCCGTGACGCCCGGACCAGGTCCCGGTACAGATCGTGTTGAGCGAGGCGAACGTGTTGGTGGGCCAGTTGCTGACTACCCCGTAGTCGTAGTACGCGCCCTGTTCGCGGAAGAAGCGATAGGCCGGCAGATCGTGGTGGTCCATCAGCCGGTCGAGCTCGACCGGCATGAGCGCGTCGTGGGAGATCATGAAGACGCGCTTGGGACGGTCCCCCGAGTCGTCCAGCACCTCGCTGAGCACCCGGCCGTCCTGGTGCGCGAGATAGACGTCGCGCGAGAGCCGCCCCGCCGCGTCGATGCCGGTGCGTTTCTCGACGCCCATGAGGTGCGCCACGGTGGGCGCGATGTCCACCGCCGCCGGGACCGGCATGTCTTCGGTCCCGGGGGCGCTGCCGATGCGCCGGGGCCGGACACCCGGCCCGGCGAACGAGAGGACGGCGCGTGATGCGAGCACGTTGAGGTGGCCGTGGCCGGCCACCATGGTCCCGATATCGGTGATGACGTAGGGTTGGTACTCGATGACGAAGTCGGGCGCGCGAGGGCTGTCGAACAGCGCGGCGATGCGTTCGTAGGCGCGCGGATAGGTCAGCGCGTCGGCGGTGGGAAAGAACACCCGCTCGTCGGGGCAGTCGTAGCCCGGCTCCGCCCGCTCGTACTCCTCGCACATGTCGTTGGGATCGCCGCCGGTGGCGAACGTCTCCTCGAGAGTCATGAGCGCGCGTGGGTCCTGGTTGGCGACGGGGTTCGGTCCGGTGGATTCGGGCAGCACCTCGAAGGTCCAGCCGTCGCGGTCGCGGTCGCGGATAAAGTAAGTGACGCCGTCGCGGGTGTGGATCTCGTAGATCCCATCGCGCAGCGTGATCACCATGTGGACCGCGTCGAGCTGCAGCAGCGCGTCCTTGGCCTGCTCGAATGCCCCCTCCTCCGACTCATTCAAGCCCTGGTCCTCGACGACGGGCGCCCAGTCACTGCCCGTGGGCTTGGCGCACCCCCAGACGAGAGCGAGGAGGGCGGCGAGACGGCACAGTCGAGCGATAGGGAGCGTTCTCATCAAAACACCTTGAAGTAGACAGCCAGGTTGAGCGCGACCATGTTGCTTATGATGGCGCGATGAGAGCCGGCTATGGCGCGTTCATAGGAGAGTGTCACGTCGAACGGCACGGGGAATGCCTCGCGGAGCGCCCACGGGACTGTCGTAAACGTGAGGCCGGCCTCGAGGAGATGGCTGCGGCCATCAGTCAGGATCTCGAGCGACTCGTATGACAGCCCGCGAACCCCGAAGACCTCGTCGCGGAGCTTGTGCACGTAGGCATAGCGCAGGTGGGGGATGAGGAACTCGAGAAGCGCAAACGTCACTCGAGTGTCGAGCGTGAAGACGTCGCCGATGTTGCGCCACACGCGCTCGGCCAGATCGCGGTCGGTGATGGGGCGGTCGAAGCGGGTGGGCACTCGCAAATAGATGCGCTGCGGGAGGTTCGCCGTATAGCGCAGCGTCAGGTTGAACCGCAGCCTATCCCACGGGATGAAGTCTTGCTGGACCGCGAGCAGAATGCCGAACGCCCCGGAGCCCAGCCCGAGGCCCAGAAGATCGTGAGGATCGACCGTCTTGCCGGTCGGGGCGCGCAAGCCGAGCTGCAGTGATGAGCGCCAAAAATCGACGGCCGGGAAGCGGTACTTGGCGCCCACCTCGATGTCGCCGACGCCGTGCGTGGTGGAGTCGTCGAGCCACCGATAGTGGAAGTCGTCGCGGAGGATGCGGCGCACGTCATCCCGGTCCAGCGGATCGAGGTGGCGGGTGGTGGGATCCTTGTCGTGGTTGAGCGGGAGATAGGCGGCGTCGTCGGCGCTGATGCGGCCATCGCCAGGGTTGTGGCCGATGTTACCGGGATCGAGCCGCAGCCGGGTAAGGCGCTGGTGCGCGTGAACGTATGGCACCACGAGGCCGACGGTGAGGTTGTCGGTCACACCGTATTCGAGCGCGAACGGGTAGGCCTGAATGACCACCTGCGTACGGAGGTGGCTGCGGCCGACGTTCAGCGTGCCGTCGGGCATGTTGTAGATGCGCTCGAGCTCGGCCAAATCGCTGAAGACAGTGTTGTCCATGACGACATTGTCAAGATCGGCCGTCAGGGGCTCGGCGCGCCCCCGGCGATCGAAACGGTGGCTGAAGAAGATCACGGTGGGTCGCACCCGGACCCGAAAGACGCCCTGGGGGAGAGTCTCCACGCTGCCGGCCCACAGTCGCGAGGGCCTGACGCAAGAGACGACCAGGAGAACGAGGAGGACAGCCGGCAAGTGTCGAACCAGGGTATAGTAAGTTCTGCTCACCGCGCCTCCCGCCAACCGACTCTAACGCACCACGGCACCATTCTTGCCCGCTTTTTTCCCGCCGGTCAAACCCATAATAATCGTCCATAATCGTCGGTCCATCCTGGGAAACGCGGACGGATTCGCGCACATCCACGGCGCCACCTGCACCGAATTAGTGAGGGACACCATCGAGGCGGCTCTGGCGCCGCCACCAGACCGAAGCGAGCGGTCCGAGCCCGCCCCCCCGCCCCAGAAGGACCCGTTTCGACCACTCGGGCAAGAGAGCGCGGTGCTCCTCCCACAGCTCGCTCGCGGCCTCGGCGCTCGGACATTGCGAAGCCCGGGGGCGACCCTCCGGGGTGGGCGGCTCGACCGCGCCCTCATGCGCGCGCGAGCCAGACTTGGCGGGTGTACCCTTGGCCTCATCGATGGCCGGTCGGCCGCGCCCACGGCTCTCCAGGGCGAGCCGCTCCTCGTCGAACAGCTCCCGTCGCCGCTCGTAGTCAACCAGCACCCGCCTGTGCAGCACCTCGTGCCGCCAGAAGAGGCTGTCCGGATCGAACCCCCCGGGGCTTGGCGCGGGTCCTGTATCGACTTCCCCAAGGCCGAGCACCACCGGCTTGAAGACTGAGAGGCAGGGCGAGGACGTCCCGGTCAGCCAGTGCATCGAGCCCTTTCGAGAGAGGCGACTCACCATGGAGCCGGTGGTCTGGCCGGCGTGGCGGGTCGGCAGCCATGATGCATGCGCGCACGGGTTTTCCATGCGCCAGCCCGCCGTTGGGCTCTTCCCGCCATGAGAGCGGAGCGCGGCTTTCATCGCCTCGAGGTCGGGGCGCCCCCCGGTGCCTCCCAGTCGTTGCAGGGTGCAGGCCCGGCGCTGCTCGCCACCCGCCAGAAAGCGGTAGAGGCGATCACCGTAACAGCGCGCGAAGCCGAAATCCTTGGCCGCCGTGCACCAGCCGCGCTCTCGCGCGTGGCTCACCGCGTCGTCGCTGATGAGATCGAAGTCGTCCTCGATCGAGAGCACATTCGAGATGGTCGCGACTCCCTCCACCCTCTTCGCCGCCCAGAACCGGCCGGCGGTCTCGAGGATCCAGGCCTCGGAAGGATCGGCTAGCATGAAGGCGCTGTGATAGCGAAAGCCTTTGTTTCGATAGCCCATGCGTCCACCCTGGCCATGCGCGCGAATGAGGGTGGTTATCAAATCGAGAGCCTCGCGCGCCGCGTGGCACCGCTCGAGCGCCAGCCGGAGGAGATCCATTCCGGTCAGCCCACTTCTCTCGACGGGCACGCGAGTGAAGACGGCCTCGTTTCCTATTGCGAGGCCGTGAATGTTGGCGCCCATCTCGGCGCCCCACATCCAGGCCGGACGCGAGAGAACCATCTCGCTCGTTTTCGAGATCCCTGGGATCTCGATCCAGGTGCAGCGAAGAGCCGCCCCAGCATGACTCGCCGGGAGATGGTGCTCGACCACCTGCGCCTCACCGGGCTCCCGGTCGCTATTCTTCGCAAAGAGGATCGGCTCGTTCGAGCCGCGCGGCGGGACCGCAACCATCGTGTCACACATACCGAGCGCTCCTGATCGAATATGCCGTCGAGCCGTGGCGAAGCAGCCATTGTGGTCGATACTATACTACCTCCCCGTCGTGATGATCGAGGGCCCCTAATCCCCCACCTGCACCGGCATTCGCGCGCGGATTCAGGCCCAACTGCGGCGTCACCTGCACCGAATCGGTGCTCAACGTAGCGCTGCTACGCCTGCGCCCGATTCGGTTTG
>PWKZ01000022.1 GCA_003559575.1 Bradymonadales bacterium | reverse complement strand
CCTAACGGGTACCCATGATAAACCACAGCCCGTCGCGCTTTTCAAGAAATAGGCGCCCCGTTTGGAGCGGATCATCCCAACCCCACCGAGCGCAGCCGTTGACAAAACGCGGCGAAGGCGGCGAACGCCCTGCCCCGATGAGAGACCGCGTTTTTCTCCTCCAAAGGAAGCTCGGCGAAGGTCGGGCGGTCCGCCAGTGCCCGGTGGGTCTGCACCTCACGGCTGGCGAACAGGGGGTCGTAGCCGAACCCACCACTACCGCGTGGCGCAAAGAGGATGGTGCCCCGGCTGCGGCCCTCGAAAACATGCAACGCACAATCGGGCGGCACGATATCGAGCACACGCCGGCTCGCGCTCCCGCGCGCGCCGAGCGCGGCCTCACCAAAGAGGCTCTCGGGCCCCAGTAGCACCAGGGTCGAGACAAACCACGCGCCGCGCTCCTCCGGGCACCGCACATGGGCCAGCTCGGCCAGCAAGCGCTCGTTGTTGCGCGCGCTGTTGCCCTCTTGGCCGCCAAAGCTGGAGGAGAACACCCCCGGCTCCCCACCGAGGGCGTCGACGCACAACCCCGAATCGTCGGCGAGCGCCGGCCGACCCGTATGGCGGTAGGCCGAGATCGCCTTGAGCGCCGCGTTGACCAGAAAGGTGTCGCCGTCCTCGATCACCTCGGGCGCCCCGGGGTGTTTCTCGAGCGACTCAAAGCGCCAGGGCAAGAATGTCACGAGTCGCTCGAGTTCTCTCAATTTGCCAACGTTGCGAGTCGCGAACACCACGGTTGTCAACTCTTCCTTCCTCACCATGATCGTCGGCCCTTCCTGGGATTCGCGCGCGGATTCACGCACATCTGCGGCGTCACCTGCGCCGAATTAGTGCTCGACGTAAGCGTTGCTACGCCTCCGCCTAATTCGTCTTGTTTCCTTGCACATGCACGCGCCTCCACACGCTCGCTCCTCAGAACGAACCGACGATTATGGCCTCAAATTTGTTCTTCCCCTCGCCAGGTGAACCGCGTCGCGAAAAAGACGCGCTCGCGCCGGCCCTCAATCAACGTCAACTCACCCAGATGCTCGAACCCATCCGGGAGCGCCGGTGGGACACGCGCCAGAAGAAGCTCCAGCTCGACCGGCACACCGGGGTAGAGAGCGAACTCGCCGGCGTCGCGCCGCGTCACACTGATAGGGATCGCCTCGTCGTAGAGGTAGTTCTCCTCGAGCATGAGTGTAATGGGGCGGCCGTCTTCGTGCGCCCGCGCGGCAGTCACCTCCAAGAGATACGGTCCCACTCCGTCACGCACCGAGATATGGGCGCGCGCGTTGGAGAATCCTCCTTGGTTGACCACCCGCCCCGTCCCATCGCGGATCGTCAGCGCCATATCCGTCAAGAGAGCATAGTCCAGCGGACAGATCTCGAGCCTGAATGTCGCGTCGGTGAAAGGACCGTCGAGGGTAAAACCATGCACGAACGTATCGCCCTCGATCGTCTGGATGTCGCTCCGACGAACCCCGAGAACACGGCCCGCGCCCCGGCCCTGGAAGCGCTCATCGAAACCGTTGACGAGGACCAGGGCGCCCCGCGGCGGCTCTCCGGGCGCATGCTCAAAGTCGGGCCCATCAACCGCAACCCCCGAAAAGGAAAGCTCGAAATCGACCTGCGACTCGTGCCCCGCCTCGCCGTAGCGCAGATACTCGCCATAAAGCACGACCTCATAAGTCCCACCAGGGACGAGATCGCGCGCCGAGAGGACCGCGCGCGCCTCTTCGTCGCGGACCGAGTCGGCGAAAGTGGCCTCGAGCGGCATCATCCGTCCGTCGGGATCAAACAAATAGAGCCGCACGAAGGCGAAACGGTCGCGCGCCGCTCGCACCCGCACGTCAAGAGTCGTGGCCCCCGGCGGCGCCATCACGAAGTAGCGCTCAATCTCCCCGAGCCCCACTTTCAATCCGCTTCGCCTGAGCCGTCCGCTCCCTTCGAGGGGGTGGGGCACGACCACGGTCGTGGTGAGCACAAACGCGGTCTCCTCGCGCCGCCTTGGGCCCTCGCGCGGCGTCGCCCACACCCGCCCGGTGTGAACCCCGGGCGCCCCGACTCGACGCGGATCATAGCTCACGACCACACGCGCCGGCAGCTCTCCGCGCAACGCGACACTGCGGCGCTCGAGTTTGATCCACGGCACGTCGGACTCGAGATCGTAGACACCGAGGAACTCTCGGCGCTCGCCGGGGGGCAAAGTCTGCGGCAGTATCGCCCGGACCTCGAAGGCGTGCCCGAGCGGCGGCTCGGGCAAGTAGCCGCCGACGCGCCAATAGGCCGCCCTGCCCTGCCCCTCCACCGCGGTCGGCACCTCGGTCTCAATGGCAAACCCGAGCGGCTCGACCTCCCGCGCCGCCGCCGCGCGCCGCTCGAGCGCCCGCCAGGCGGCCGGAACATCGACGACCCCTCCGCCCTGTTCAATCGCCTCCACATGAGCCACCGGGCGCGCCGTGTAACGCAGCGCGCGATAGAGACGGCCGGAGGTGAGCGCCATCCCTCTCGCCTCGGCGGCGCTCGCCAGCAACGCCATCGCGCCGGCCACCTGGGGGGCGGCCATGCTGGTACCGCGGAAGATGTGGTGGCGCTCCCAGCCGGGGACGCTCGAGAGCGCCACCCCGGGGGCCAGCACATCGGGCTCGTCCAGCTCACCTCCGCGCGAGCTGAACGCGAAAAGCTGGTCGCGCTCGAGCCTCACCCCGTAAAGTTCGCGCGCCAAATCACGAGTCAGGAGAGCGCCGACAGAGAACCCCATGGCCGCCCCCGCCGGGGTGCCGATGGTCGAGAGACCCGGCCCGGAGTTCCCGGCGCTCGTCGCAACCGCGACCCGCGGATAGCGAGCCAGGGTTTCGTCCACGAAACGATCGATGTCGTGGCTCCCCTCGGTCTCGGACCCGATGCCATAGCTCAAGCTGATAATCACAAAATCGCCGCGCTCCCGGCTCCAGCGGGCGGCGTACTCGATCGCTCGCTTCTTGCTCTCGGTGCGGGTCGCGCTGCCCGCCAAGGTGTTGTCACCGATCTTGAGACTCATCAGCCGCGCCCCCGGCGCGATCCCGTCAAACCCGTCGCGGTCGTAGAGAGCAAACCCGGCGGCGATTCCCGCGCAGTGGGTGCCGTGAGAGTGGTCGGCCGTGTGCAACGAGAGCGTCGGCCGCGCCCCCTCATCCACCACGGTGGCGGCAAACACGAGCGGGG
>PWKZ01000071.1 GCA_003559575.1 Bradymonadales bacterium | reverse complement strand
CAATCGGCGCGCTCGTTGCAGTCGCCGTCGGCGGTATCTGCCTTGCTGCAGGGGAACAGAGCGTCGCAGCTCAGGCCGTGGAGAGTGGTTCTCTCCCTGCCCAACGAGGAAACGAACGCGGGGTTGAGCGAGACTACCCGCGCATCTTCGTCAAACACCGCCATTCCAACCGGTGAGGCCGCGAGGAGCGCCTCGACGTTATCGCGCTCGAGGCGCAGCGTCTTCTCGACTTGGGTCTTGGTGGCGATCGCGCTCCGAAGCCGCTCGAGCGCGCGGCCGTTACTGATCTCATAGGTGATCATCACGGCACACTGGAGCGCTATCACTCCCACCATTCGGCCCATGAGCATGGGTTGCGGCATCGACAGGAGCGCCGGCGCGAACGTGTCGAGCGCCAGTAGCCAGCAGGCGGCCAGAGCGAAATAGGCGCCGACCACCAGCATCCCCCACCGTAGCCCGAGCAAGAAGATGCCCACCGACGGAATCAGGAGCGACCAGAGGTGACCGCTGCCGCTGCTGCCTCCGGTCGCCAACATAAAAGCAAAGAAGTTGACGCACAGCACGACGAGCGCGATCCGCGGTTCTGGAGTATTCGGTCTCGAGAGCGCCCAGAGACCGATCAGGAGCGTCCCCGCGCCGGCCGCTCCAATGGCTGTCGTCGAAAGGGCGCAGCCGGACAGCCAGGCCTCGAGGCCGAAGACGACGGCGAACAAGAAGCCGCTCAAGCTGGACACGACGGTGATGTAGTGACGGCCGAGATCGTAGTCTCGCCGTACCTCCGCGATGCTCATCTTCGGTCACCCGGTGTGAATAGATGGAGCCCGTTCCAAGACCGGTCATTATACCACAGTCCAAAACCGGCTTGCCAGACTGCCGCCGCGCGACCCATAATTGGGTCACGAGGGTCTTGGGAGCAGGGGGCCGACGAGATCACTCTCTTGAAGATTCACCGGAGGCTTTGCCGCTCTGCCGCGTGTTGGGCCGCAACGCCAAGCGACGTGAGGAGACCTTGGCTGACCTCGTCCCATTGGCGCTGCGCTTCGCGCGTGCCGTCGCCGAATACAAGCTGCGGGGGACCCCGGCGACTCTCTTCGTCTCCTATGTGATGACGTCGCGCTGTACCCGAAGCTGCGCTTACTGTTCGCTCGCGCCCCCTCGCGGCGAGATGACTCTCGACGTCTTTTCGAGGGTCTTCGCTCAGCTCGTCCGGCACGGATTGACGCGGTTGTGCTTCACTGGCGGCGAGCCGTTACTGCATCCCGATCTGGGGGCGATGCTGCGTCTTTGCCGACGGCACGACGTGATGAGCTTTCTCGTCACGAACGGCGATCTCTTGGCAAATGATCCCGCGTGCATCGCCGACGCCGATTGGGTGACCATCAGCCTTGACGGCGATCGCGCGACACACGACGCGCTGCGGGGCGAGGGCAGCTACAAGGCGGCTCTCGAGGCTCTCGAGATCGCTCGGCAGAGCGGCAAGCGCCTCCTGACCTCGACTGTCGTGACCCGCCGCAACCTCCATTGTGTCGAGCATGTGCTCGATCTGGCGCGGAAGATGGGGTTCGCGACGGTTTGGCAGCCGATCCACCAAAACAACCGCGAGGCGGCGTCCAATGTCGATCTGCGGCCCCAGCTCGACCAACTGGTGGGCCTCTTGAATCGGTTGCGCGAGGTGCGGCGTCGTGAGCCCCGGCTGGTGAGCTTCAACGAGCGGCATTTCAGCTTTCTCCAGGGCAACTATCCCACCTATGCCACCGACGCCTGCTATGCCGGTCAGCTATTGTGGGGGCTCTCTGCCGACGGCCGCGCCTACCCATGCTATCCGCTCATCGGTTGCGGTGAAGGATTCGACCTGACCCGCCGCCCGGTGGCCGATTTGCTCGCCGCAGCCAAACCGATGCACTGCGCCCACGGGTGCTTCTGTTCAGGCCACATCGACAGTCGCTTCCTCCTGGATCTGGACGCGCACGTCTGGTGGGAGACCATCAAACGCGTCTTGTAACATCAGCTATGAACTAAGGAGGCGTGATTCCAGGAGCTTGGCTGATTGCTGACAGCTCGCTCAGGCAAAGAGCGCCAGCGACAAGAGCCCGATGAGGGTTGCAATGACAACCGCTCCAAACGAGATATCGGTGACGAACGCTCTCACGGCGACAAAAGCCTCTCGCCGCGCGAGTACTCCGGGGAGGGCGCCGGCCCATCTCTGCACCCGCTCTTTGATGAGCCCCGCGCGCTTGGAGAGATGCCCCGGCCAGGCTGAGATGCGCACGACCATGGCCGCTACTTCGGCCCGCCAATGGTCGCTCGAGGCGCGCAGCGTGTCCGACAGAGCGACCATTGTTTTTTGCGCGCCGCGGGTGAAGTGGGCGCCCAGGCGCGACTCGCGGTAGCGCCGCGCGCAGGCGAACAAGATCTGCAAAAAGCTCTCCTCGGCCCTCGAGTAGTAGAAATCGACGGAGAGGGCGCGCGGCAGCCGTAGCGCGAAGAGGTCGAAGCGCCGCGCCAACGCGAAAAAGGACAGCCCGATTGCCAGCGGCGGTAGCATCCCCTTCATCTCGGCCAGGCTGAAAAACTGCTCATCGAGCAGTTGGACCACTTGATTGGGATCCAGATAAGCGAACCCTCCGAGCGCCGGGATTACCAGGACCCGGAGGACAGTGATTGGGAAGAGGCCCAGCACCAGCACCGCGACCGCCAGTGCCCCCATTCCCAGGAGCATGGAGCGAGGTGGGTCCTTGATCGCCGTGAACGCCGCGCGATCCTCCCCGCGGTGCTCGCCGAAGAAGACCATCAAGAGCAGCTTTGAAATGTAGCAGATGGTCCCCGCCGCCGTGACGATGAAGATCGTATCCAGAACGTGCGACCAGCCCCCCACCAGATATGACGTCTTGACCACCGCGTGGTGAAGGAGAACCTTGGAGCTGTATCCGTTGAACAGCGTGATCCCCATGATCCCCAGCCCCGCGATGCAGGTGAAGAGGGCTGTCAAAGGCATCTTGCGCCACAGCCCCCCCAACTTGGTCATATCGGTCTGGTGAGTGCGGTAGTAGACCGCCCCGATCCCCAGGAACAGGAGCGATTTGAAAACGGCGTGGTTGAGGACGTGGTAGAGGGCGCCGGCCAGACCCATGACGCCCGTGGGGCCCAGATAGGCCCCGAGCCCCAACCCGAGCAGGATGAACCCCATCTGGCTGATGCTTGAATAGGCCAGGAGTCGCTTGACGTTGCTCTGGACTATGGCGAGCGCCATGCCGACCACCATTGTGACGAGTGCCGCCACCACCATCATGGCCCCGAGCAAGTGCATGTTCCAGATAAACGGGGGCGCCTCGGTGATGGAGCGCAAGACCGCCTCGCCGGCCGGCAGTGGCGCGCTCGCGGGCTCATACACTTGGGCGTGGAAGGTCTGGATCACTCGCAGCATTCCGTAGGCGCCGGCTTTTAGCATTACGCCTGAGAGCAGCGCGCTCGCCGGTGTCGGCGCCGCCGGGTGGGCCAACGGCAACCAGACGTGCAGCGGCACCATGCCGGCCTTGACCCCGAAGCCCGCGATCATGAACCCGCTGGCCACAAAGCAGGCCCCGGTCATCAGGTAGCGGCTGTTCAATGCGGCCACGAAGCCGGTGTCGCCCGTACTGGACAGGAAGAGAAAGACTCCCATCAGGAGGCTCAACCCTCCATAGACGGTCATGAAGATGTATTTGACGCCCGCCCGCCGGGAGTCGGGCGACTGGTTATGCACCACCAGCACATAGGCCAGCATCCCCATCAGCTCGAAGAACACGAACAGCACAAAGAAGTCGGCCGCCAGAAAGACCCCCAAGGCGGCCGATTCGGTCAGCAGGGCGAAGGTGTGGTAGCGGGTGCGGCGCGCCTCGTGCTGCACGTAAGCGCCGGCGTAGATGGTGGCCAAGACCCACATCAGGGAGGCGATGAGGGCGAACAGGAGCGCCATGGCATCGGCGGCGAGGGTGAACTCCCCAAGCATCACCGGCAGCCCCACCGACAGCACCAGGCCGTCTCCCATCACTCGCGGGAACATGGCCGCGCAAGCGAGGAGCGCGCCTGCCGTGGAGATGATGGCCAGGGTGTTGCGCAGCCTCTCGTGATGATCCCCGACCAGGCGGACCGCCAGCGCGCCGAGCGCCGGGAAGAGCACCGCCAGCGCGGGGAGCAGCGAGAAGACCACCCGAGCGCCGTGGGCGGCCTCCCCCGGGGCGAGCGCGGTCATGTGAGCGCCCCGACAACCAGCTCAACGAGTGAGAGCGGCAGCCCTGGGGCGGTGGCGAAGATCCCAAGCAGCAACACGAAGGCGACGCAGACGAGGGTCGGCACCAACATCGTCTTTGATGTCTCCGCCCCCGTGGGAGACTGAGATGCGTCCTCCCTGAAGAAGGCGGTGTATATGATGGGGAGGAAGTAGACGGCGTTCAAAAGAGAGCTCACCAGCAGCACCGCGATGAACGCGGGCTGTTGCATCGAGATGGCCCCCAGGCCCAGCAGCCATTTGGAGATAAAGCCGCATGTGAGCGGCATTCCCATCATTCCGAGCGCGGCGATCGTGAAGGCGGTCATCGTCAACGGGAGCCTCGCGCCGACCCCCTGCAGCTCACTTACTTTATGCTTGCCGGTCTCGTGCGCGATGATGCCGGCACAGAGAAAGAGCGTCCCCTTCATGACGGCGTGGTGCGCGACGTGCAGGATGCCGCCGAGGGTGCCGTCGCGCGGCGACAACATGAACAGCCCGAGGATGACGTAGGAGACCTGGGCCACGCTGGAGTAGGCCAGCCTGCGCTTCAGATCGTCCTGGGTGATGGCGAACAGCGAGGCCGTCACGATGGTGAAGCCGGCGATGAACATCATCGGCAGCGAGACACCCAGGTCACGAAGGAGTTCAAGGCCGAAGACGTCGTGCAGGACCCGGATTATCCCGAACACGCCCATCTTCAGAATGACCCCCGAGAGCAGCGCGCTGGCCGGCGCGGGGGCGGCTGGGTGGGCGTCGGGGACCCATCCGTGCAGGGGCATGAGACAGGCCTTGACCCCAAAGCCGGCCATGTAGATGGCAAAGATCACGAGCAACACCGCGCGTCCCACCTCGGTGGGAGCGAAGATCCCGTGACCTTGAAACGAGAGCGTCCCCCCGTAGTAGAACTGCAGGATGAGTGCCGCCAAGAGCACCGCCCCGGCGCTCAAGGTGTAGACCAGGTACTTGAGCCCCGCCCGGCGGGCCTTCTCCGTCTCGGTGTGGATGATGAGCGGGAAGGTGAACAGCCCCATCAGCTCGTAGAAGATGAAGAGCGTGAACATGTTGGCGGAGTAGACCACTCCGAGACAAAACGAGAGGTTCAGCGCCAAAAAGAGATAGTAGCGAGTCTCCTTGGTGTGGATGTAGCCGAGGGAGTAGACACCGGCCAAAACCCACAGCGTCGCAAGAAGCAATCCGAAGTAATACCCCAGGGTGTCGACTCTGAAGCCGAGGTTGATCCCGGGCGCCATCTCGACCAGATTTAGCTCGATGCTCGCGCCGCTCGCTGCCGTGCCCCCGACAAGAGGGTAGAGTGGCAACATCAAAATGAGCGTGAGAATCGGGCTCGCCACGTAGGTGGCTTTTGCCAACCAGGGAGGTTGCCTGCGCCCGAAGAGGAGCGCTCCTATCAAGGAGAGCCACGGCGCGCAAACAATCGCCAGTGGAAGCATGGAGCCGGTTGCCTCGCTCAATCTCTCATCTCCGTGCCCCCAGCCCTCAAGGGAAACCTTGCGGAGCCGGCCTCGTTCACTGCAGCGGAAGCTGCCGCGCCACCTCATGCAACGACGGCGTCAGCAGCGTGGCGAAGACGCCGAAGAACAGGGTTCCCAGCGCCAAAATCAGGGTCGGCGCCCACATGGTCGCGGGGACCTCGTCGCGGGGTGGCCGAGGTCCCGGGGGCCCCATGAAGAAAAGGATGTAGACGACTCTGAACAAGTAGGCGGCCGATAGCAAGGTGCCTGCCAGCGCCATCGCCAAGAAGGCGTACCGGCCTCTCTCCACCGCTCCCCACAGAATGTGCCATTTGGCCATGAACCCGGCGCTCGGCGGCAGCCCGACAATGGACAGAGAGGCTATCGTGAACGCTCCCGCGGTCAACGGCATCCGCGCTCCCAGCCCCTTGAGCTGCCGGATGTCGCGGACACCGTGTTTGTAGAGGAGGCTGCCGGCCGCCAGAAAGAGGCAGGCCTTGGCCATGCCGTGGGCCAGGATGTTGTAGAGCCCTCCGGTCATGGCGCGGGAGTTCAGTAGAAATAGGCCGAGCAGAATGTAGCCGATATGAACCACCGACGAGTAGGCGATTAGCAGCTTGAGATCAGTCTGAATGATTGCCATCGCCGCCCCCGCCACGATTGCCATCGCCGCCGCCCAAGCGAGCAATTCGGCGGCGCCGCTCCAGACCAGGCTGTTCTCTTCGAATCCCTGTCCGTACATTGTGAACAAAACCCTGAAGATGCCCAACACTCCCATCTTGATGACGAGCGCCGAGAGCATGGCGCTGATGGGGGACGGGGCCAGTGAGTGGGCGTCGGGGAGCCACACGTGAACCGGGAAGAGCGCCGCCTTGACGGCGAACCCCACCAAAAACAAAACCAACGCCACACCGGCGGCCGACACATGCGGGGTGCCGGCCAACCGCGCGCCGATGTCGATCAGGTTGAGGCTGCCGACACTGCCGTAGAGAAACGCTATCGCCATCAACACGCAGACACTGGAGACCGCTCCCACCAGCAGATACTTGAAGCTCGCTCTAAGCGCTCGTCCTTCACCGGTGAGCGCCACGAGAGCATAACAAGTGACCGAGAAGATCTCCATGAATACGAAGAGGTTGAAGAGATCACCGGCGGACGAACACCCCAGCATGGCGCTCAGGGAGAGCAGGTAGAGTGCATAATAGTAAGGGATCCGCTCCTCATCCAGCGCATGCTCAATATAGCGCCACGAGTAGATCAGGATCATGAGCCCGATGCTGCTTATGGTGCAGGTCAGGTAGAGGCCCAGGAAGTCGAGCCGCACCTCGATTCCCCACGGGGGCGCCCACCCGGCGACGTGGTAGCTCAGCGCCGCGCCGGGAGAGACGCTCCCGATGAGCAAAAAGGCGATGGCGGTGGTCGCCGCGACAGTGAAAAGCGCTACCCCCCGGCTCCACTTGCGACTCCACATGCCGACAATCGGGCACATTGCGGCGCCCAAAAGCGGCAGCACCGTCAACAAGATGGGGAGCTTTGAGGCAATCAAGACTCATCCCCCTCAATGATCCGCCGGAGCTCATTGGAGTCGAGTGTCCCGTAGCGAGCTTGCAGCTTGATGCAGATGACGAGTGCCACGGCGGTAATACTCACCGCCACCACGATCCCGGTCAAGATGAGTGCCTGGGGGATGGGGTTGACGAAGCCGCTCTCGGGGGTCCCGTCCATGACGGGCGCCGCTCCGCCATCCAAGTAACCGATGGAGACGATGAACAGGAACGCGGCCGTCTCCATGATATTGAGCCCCATGACTTTCTTGATCAGGTTGGGCTTCACGGCCACGGCATAGAGGCCCACCAAGAACAGGATGACGGCCACGGTGTAGTTGAGGTTGTCGATGAGAGCCCGGCTCACGTCATCCATCCTCTCGCAACATGGCAAAGACAATCGAGGTGAACACCATGCCCCCCGACGCGCCGATCCCGAACTCCAGAAGCACCAACAGGACCGCTCGGACCGGCTCGGCCGTCTCCCCTGGGAGGCCTGGTAGCATCAGGGTGAGAAAGTTGGCCCCCAAAGCCATCGCCAACAGCCCAATCGCCCCGAAGATGAGCACCCCGAAGCTCTCGAAGGAGACCCGCAGCCCGAGCGTGATTCTCCGGGTCGACTCCGGCATCCCAAACGCCAGGGTAAAAACGATGATACTGCCCCCCAGCACCGCCGCGCCCTGGAACCCGCCGCCCGGAGAGACCTTGCCGTGCAGGATGGTGTAGGCGGCGAAGAGCAGGATCACCGGCAGCAAGAAGCGGGTCACCGTCCGAATCACCACTCCGGCGCGCTCCCCCGCGGCGTCGACGATTGAGCGGCAGACGCCCCGCTTGTGCCGCCCCAGCAGCGCGATGACGGCACACAACGCGGCGAAGATCACCACCACTTCGGCCAGCGTATCGTAGTTGCGGTAGTTGAGGATCACTCCGGCGACGAGATTGCGTGCCCCGATCACTTCGGGCCCGTTCTCGAAGTAACGAGGCGTTACATGGGTCTTGTCGGGGTTGGTGGGGTTCCCCATCGGGGGCAGATCACTGACTCCGTGGAGCAACACCGTCCCGGTGATCGCCAGCGCCAGCAGGACCGGCACATTCGCCCGACCTCCAAACACGCGGCGACTCTTCTCGGGCGGGTTAGCCCTCATCCCGACCACCTCGTCGCGCGCGGGGCCTCCCGGCAGTCTTGTAGATGGTGATGATGAACAGGACCGTTGTCACCCCAGCCCCCACGGCGGCCTCGGTGAGCGCCACATCGGGGGCGCTCAGACGCGCCCAGATGACCGCCATGATCAGGCTGTAGACACTGAACACCATCGCCGCCGCGACCAGATCCTCGAGCACCACCACCGTCACGGCGGTGATCACCAAGAGAACGAGTAAGAGCGAGTCAAGCGTTCCGCTCACGCCTCCTCCAATCCCCGCGACTCTCCCTCGCGTTTCTCCACCCGGGGGGCGGCCGCGGGCGTCTGCCATGGGCGAACTTTGCGGACAAAAGCGCTGCGCCCGATGGCGTGGCCGCACGTGGCGCTCGACAAGAGTAGAAAGGCGATGATGGCAAAGAGCTTCAACGTGTCGGGATTGAACCCCGACTGAAAGCACAAGCCGAGGATGATCGTCGTCGCGCCCAGGGTGTCGCCTTTGGTGACGGGGTGGAGGCGGGAGTAGAGATCCGGCAATCGCAGGAGCCCCACCGTTCCGCCCAGGAAGAAGACCACCCCCATGAGGCATAGGGTTGCGGTCAGAAGGCCGGTCACGACGTCAGCCAAGGGGCTTTCTCCCTGTCTCCAGGAAACGAGACAACGCCACGGTGACGATGAAGTTGAGCAGCGCGTAAACAAGGGCGATATCCAGATACATGGTCGGTCGGTCGGCGACGAAGAACGAGAGCAGCAGCACCACGAGCACGGAGGTGTTGATGATGTTGACTCCGATGAGGCGATCCTGGGCGGTGGGGCCGCGCACGACACGGTACAGGCAAACGAGCGCGTTGAGCATGAGCGCGATGGCGATGGCCAGGAGGAAGCGGCTCATCGAATCCTCCTCGAATCCGGCGGCCCCTCCGCAAAAAGCCACGCCACGAGCCGCTCCATCCGTCCCTTCAGCAGCTCCTCCTCATGTTCGCGAGCGAGGCAGTGGACATAGAACCGGGAGCCGTCGAGTTCAACGGTGACGGTCCCGGGAGTCAAGGTGATGCAGTTGGCGAGAGTGGTCTTGGCGACATCCGAGCTCAAGAAAGAGTCGAACGACGTGATGCGAGGGCTTATAGGCATGGTCGGCGCAAAGACCCGCTTCAAGACATCCCAGTTGGCCTTGACAATCTCGCCGAAGAGGACCAGCGCGAACAGCGGAAAACGCAACGCCATCATCACGTTCAAGTTGGGGTCGAGCCGCCGGCGAAGCAGCCCGTAGGAGATCCGGGCGATGAGATAAGCGGTCACTGCGCCGAGGGCCACGCCGGACCAACTCGTGACGCCGGTGAAGACCCCCCACAGCGCGAAAAGAACCACCGCCAGAGGAGCGGGCAGGGCGAGTGAGGCGACGGCGTTCCTGAGTTTCAAGGTGCCCCCCGAGTTAGCGAGTCGACCAACTCAGTCTGTGCCAGCCGCTCCTGTAGTGTCAATCCCCGACGACCAACGGCTTGACACCCCACCTCCCCTATTGTACCGTTCCGCCCGGTCGCGCTGTGGGAGCGTTCGGCCTAGAACCGCCTTCGGTCCGGCCTCGTCGCTTGTGCCGACGGGGTCGGATGATGTTTGTGTGGATGTCCGCCGAATACGGGGCCTGAGAGTCGCGATGCCAGTCTTGGACAGTGTCGAAAGCGTTGAAAAAGAGCTTGCGCGCTGCAACCTCATCTACAAAAGCCTCGACGCGACCTCCCCGTTCATCAGCGCTGTTCATCGGGTCATGAACGACTATTTCCAAGATCGGTCCACGACGACGCCGGTGCCCCCGCCGGCGGAAATTGCAGCGCGCATTCGCAGCGGACGCTCGGTCGTCACAGAACCGGCGGTCGAGACGAAGCAGTTCGTCGGGCTCCTTGATCAGATCGCCGACGAGATACTGGCGGCCAACGCCGAGCTGGATGACACGGTCAAGAGTTTCCGAGACGAGACCGCGCGCTTTCTCTCCGCTTCCCCAGCCGAGATTGGCGTCAAGGACGTCTTGGGGTTCCAGCGGCGGCTGACCCGGGAGGGGAGCCTCGAAAACGACCTCGCTTCGTTCGTGCTCGGGAGTGCCTTCTCTGCCTTTGTTCGCCACGATTTGAGCGCGCTAATCGATAGTGTCCCCACCGATCTGTGGGAGGGCGGGGCGTGTCCCACGTGCGGCACGAAGCCCCATTTCGGTTTGCTCCGCCGAGAAGACAACGCCAAGATCCTCGAATGTTGGCTGTGCCGCACGCGCTTCGAACATACCCGGATCAAGTGCCCGTTTTGCGACAACGAGGATCAGGCGCATATGGGGTTCTTCACAGTGGAAGGGTCCGACGCCTGTAGGGTCAACTTCTGCAGGGCGTGCTCCCGGTATTACAAGATTTTTGACTTGCGTGAGTTTGATGCCGACGATGGGGTCAACTTGACGATTCACAACCTGGCCACGCTGTCGTATGATGTGCTGGCCAGGCATGAAGGCTTTTCACCCGGCTCCGAGCTGGAGTGGGTGAACACGAGCGAATTGGACAATCTAGAGCAGGAGGTGGGTTGACTGATGGACTTATCTCGACGCAGCTTTTTTAAGCTGGTTGGCACCACGACGGCGACCGCTTCGTTGGTGGGTGTGGGTGCCTGTAAGGCGCCCCTGGCTTCCGGTGAGGCGTTGCGCGTCCGGTATACGAAAGAGGTCCACACCACATGCACGTTTTGTGGTGTGGGGTGTGGGCTCATCTGCCATGTGCGGGACGGCGTAATCGTCAACGCCGAAGGCGACCCCGGGCACCCCATCAACGAGGGGACCCTTTGCAGCAAGGGCGCCTCGCACTACAACATGTCCTATGTCTTTGACAGACATGGCCGGCCTCAACCCAACCCCAAGCGTCTGACCAAACCCCTCTACCGCGCTCCCGGAAGCGACAAGTACGAGGAGAAGGACTGGGAGTGGGCGCTCGCCGAGATCGCGGCGAAGATCAAGGACACCCGCGATCGGAACTTTGAAGAGACTGCCACGGTCGACGGCCGGGCGGTGACGGTCAACCGCACGAAAGCCATCTCTTGGCTGGGTAGCGCCTTTTGTACCTGCGAGGAGAACTACCTCTTCCACAAGATGGCGCGTGCGATGGGGGTGATCCAGATCGACCACTGTGCCCGTCTTTGACACTCCGTCACCGTCGCCGGTCTGGCGGCATCATTCGGGCGTGGCTGCATGACCAACCATTGGAATGACTACCAGCATTCCGACGTGTTCATCAATATCGGGGGGAACACGGCCGAGAACCACCCGATCTCGATGCGATGGATCGAGAAGGCGCGCGAGAAGAAGGGCGCCAAGCTGATTGCGGTGGATCCTCGCATGTCGCGCACGGCCGCCGTCGCGGACGTGTACGTGCAGATCCGGCCGGGCACCAACATCGCCTATCTCGCAGGACTGATTCACTATGCTCTCGAGAACAAGGCGTATCAGTCCGACTACGTCCTTAACTACACCAACGCCTCGTACCTGATCAATGAAGGCTTCGAGTTTGACGAGGAGACGGGGTTGTTCTCGGGGGCGTTCGAAGATCCCGTCCGGAACGCCACAAGCTACGACCAGGAGACGTGGCAATATCAGCGGGACGAAGAGGGCAACATCAAGAAGGATCCGACCCTGAGCGATCCCAACTGTGTGCTTCAGTTGATGAAGAAGCATTACGCCAGGTACACGATCGAGAATGTCAGCAATATGACCGGCGCCGATCGCGCGGCGCTGGAAGAGTCCTACCGGCTCTTCAGCACCACCGGCAAGGCCGGCAAGGCCGGCAACATCCTCTACGCGATGGGCATCACCCAGTTCACCCACGGGGCGCAAGCCGTGCGCGCTATCGCCATGGCGCAGCTCCTGCTCGGTAACATGGGGATCGCGGGCGGTGGTGTCAACGCCCAGCGCGGCCAGTCGAACGTGCAGGGTTCCACCGACATGGCCATGCTCTATCACATCATCCCGGGCTACAACCCGACACCACAGCAAGGCGCTCACCCGACCTTGGCCGAGTATAGGCGGCTCACCACCCCGCCGTCCGGCTGGTGGGCCAACCGCCCCAAATACATGGTCAGCCTGCTCAAGGCGTTCTACGGCGACAACGCCACGGAAAGAAACGAGTTCGGCTACCAGTGGATGCCCAAGCTCGACGGCCTCGACCACTCGCACATCGCGATGTACAAGGCCATGAGCGAGGGCGAGATCGAGGGGATGATCTGCTGGGCCGACAACCCCGCCGTCTCCGGGCCGAGCGCCCGCGACAAACGCAACTATCAAAAGAACCTCAAGTGGCTCGTTTCGGTGGATCTGTTTGAAAACGAGACGGCGTCGTTCTGGGAAGGGCCTGGAATGAACCCCGCCGAGATCGACACCGAGGTGTTTATCCTTCCGGCGGCCGGCGCTTACGAGCGCGAGGGTAGCAAGGCCAACAGCGGTCGCTGGATCCAGTGGGGCTGGAAAGCTCAGGAGCCGCCGGGCGAGGCCAAATCCGACCTGTGGATCGTCAACGAGCTGTTCAAGCGCCTACAAGCAAACTACACGGCCGAGGGTGGCACGCGGCCTGAGCCGATCACCAAGATGTTCTGGGACTACGACGGCCCAGGTGGCGAGATTGATATCGTCAAGGTCTGCAAGGACTTGAACGGCTACAACACCGCCGACGGATCGCTCGTGACCAACTTCGTCGGGCTGAAAGACGACGGCTCGACCGCTTGTGGCAACTGGCTTTACAGCGGCTACTACAACGACTACGAGAAACCGGCGACCAAGAACCGCGTCAAGGAGAAAGAGGGTATCGGCTCTCACCTGGGCTGGTCGTTCGCCTGGCCGCTCAATCGCCGGATCGTCTACAACCGTGCCTCGGCCGATGTAAACGGCAAGCCCTACAACCCCGACGTCCCGGTCATCTGGTGGAGCGAGACCGAGCAGCGGTGGGTCGGCAACGACATCCCCGACATCCCCGGAACGTGGGATCTCGAGACCTCGACCAAGAACCCGTTCATCATGCTCCCCGAGGGTGTCGGCCGGCTGCACTGCATCAATGCCCTCCGCGACGGCTCATTCCCGGCGCACTACGAGCCGGCCGAGAGCCCGGTGCCGAACCTGCTCTACCCGCGGGCGACCTACAACCCGGCGAGTCAGCGGTTCTACGCCGATCACACGGTCGAGACCGATGAGGAGCGGGCGCGCTACCCCTACATCATCACCACGTACCGTCTGACCGAGCACTACCAGTCAGGCATTCAGACGCGCAACGTCCCCTGGCTCAATGAGCTGATGCCGGAGCTGTTCATCGAGCTGAGCGAAGAGCTGGCCGGCGAGCTTGGCATCAATAACGGTGACGATGTCCTGATCGAGAGCAAGCGACTCTTCATCGACGGCAACCAGGAGGGCATCACGGCCAAGGCTTGCGTCACCAACCGGATCCCGCCGGTGATGATCCAAGGCAAGAAACAGCATATCGTTGGGATGCCCTGGCACTGGGGGTTCAAGGGGATGAGCACGGGCGCGGTGACCAACGACCTGAGCCCGTCGGTCGGTGATCCCAACACGACCATCCCGGAGTACAAGGCATTCCTCTGCAACGTGAAGAAGGCTTGAGATAGTTCGCACCCGTAGACTTCGTCTACGGGTGCGAACCGCCGACCGTCAGCATTCAGCCAGGCGATTGGAATCGCTGGTCCCGAGCTGAAAATTTTTGCAAAAAAATTAAAGCGAACTGCGGGATCCGGGCCTTCCGGATGGGAACTAGATACTCCTACCCTTCATGCGCGGAGGGGGCGGGGCGCTCGTCAGCTTTGCGTGACGCCCCGCCGGCGCGTGGGAATCGGCCTCGCGAGTCATAGAGCCGGTCGTAAAAACATGCCTTGCAGTGGTAAGAACAAGGGTACTTGACCCCCGTACACGACCCGGACATGGTGTAGGCGAATTCACACTTCCGACAGAGTCCGCCCCTTTTTGAGACCGGGGCTCCACAGTCGGGACACTTCTTGGACATCGCGTCTCCCTTCCCCGGGACATTAATCGTCCCTGCAATGCTCATTTTAGCCCGTCCGCAGCGGAGATCCAGTGTGGGGCGACCAAATCAACGTTATTGCGAGTGTTTTTGCGCCGCGAGACATCGCTGAGCGAATTGTCGGCGGATGATCGCGGCCATCGCCGTAAGCTCATTGCCGGAGAGGGGGAGCGCTCAAACGCTCAAACGCTGAAGGCTCATTATCGGTGCGTTAAGCCCTCTGACGGGCCATCACCGCCGCCTTGGCGTCGCGGATGAAGCGGACCATGGGGCGGTTGGCGGGGCAGTCGAAAGCGCACGCGCCGCACTCGACGCAGTCGAGGGCGCCGTCTTTGTCGGCCGCCGACCACTGTTTGTGCTCGGCGGCGGTGGCCAAGAAGTTGGGATAGAGATACATCGGGCAGGCGCGCACGCACCGCTGGCAACGCACGCAGTCGTGGTACTCGTCGCGTGTGGCGGCGAGTGCCTTGTCAAGGGCCAAGAGGCCGCTGGTCCCCTTGACGACCGAGGCGCTGAGGTCGGCCTGCGCCCAGCCTGTCATCGGGCCACCCAACACGATCCTGGCGGCGGCGGCGTTGAGGCCGCCCGCGTGCGCGATCAGGTGGTTGAGCGGTGTCCCGAGGGGCACGCGGAGGTTGCACGGCCGCTTGACACCGGGGCCCGAGACGGTGATTACCCGCTCGATGAGCGGCTTGCCGAGACGGACGGCCTCGGAGAGGGCGAGCGCCGTCCCCACGTTGTGCACGAGCGCGCCGACCTTCATGGGGAGGCCGCGCATCGGCACCTCGCGGTCGATGGTCGCCTTGATGAGCTGCTTCTCGGCCCCTTGCGGGTACTTGGTGTGCAGCGCCGTGACGGTCACGTCGGGATATGAGGCCGTCGCCTTGGTCATATGTGCAATGGCGTCGGGCTTGTTGTCCTCGATCCCGATTATGACTCGGGAAGCCCCGACCACGCGTTTCATGATCAGGCTGCCGACAATCACGTCTTCGGTCTTCTCGAGCAACAAGCGATGGTCGCAGGTCAAGAACGGCTCACACTCGCAGCCGTTGATGATGACGGTGTCGATGGGGGCGTCGGCCGGCGGGGACAGCTTGACGCTGGTGGGGAAGGCGGCGCCGCCCAGACCAACGATCCCTGCCTCGCGGACCAACTTGCGAAGCTCATCGAGGTCGGCCTCCTCCCAGGCCGGGATGGCCTTGAGGTAGTTGGTCTTCGCCTGGTCCTCTTGCGAACCGACCTTGATTGCGACGCCCAGCACCTCTTGGCCGGTGAAGTGCTTTCGTTTCTCAATCGCGGTCACTCTGCCGGTCACGGAAGAGCACACCGGCGCTGAGACGAATGACTCGGAGTCGCCGATCTTCTGTCCCTTCGAGACATCGGCGCCCACCTCGACACATGCCGTGCAGGGGGCCCCGATGTGCTGGCTCAGGGGGATGAAAATTTCATCGGGAAGCGCGATATCCTCGATGGCGAGCTGACTCGTTGCTTCCTTGTAGTCCGGGGGATGGATGCCCCCGGTGAAAGTTCCGTTGGACATGAACCCACCTCCTCGCTAGGCCGCTTTAGTTGCAGTCGCTTTAGCCGCCGCCGCTTTGGCCGCGTTTAACTGGCCGAACACGCCACGTCTCGTTAGCCGGTCGATGAGTGGCACGAATGCGTTCATGATGAGGATCGCGAACGCGACACCCTCGGTCGGGCCCAAGAAGACGCGGAAGACGACGACCAGGACTCCGATGAGTACCCCGAAGATGATCCGCCCCGGATCCGTGATAGGCGACGTGACCCAGTCGGTGGCCATGAACAGCGCGCCCAGCATGAGCCCACCGGTCAGGAGGTGGTCGGCCGGGTTGTGCCCAAGGATCGTCGTCAGCACCGCGACCGCGCCCAAAATCGAGACGGGGATGTGCCATGTAATGTGTTGCCGGTAGAGCAAGTAGGCGCCCCCCAAGAGCAGCGCGAGAGCCGAGGTCTCCGCCAGTCCGCCGCCGCCGGGGTTGGCCAGCAGCAGCTGCAGGTGCGGAACGTCCAGGGTCATTTGGGGACTTGCGATCATCGTGAGTGGGGTCGCGCCGCTGACCGAGTCGACCACGTCGGGGGACATCGGGAACGAGACATTCCATCCCGCGAACTGGCGGTTCAAGAACACGGTCACCGGCGCCAGGACTATTACCCCGGCGCGACCGAAGGCCGCCGGGTTGAACCGGTTCCAGCCGAGGCCGCCCATCCACTCTTTGCCGATGCCGACCGCCAAGACGGTGGCGAAGACCGCGGTCCACCAGTTGGTGAGCGGCGAGAAACAGAGCGCCAGGATGAGGCCGGTGACGAGGACACTGAGGTCGCTGACACTCGGCTTGCGCCCCTTGATCTTCCGGGCCACCGCGTCGGTCACGACCGCCGCTAGCAGGCAGACCCCGATCAGAAACACCGCGTTCAAGCGGTAGAAATAAATGGCAACCAATGTAACCGGGACCAGCGCTAGAATGGTATCCAGCATGGCCCGCGGGACCGTCTCCCCGGAAGAAATATGCGGGGGCTCTGTGACGGAGAATTTGCGTTCCTCACGCATGCGAACACCTCCCTCAGGACCGCTCAGGATTCTGTTCTCTGGCACGCCGGCGATTTACAACGAAGCCAACCGCCACGGCTCCGACCACCGCCAGGGTGCGCACCGGCTTGAAGATGGTGCCCCACAGCGTAGCCGCCACGGGCGCCACCGGATCGTCGGGCAGGCCGTAGGCCGACGGGCGATCAGCGAGGACATAGAGCATCGCCATGCCGCCCATCTCGTCCTTACCGTAAATATGGGCGCCTTTGATCCCACGGGCTTTGAGCGTCTTGACTCGCTCCTGCGCCTTTCTGAGCATCGCGCTCTGTTCGCCGTACTCAATGGCGTCGGTGGGGCAGGCTTGGCTGCACGCGGGCTCCATCCCGTTGGAGATCCGGTCGTAGCAGAACGTGCATTTTCGAGCGACGCCCATGCTCTTGTCGTATTGGGCCACAAGGAACGGGCAGTTGGCGACGCAGTAGCTGCAAGCGATGCACTTTTCGGCATCGACCCTGACCGTCCCCTTGTCCGTGTATTGCATCGCGCCGCTCGGGCAGACGTCGACGCACGGGGCGTCTTGACAGTGCATGCAGTGCATCTTGGCAAACAGCCACCGCGCGTTGCCATTGTTCCCGTGCTCCCGGAACATGATCCGGGTCCATGTGATGGGTGACAACGAGGGCGGGTTCTCGTAGCTGCCGGTGAACTTGGTCTCTTGGGCCGGTAAGCTGTTCCATTGCTTACAGGCAGTCTGACACCCGCGACAGGCCATGCAGCGGGTGACATCGTTGAGCATCGCGACCTTCATATCTACATCACCTTTCTTTGCGAATTCCTACCGCCAGAGCACTACCGAGCGGGAATATACTAAGATGCGCTATCCTCGTCAACGCTATCCATTGCGGTTTTTGGTCAGCCCTCAATCCATGGCCGACAGCCACCTGCGGGATCCCTGGTTTTCGGGGTTGTAATTAGTAGCGCGGGCGGTTGCCCTCGCGTCTCAAAACCCTCGTGGGAATGGCCATTTGTCGACTTCAAGCTTGCGTGTGTTCGACCGTTCGGTGTAAATTGCCGGCTGGCAGGGAGTGCTCTTGAGCACAGCTTGAAATCCCGACGACAACCCTTGGTGGACCGCAAGTGATAGCGGGCCACCGCCACCAACGTGTCACGGAGGTAGCGAATGATAACCGCCTATTCGGGAGCCGAAGTAGTTGAAATCGCTGTTCAGATCGAGAGCTGCGGCGAGGCCTTTTACGAAGAGGCCCAATCACAAGCGCGTTCTCAGAAAGCCAAGGAGATCTTTTCCTACTTGCGTGACGAGGAGCGCCGGCACGCCAAGATTTTCGAGGAGATGCTCTCCGGAATCGGCGACATCGAGGCTTCGTGGCGCCATGACGAGGAGTATCAGGGTTACATGCACGCGCTGGCCGAGAACCGAGTCTTTCCGAGTCCCGAGGCGGCCCGCGATATCGTTCGAAACCTGACCGACGACGAGAGCGCGGTGCGCTATGCGCTGGGTTTCGAGAAGGACACCATCCTCTTCTTCCACGAGCTGCGTTCGCTGGTGCGCGAGAAAGACCAAAGCGTGATCGATGAGCTCATTGCCGAAGAGCGCCGCCACATCAGGACCCTGAACGGCATGCTCCAGGCGATGGCCAACTGATAGCTCAAGAGCGCTGCCAGAAGTTTTTCAGGTGGCGCAGAGCGTTGTCCCTGGTCTCCATGAGCTTCAACACCCCGCCGAGCAAACGACTTAGACGCTGGTCATAAGGGAACCACCAGGCATTTTTAGCCAGCGGCAGGCGGTCGTCGCTGATATGTTTGGGATAGGTCATCTCCAGCAACCCCTCCTCGCCGTGCGACGAGCCGAAGCCGCTCTCGGCGACTCCGGTCCAGGGTGCTTCGGGGATCCCGTGGGTGAAGTTGTGGTCGTTGATGGTCACGGTCCCGGCCTTGAGCCGGCGCGCCAACTCCGCGGCGCGCCGCCGGTCGCGGCTCCAGACGCTGGCGGTGAGCCCAAACGGGCTGTCATTGGCCAGCAGCAGAGCCTCTTCCTCGCTGTCGACCACCATGATCGGTAGAGTCGGTCCAAAGGTCTCCTCGGTCATGCAGCGCATCTCGTGAGTGACCTCGGTGAGTACCGTCGGGGCGTGGAAATAGCCCGGCAGCGCCTCTTCGTCGAGCCCCGCCGGCCGGCCGCCCCCGACGCGCACCACGGCGCCCTTGGCGCGAGCGTCGCACACATGCTCGCGGACGAGCGCGAGCTGCCCGGCGCTCACGAGCGGCCCCATGTCGCAGCAGGTGCTCTCGCGCTCCTCGTCAAACCCGACCCTGATGGCTTTCGTGCGCTCCACCACCCGCTCGATGAACTCCTCGGCCACCTCGCGCTGAACGTAGACCCGCTCCACCGAGGCGCAGGTCTGGCCGGCGTTCATGAATGCCCCCCAGACAATCCCCGCCGCCGCGCGCTCCAGATCGGCGTCGGCGCACACGATGGCGGGATCCTTGCCGCCTAGCTCGAGCTTGACCGGCGTGAGGCTCTCGGCCGCCATCGCCATGACCCGGCGTCCAACCCCGACGCTGCCGGTGAACGAGATCTTGTCCACTCCCGCACTGACGAGCGCCGCGCCGACCTCGCTCCCCGATCCCTGGAGGACGGAGAACAACCCGGCGGGCAGGAGGCCTCTCGCCATCACCTCCTCGATTGCTTGCGCCACCAGCGGCGTCTCGGTCGATCCTTTGAGCACCACCGCGTTGCCGGCCAGGAGCGCCAGCACAATCTCACCCATGGGGATGGAGAACGGATAGTTCCACGGCGCGATCACCGCCACCACCCCGCGTGGTTGCCGCCGCACCGTACTCACCTTGTTCACGAGTAGCGGGCTGTGGAGCTTGAGCGGTTTGTCGGCCAGCATTTGCTCCGCCGCACCCCCGAAATAGCCGATGAGATCGGTCACGGGGAAGACCTCGGTCAAGAGTGCTTCCAGTTGCGGCTTGCCGTTGTCGCGGCTTATGACCGAGGCCAACTCACGGGAGCGCGCGATCAAAGCCCGGCGCACATCGAGCAGGTGCTCGACCCGCGTTCTGATGTCGAGCGCTCCCCAGGCGAGCTGAGCGGCGCGAGCGCGGGCGACGATATCGGCAACCTCCGCCACGGGAGTGAGTTCGCAGCTGCCGATGGCTTTGAGGGTAGCAGGGCTCGTCGCCTCGATCCTCTCACGCGCGGCGGGTGCGCGGACTGTCTTGCCACCAGATTTCTTGGACATCGAAAAAACCTCCTGTGTTCTTGCCCGACACGCGCCGGGACGTCGAGCAACTTCAGCATGGTAGGCCAAACGGTTTCAAATCAAAAACGGGTCTCGCCCAGGCCACGGACAAGTGTACATTTTTTGCACGCAATCGCCCGGAAGCCACACATTGGCCGAAGCTTTCCTTGTTGAATCGCCGGAGGAGCGCGCTGCCCGGCGCATGTCATGACCTTTTGTTTCTGGCATCTTTCCTGCAGTTGAGTTTGGATGGATCGGAAGGTTGGAATTGGGGGCCTCCTCCATTCGTTTAAAAACGGAGAGTATCATGGCAACCACAAGGCACGCTTGGTGGCGATTGGGGGCGGCGCTCATCGCCCTGTTGACAGTACAGCTAATCATCGCGGGGTGCGACGAAACAGACCGGCCGGCGCGCGTACCCGATGACGACGCGCGACTTCCCGGGCGGTTTTATCCTCACCCTCCCCGGGCCCCGAGGGAGCTGCCCGACCGCTCGGCGGACGCCTCCCAGCGTTTCCCGCGACCGATGCTCTTCTTTGAAGAACACCGATTGACCGCCACTGTCCACGATGACCGGGTCGACGTCTCGGTGCTCTTCTACAACAGTCGCGCCGAGCCCATCACCGGCACCCTCGGCGTTACACTGACGAGTCTCGACGGAGAGGCCCTCGACTCCACCGAGGTGGAGTTTCAAACGACGGGCTATGACCTCAGAAGTCTCACCCTCCAAGGGCTCCCGGCCGACCTCCAGGTACCCGAGATGGTGGGCTACAACCTCGAGTACGAGATCCACTTCGAGCGCTCAAATGGTCAATCGGCCAAGATCGTTGGCTTGAGGAGCCTCTTCGAGGCGCTCCGCCAGATGGAGCTGCAAGTCTTGACCGCCGCCCGTCACGCCGCCGGCGAGCCGGGATTCGCGCGGATGATGGTGCGCGATCCGAACACCGGGGCCCCAATCGTCGATGCCGAGGTGGCGGTCGAACTCCATTGGGAAGACGAGCATGGCGAGATGCAGTCGCTCCCGTTGGCCACCGGCCGCACCGACAACCTCGGCACCATGGCCGGCGAGCTGCCGTTCCCTGTGGACCACCAGGGGCCGGTGCGCCTGGTGTTCGCGGTCCACGACGGCGAGGTGTGGGACACGGCCGAGGTGGAGGTCGCGCTCCAGGTCGACGCGCGCGTTCTGCTCGTCACCGACAAGCCGCTCTACCAGCCGGGCCAGACGATGCACCTGCGCGCCTTGGCGCTCGACCGCGCGCGGCGGACACCGCTCAGTGAGCGCGCGGTGATCTTTGAAATCAGCGACGCGGCCGGCAACAAGGTGATGCGCGAGCAAATCGTCACCGACAGCTTCGGCATCGCGGCGACCACATTCGAACTCGCGCGCCAGGTCAACATGGGCGAGTTCCGGATCACGGCCGCGCTCGACGAGGAGGAGGTCAAGAAGCAGGTGACGGTGGAGCGCTACACCCTGCCCAACTTCGGTATCACACTCACTCTCGACCGCTCATACTATCTCCCCGGTCAGCGTGTCGAAGGGACCATCGCGGCCGATTACTTCTTCGGCCAACCGGTGGCGGGCGGTAAGTTCGTCATCCAGGCGGCGGCGTTCGACGTGGAGTTCACGACCTTCGCCGAACTCCAGGGCACTCTCAACCAGGAGGGGCTCTATCACTTCTCTTTCGAGCTGCCCGACTACCTCGTCGGCACGAGCCTCGAGCAAGGCAACGCCCTCATCAAAATCGACGTCGTTGTGACCGACCTCGCGGATCACGAGCAGAGCATCTCGCGCACCACGGTGGTGGCGCAGAGCGGCGTCGATGTCACTCTGCTGCCCGAGAGCGGAGTGCTCATCCCGGGCGTCGCCAACCGCGTCTATGTGGTGGTCGGCAACCCGATGGGGACACCGCTCCCCGACGCCCATGTGGCAATCAGCATCCCCGGTCGCGACTTCGTGGTGCCGCTCGATGAGCAGGGCATCGGTCGCTTCATCTTGACCCCCGCGGCGCTACCGCTCGAGGCGAGCCTCACCGTGACCCCTCCGGACGGCGCGCCGGTGGAGATCCCCTTGACGCTCGAGGGCCGGGTCGGGCGCACCATCCTGTTGCGCACCGACCAGGCCCTCTACCAGGTGGGCGACACCTTGCAGGCCGAGGTGCTGATGGCCGCCGCGCGCGGGCGGGTCTTCGTGGACGTCATCCACGGAGGGCGGACGGTACTCACCCAGGCCCTCGATGTGGTGGACGGCCACGCCCAGTGGTCGTTCGAACTCGATCCGGCACTCAGCGGCGCGCTGCGCTTGAACGCCTATTACCTTGGCGAGAACAGCGAGATAGTGCGCGACGCGCGGTTGGTTTACGTGGAGGCCGCCGACGGCTTGCGCGTCAAGCTCACGCCCGACCGCGAAGTCTACGCGCCCGGCGAGCCGGCGCGTGTCGCGGTGGAGACCACCGACTCCGAAGGGAGGCCCAAAGTGGCGGCCCTCGGAGTTCAGGTGGTCGATGAGGCGGTCTTCGCGCTGCAAGAGGCGCAACCAGGGTTGCTCAAGGTCTACTTCGAGCTGGAAGAGGCCCTCGGTACTCCGGGCTACCAGTTCGCATGGCCCTCGCTGAGGCCCGAAGAGGTGATCGAGAGTGACGGCTCACCGGACTCTGGTGAGAGCATCACCGCCGCCCGCGCGGCGCGCGCCGAGGTGGCGTTTGCCGCCCAAGAGGGCGGGCACGAGGCTTACGGCGCCACCAAGAACACGCGTCGCGAGCGCGTCGCGGCGGCGCACAAAATCTTGCAACCGCTCATGGAAGAGGTGGTCGCCGGGTTCGTCATGGAGCTCCGGCAGCAAGACTTCCCCTACGGCGAGGCCCAGGCGCTGCGCGCCCATCTGGCCGCGACCGAGTTGTTCGACTTCTGGGGCCGGCCATACCGTCTCGTCGAGCGGCCGGATCTGGTCATCACCGATCAGTGGGGCTACTCGCCGGAAGACAACATCGTCTGGGAGATGATCTCCGACGGGCCCGACAAGCGGCCGGGGACGGCCGACGACCTCAGCGCCACCTTCTCGCTCTATGACCTCTGGTGGGGCCGTGGCTGGGATGAAGACGGCATATGGTTTGGAGAAGACGACGACGGGGCAGCCCCGGGTGGCGGCGGTCCCCCCGCCGAACCCGACTCGGGGAGCGAGGAAGGGCCGGGCGGCGTGCGCGTGCGCAGCTACTTCCCCGAGACATTGCACGTGGAGCCGGCTCTCATCACCGACTCCGACGGACGGGCCGAGATCTCGCTGACGATGGCCGACTCGATCACCGAGTGGCGTATGTCGGCGCTCGGTAACACCCTGGACGGGCTGCTCGGCTCGACCACCGCGGGGTTGACGGTTTTCCAGGACTTCTTTGTCGACATCGACTTCCCCGCGACGCTCACCAGGGGCGACGAGGTGAGCGTCCCCATCGCCATCTACAACTACCTGGACATCCCGCAGACCGTGCGGCTCGAGGCCCAGAGCGCCGAGTGGCTCGAGCTTCTCGACGGGAGCGAGGTGACTGTGCCGCTCGATCCGGGCCAGGTGACCGCCGTGTACTTTGACGTTCGGGTAAAAAAAGTCGGCACCCACGCCCTTACGATCTTTGCCGAGGGCACCGCCATGTCGGACGCCGTGCGACGCACCGTGCTCGTGAAACCCGACGGCAGACGCTTCGAACAGAGCGCGTCGCGCCGATTCCGCGCCGATCAGCCGGCCGACGCGCCGGCGAGCGAGACAATCGTCGAGACCGTCTCGATCCCTCACGATCTGATCGAGGGCTCGGCGACCCTTCTCGTCAAGGTATATCCGGGGATGATGTCCCAAGCGGTCGAAGGGCTCGACAGCATGTTGCGCCTCCCTCAGGGCTGCCTCGAGCAGACCACCAGCTCAGCGTGGCCGAACGTGCTGGTGATGGCGTACATGAAGGCGGCCGAGACCTTGAACCCCGAAGTGGAGTTGAAGGCGCAGCAGTATGTGAACTTGGGCTACCAGCGTATCCTGACGTTCGAGTGCCGCGACGGCGGTTTCAACTGGTGGGTGGGCGACAACCCCGGCAACGCAGTGTTGAGCGCGCTCGTCATCATGATGCTCGACGATACGAGCGCGGTTCAGTTCGTCGACTCGAAGGTCATCACCCGCACCCAGGACTGGCTCGCGAGTGTCCAGCAGTCCAACGGCTCCTGGACCGAGGAGCGCCACTTGCACGCCGGCAACGAGAACCTGGGCGGCTCGAGCTTGCGGGCCACCTCGTACATCGCATGGGGGTTGGCGCAGACAGGCTATGACGGTTCTGCCTTGGGGTTGGCGTTGCAGTTCATCGAGAGCCGGTTGCCGACCGAGGACGACATCTACACCATCGCCATGGCGGTGAACGCGCTGTCGGCCGCCGGACGCAGTTCGGCCGTGGTCAACCAAGCCCTGACCAGGCTCTACGAGGCGCGGATCGAGGAGCCCGGGGGCCTCGTTCACTGGCAGCCGAACGGCGACACGATGGTGGGCTCGTGGGGTAACGCCGCCGCCATTGAGACCACCGCCCTGGTCGGCCTGGCGCTGATGAACGCCCACGCCTATCCGATTGTGGTCGAGGGGGCGGTGAATTGGCTCATCGGGGAGAAGGATCCGCAGGGCAACTGGGGCCACTCCACCCAGGCCACGGTGTTGACGCTCAAGCTGCTCCTGGGGGCGCTCGGCGGTGACGCCGGCCACACCGAGGCCGAGATCCATGTGCGGCTCAATGGGGCCGAGGTGGGGCGGCGGCAGTTCGATAACTTCAACCGCGATGTGATGTGGCAGCTCGACCTGAGCCCGCAAACGGTGAGCGGCGATAACGAACTCGAACTCAGCTACGAGGGGGTCGGCAACCTGATGTACCAGGTCGTGGCGAGCTACCATCTGCCATGGGCGGCGGCCGGCGAACCCGCGCAGGGCCCCGTCACCATCGAGGTCGAATACGACAAAACCACCCTGGCGGTCGACGATACCGTGACGGTCAACGTCACCGTCACCAACCACGACCCGTCCCTGCGGGGGATGATGCTGGTCGACCTGGGGCGTCCGCCGGCGTTCCACTTGCACACCGAGGATCTGGCGGCGCTACGCGAGGCCTCCGTGATCTCCGAGTACGAGTTCACCGACCGCCAGATCTTGATCTACCTGGATCCGCTCGAGGCCGGGGTGCCACTGGAGTTTTCCTATCGGCTGACGGCGCGGTACCCGATCTCGGCGACGGTCCCGGGCTCGAGCGCCGCCCCCTACTACGACGCCGCCGAGCGTAGCGAGACGGACGAGTTCGGCATTGAGGTCCAATAGCGAGGTCGCATCCGGAGAGTTCGGAGCAGGCTCTCAGCTCTCAGCTCTCAGCTCTTGGCTCAGGGCTCAGGGCTCGTGATTTTCCATAATCGTGATTGCTGACGGTCGTCAGCTTATCCGATCACCCGGACGGGCGTCGGCGTCGAGCTCCAGCAAGTGGATCCCGGCGCCGTCGCCGGCGGCCAGGACCATCCCCTCGGAAACTCCAAAGCGCATCTTGCGCGGCGCCAGGTTGGCCACGCAGACCACATGGCGGCCCTCCAGCGCTCCGGGTTCAGGGAACGCCTTGCGGATACCGGCGAAGACGTTGCGGCGCCCGAGTGGCCCGAGGCAAAGCTCGAGCCGCAGCAGCTTGTCGGCTTTCTTGACCGTTTCAGCGGTGACTATTCTGGCCACCCGCAGATCGACCTTGGCGAAGTCGGTGAACTCGCAGATGGGTTGGAGTTCTTCGACTTCGTACGACTCTCCGGCGAGAGGTGGCGTTGCGTCGGGCTCGTCGGCGCGGCTGGCCTCGACGATTGCGTCCAGTTGTTCTCGTTGGACGCGCCCGGCGAGGTGTTCGAACTTGCCGATTGCGCGATCCTCGAGGGTCGCTTCGCCCGCGCGCCAGTCGAACGGACTGACTTGCAGCATCGCGGCCAACCGGTCGGCCAGCACCGGCAGCACCGGCCTGATTATCACCCCCACCGTCATCATGGCGTTGGCGGCGGCGGTGCAGATCGCGCGGGCGCGCTCGGGGTCGCTCTTCATCGCCTCCCACGGCGCCCTCGACTGCAAGTACAGGTTGCCCTGTTCGGCCAGCGTGACGGCCTCATCGACAGCCGCCGCCACGTCGCGGCGTTCATAGGCCGCTTGTGCTTTGTGAAGCGCTTGACGTCGCGCGGCCATGAGAGAACCGGCGTCGTCGGGGATGTGCCCCAGTCGTCCATCAAGGCGCTTCTCGACAAATGACAGCGAGCGGCTCGCGAGGTTGGCGATTTTGTTGACCAGCTCCGAGTTGACGCGGTTGGTGAAGTCCTCGAACGACAGGTCGATATCCTCGACCCGGCCATTCAGTTTGGTGGCAAAGTAATACCTGAGATACTCGGGCGGTAGATGATCGAGGTAGGTGCGGGCGTTGATGAGGGTGCCGCGCGACTTGGACATCTTGGTCCCTTCGACGGTCAAGAAACCGTGAACGACGACCGAGGTGGGCAGGTTGAGGTCCGCGTCCATCAGCATGGCCGGCCAAAAAAGACAGTGGAAATAAACGATGTCCTTGCCGATCACATGGTATATTTCCGTCTCCGGATCGCTCCAGAACTCCTCCACTTGGCGCCCGTTCTCATCGCACCACCGCTGAGTGGTGGCGATGTAGCCTATCGGGGCGTCCATCCAGACGTAGAAGTACAGGTTGTCTTCGCCCGGGATCGGGAAGCCAAAGTAAGGGCCGTCGCGGCTGATGTCCCAGTCGCGCAAGCCCCCCTCGATCCAGGGCTGCACCGAGTTGGCCACCTCGGCTTGCAGATGGTCGGGGTGTTTGGTCCAGGCGTGGAGCTCGGCCGACAGCTTCTGAAGCTCGAAAAACAGGTGCTCGGAGCTCTTGCGCTCGGGCGGGTTGCCGCACACGGCGCAGCGCGGTTTGACGAGCTCGGTGGTCGTATAGGTGGCGCTGCACGCCTCGCAGGAGTCGCCGTACTGATCTTCGGCGCCACACTTGGGGCAATTGCCGCGCACGAAACGATCCGGCAGGAACATCTTGTCGTGCGCGCAGTAGGTCTGCTCCACCACTCGGCGGGCGATGTGCCCCTTCTCCTTCGCGGCGGCGAAGATCCGCTCGGACCAGCGTCGGTTCTCCTCGCTGTGGGTGCTGTGGAAGCAGTCGAACTCGATCTGAAAGTCTCGGAAATCGCGCTGGTGTTCTTCGTGGTAGTGGCGGATCAACTCCTCGGGAGAGCGGCCCTCCTTCATGGCGCGGATTTGGATCGGAGTGCCGTGGGTGTCGTCGGCGCAGAAGTAGCGCGCCTCGGCGCCGGTCATGCGGAGGTAGCGCGCCCAGATATCGGTGTAGATGTATTCGACCAGATGGCCGATGTGGATGCTGCCGTTGGCATACGGCAGCGCGCTTGTCAGTAGAATGCGGCGCTGTCTCACGAGGCGTAAATCTCCATGATTTTGTTGAGCATCTCTGTTCCCACCGCCTTGGGGCGCTGGAACGAGTTGCGTCCGATGATTGAGCCGAACCCCCCGCCCTTGTGGATGAGCCTGATCTCGTCGTAGACGTCTTCGACGCTCTTCTTGGCGGCGCCGCCCGAGAAGATGACGATCCGCCGGCCGTCGAAGGACGACTGGACCACATGTCGGATGCGTTGATCCAGCGTCTCGATGGGGATCGCGTGAGTCTCGTAAACCTTGCGGGCTGCGTCCTGCTCGATGTGCGCCGTCGGCGGTTTGACCTTCACGATGTGCGCCCCGAGTTGGCAGGCCAGGTGAGCGGCATAGGCGACCACATCGATGGCCGTCTCGCCCTTGGCCGAGAGACCCTCGCCACGCGGGTAGGACCAGAGCACCGTCGGCAACCCGACTTCCTTGGCCTCCTCGCTCAACTCGCGAATCTCCTGAAACATCTCTTTGCGCCACGAGCTACCCGGGTAGATGGTGAAGCCGATGGCGGCACAACCGAGTCTCAGCGCGTCGTGGACCGAGCCGGTCACCGCCGAGACCGGGTTTGAGGTCGCGAAGAGCGAGTCGTTGTTGTTGAGCTTCAAGATCAATGGGATTTGCCCTGCGAACTCGGCCGCGCCGGCCTCCAGGAAGCCGAGTGGGGCGGCGTAAGCGTTGCAGCCCGCCTCGATCCCGAGCGCGAAATGGTAGCGCGGATCGTAGCCCTCCGGGTTGGGCGCGAAGCTGCGCGCCGGGCCGTGCTCGACGCCCTGATCGACCGGAAGGATCACCATCTTGCCCGTGCCCGCGAGGTTGCCGTGCATCAACATGCGCGCCAGGTTGCTCTTGACGCCTGGGTTGTCGGACGAATACCAGCTCAGAATTTCCTTGACCCGCTCTGTAAGCATCTTCACCCTCCTATCGGTCGTCGCTATCGTCGCCGCATGTCGCGATGCGTTGCTTCGCGGCGGCACACGGATCTGGAAGCTAGAACAACCTCAAACACTTTGCAACGTGGACGGCGGCGCGCATAATCGTTGCGCCGTCGCGCGTGGTCCTCTGGCCCGGGAAGGTTTCAATAGTCGTGAAAGCCGGCGCCGCCCCACTCCTGATCGAGCGTTTGAGCAAGAGGTTCGGCGATATCGAGGCCGTCGCCGACGTCGATCTCCGGATCCGCCAAGGGGAGGTCTTTGCCTTGCTCGGGCCGAATGGGGCCGGCAAGACCACCATCATCAACTGTGTCGCCGGGCTCTCGCGCCCCACCTCCGGCTCGATTCAGGTGTTCGGCCACGACACTGTGCGTGACTTTCGGGTGACGCGGCGGTTGCTTGGGCTGGTTCCGCAGGAGATCGTCTTTGACCCCTTCTTCACGCCGCGCGAGAGCCTCCGGATTCAAATGGGGTTGATGGGGGTCAAGCCCGACCTCGGGCGAGTCGATGAGCTTCTGCGGATGTTTGCCCTCTGGAGCCGCCGTGACTCGGCCACCCGCAGCTTGTCGGGCGGGATGAAGCGCCGCCTGCTGGTGGCCAAGGCGTTGGTCCATCGGCCCCGGCTCCTGTTTTTGGATGAGCCCACGGCGGGGGTCGACGTCGAGCTGCGCAAGGATCTTTGGGAAGTCGTGCGCCGACTCGCGGCGGAGGGAACCACCGTCATCTTGACGACTCATTACATTGAGGAGGCGGAGGCCATGGCGGATCGAGTCGGGATAATCAACCACGGCCGCCTGGTGCTCGTGGAGGAGCGCGACAGCCTGCTCTCTCGCAACCGCCGCGGCCAAGTGCGAGCGGTCCTGCCGGTGGCGCTGAGCGCTCCCCCCGCCCACTTGCCGCCCGGCACGCGGCTGGAGTCCGAGAACGTTATCGTCGCCCCGTGGGCCACGGCGCGCGACATCGAGGAGATCCTGCGCGTCGTTCGACAGCTTGGCGAACCCGAGGAGATCAGTATCCAGCAGACGCGGTTGGAGGACATTTATGTCGATCTCTTGAAGGCGGCGCCGGACTCGCTCGGGCGGCATCGCGAGGGAGAGAGCGAATGAACTGGATCGGGCTCGGGACCCTGCTCGCCAAAGAGGTTCACCGTTTCAGCAAGGTCGCGTTGCAGACCGTGGTCTCGCCGCTCATCTCGACCAGCCTTTATTTTCTGGTCTTCGGCGTCGCGCTCGGTGCGCGGCTGCGCGAGGTCCAGGGGATTCCCTACATCGAGTTCGTGGTCCCGGGACTCGTCATGTTGGCGATGATCAACGCGTCGTTCCTGAACACTTCCTCGAGTATCTTTCAAGCCAAGATCAACGGGACCATACTCGACATTCTGGTGGCGCCTCTCGGGGCGCGCGAGTTCATCGTCGCGTTCCTGGCCGCCGCCGCGCTGCGCAGCCTCCTCGTGGGCGCGCTGGTTTTCATAGTCGCGTTCATTTTCAATGGGATGGGGGTGGCGCACCCGCTCTACACCCTGCTGTTCTCGCTCATGGTGAGCGCCACTTTCGCGGCGTTCGGGATCTTGGTTGCCATCTGGGCCGAGAAGTACGATCACCTGGCCGCGGTGCCCAACTTCGTGTTGACCCCGTTGACGTTTCTTGGAGGGGTCTTCTACTCGGTCGAGATGCTCCCGCACCCCTGGGACACGGTGAGCCGCCTCAACCCGATTCTCTACATGGTCAACGGGATGCGCTACGGGCTACTCGACCGCTCCGATGTCTCGCCCGGGGTGGCGCTCGGAGTGGTCTCGGTCGGTCTCTTGACAACCGTGCTGGTGACCTGGCGAGTGGTGGCGAGCGGCTACAAGCTCCGGACTTGACCCTGGGCACAACCGTGATCGTTCGTAGTCGTCGTATTCTGCCCGGATCCGGAAGCCGGCCCGTTATCTGCCCGGTTCAAAAAAGTCACCCATGTTCCGGGTTGCACAGGCCGGCCGTGCTCGTGACCGTCGCCGTGTCCTGAAGCGCGGAGCGCCGACACCCCTTGTCACGACGATGTGCACCGTGCCCTTGGGTGACGTCGGCGGATTGTTTGGATAGAACCTACGGGGGGGGGCAGGTCAGCCCTCGAGCGCCCTGTCGAGGAGCGTGCGGAGCTGTTCGGTCGGCAGGGCGCCGCCGATGCGCTCGCCGTTCAGGAACAGCGACGGAGTGCCGCGCACGCCGGCCTTCTGGCCGTCGGCTCGGTCGCGCTGGACCTGCTCTTTCCACTTCTCGTTCTCCATCTCGTCGCGGAAACGATCCATGTCGAGCCCGATCTGCTCGGCGAACTCGTAGAGCATCTCCTCGTTGAAGGTCCGCTGGTTCTGATAGACCAGCGCGCCGAACTCGGTGTACTTGCCCTGGGCGTGAGCTGCGTATGAGGCCTGGGCGGCCAGCTCGGACTCGGGCCAACGGCCGAGCGGGAACTGCTTGGCGACAAACCGCACCCGGTTCTTGTACTCCGGCTTCAGCTCCTTGAGAGTGTTGAACAGCCGGCCACAGAAACCGCATTTGTAGTCCGAGAACTCCACCAGCGTCACCTTGGCATCCTCGGGGCCGATGGCGATGGAGTCGCCGATCTCGATGTTCACCGGGCCGGTCGGTTGCGCGGGCGGCGTGGGCCGTTGCTGAGCCGCGGGCCTCTCTTCGCCGCCGATCATCGGCGGCGCGCCGGTGATGGCGTCCTCTTGCATCTTGGAGTAGATCTCTGAGCGTGGCACGCCGGCCTCGATTAGCTCTTTGGCCTTCTTGATCTCGCGATCGATTATCGTCTTGAAGGCCGGCAGGGGCTGGGCGCCGCGCAGCCGGTAGCCGTTGACGAAGAAGTGCGGGGTGCCCTGCGCCTGGAGCCGGTCGCCCAACTGGACGTCGGCTTGCAGCAGCGCCTTCACCTCATCGGACTCCATGTCGGCCCGGAACTTGTCTTCGTCGAGGCCCAACTCGCCGGCCCAGGCGACGAAATCGGCATTGGCCAGCTCACGCTGGTTGTCGAACAGCTTGTCGTGATACTCCCAGAACTTGCCCTGCTTCTGGGCCGCCAGCGCCGCCCGCGCCGCCGGCTCCGAGGCCGCCTGGAAGGCCAGCGGGCGTTGTTTGAAGACGAACTGCAGGTCTTCGCCATACTCCTCGAGGAGCTGGTTGGTGGTGTCGCGCACGCGGCTGCAGAACGGGCACTGGTAGCTCGAGAACTCCACCAGGGTGACGAGCGGCTCGCTGGCGCCTTTGGTCGGGCTGTCGCCCAGCGGGACCGCCATCTTGGCGTTCGGGTCGGGCTGCGGCGGGCGCCTGCGCTCGGGCTGGGCCGCCGGCTTGGCGGCGAGATTGGCCTCGAGCCGCGCGGCGAATGCCTCGCTCAAGCTCTTTCCTTCGTCGATGAGCTTCTGGCTGGCCGCGCGCTCCTCGCGCACCGCCTCGGCGAAGCGCTCGAACGGCTGCGCGCCAACCACTTGGCGTCCGTTGATGAGGAAATTGGGGGTGCCGCGAATCCCGACCTTCTTGGCGTTCTCGAGATCCTGATCGATCCGAGCCTGGTGAATACCGTCTTCGAGCGCCTTGCTGAAGCGCTCCATGTCGAGCCCGACCTGCTCGGCGTAGTTGTCGAGATCGGGCCGCGCGATCTTGGGCTGGTTGGTCATCAGGAGGTCGTGGAACTCCCAGAACTTGCCCTGGGCGTGGGCCTCCAGCGCGGCCTGGGCGGCCGGCCCGGAGAGCTGTTGCATGGGCAGCGGGTGCTGCAGGAAGACCACCCGCAAGTCGTCGGGGAACTCTTCGACCAACTTTTGAATGGTCGGATAAGCGCGCCCACAAAACGGGCACTGGTAGCTCGAATACTCGACAAGGGTGACGACCCCGTCGATGGCGCCCTTCCAGGGGGCGCCCTCCAGCCCGAGGCGGTCATCGGCGTCGAACTGGGGCTCGCTAGGCACCTCGATGGCCTCATGCGCCACTGCCACCGGCTCGTCGGTTGGAGCATCCCTCTTGCAGCCCCCAAGCATCGTCGAGAGCCCAAGGGCCAGCAGCGCCACGACTGCGAATACTGAAGTCTTTTTCATTCGCACTGTTCCTTCTCCCTGTTTTCTGCTCGACGGTTGAAATGGGTCGCCCGAGATCTCCCGCATTCCCTGAAGCGACCGCTCCGCTCGAAAAGATGTGGCCACCTGATGGCCGCGAAAATGTTGCCGCTCGATTGTCACCGACCGAGTGGGCGGGAGCCGTTTGGTCTTGTCCGGGGCAAACGCACTACCCCCGTTAGGGGGCGAAGAGTAGCGCAATAATTGTCGTCCGTCACCCCCTGGGCGCGATTACCTGAGATTAGGGGACAGGGATCATGACGTCCGCGCCGGGCCCCACCGGGATTCCGAGTAGAATCCAGGCTATCAGCAGTACCAGCCAGATGAGGAGAAAGACCACGGTGTAAGGCAGCATCGTGGCGACGATGGTCCCGATGCCGGCGCGCGGGTCGTATTTTTGCATGAACGCCGCGATGAGCGCGAAGTAGGCCATCATTGGCGAGATGATGTTGGTCACGCTGTCACCGACGCGGTAGACCACCTGGGTGAATTCGGGCGAGTAGCCGAGCAGCATGAACATGGGCACGAACACCGGAGCCATCAGGGCCCATTTGGCCGAGGCGCTTCCCATCACGATGTTGATCAGCGCCGAGATCAACACGAACATGATTGTCAGTGGGATCGCGGTCAGCCCAAGCGCTTGCAGCAGGTCGGCGCCCTGGACGGCCAGCACCAGGCCGAGGTTGGTCCAGTTGAAGTAGGCCACGAACTGCGCTGCAAAAAAGACGAGGACGATGTAGGTGCCGAGGGTGGACATGGACTTGCCCATCCCGGCGATGACGTCGTCGCCCGATTTAATCGTCCGGGCGCCCAATCCGTAGGCGATCCCCATCAACGCGCCCATGATGAAGATCAGCGCCACGATCCCCGACATGAACGGCGAGCGCAGCAGCACGCCGGACTCGGGATCACGGAGAAATCCGGTCCCGGGGAGATTCGCGAAGAAGCCGCTGTCGATGGGAAGCGCGCTCCAGAGCAGGAGCACAATGAGAAGCAGCCCGGCCCGGCCGGCGAACTTGAGCCCCCGGCGCTCGTCGGCCGAGAGACTCTCGACCCCTTCCGACTTGGCCTCGCCGCGGTATTGGCCGAGCCGCGGCGCGACAATCGCTTCGGTTACCCAGGTGCCGGCGGCGGCGATGAAAAACGTCGAGGCGGCCATGAAATAGTAGTTCGCGGCCGGGTTGACCTCGTAGTCTGGGATGATTATCCGGGCCGACTCTTCCGACAGACCGGCCAGCAGAGGATCGATGGTGCCGAGCAGCAGATTGGCGCTGTATCCACCCGAGACCCCGGCGAAGGCGGCCGCCAGCCCGGCTATCGGGTGGCGTCCGACCGCCAGGAAGATCATGGCCCCGAGCGGCACCAGCACCACGTAACCCACCTCGCTGGCCGTGTTGGACAGGATCCCGGCGAACACGACGGCGAACGTCAGGAGGCGTCGCGGGGCGGCGAGCACGAGCTGGCGCAGGGCCGTCGACATGAGCCCGCTGGACTCGGCGATCCCTATCCCCATCAGCGCCACCAGCACCGTCCCGAGGGGCGCAAACCCGGTGAAGTTGTTCACCATGCTGGTCATGATGTAGTGAAGCCCCTCGAGGGAGAGCAGACTCCTGACGTGGACTTCAGTGTCGCTGCCGGGCAGCGTGACCGAGATTGAAAACAACCCCACGAACCCCGACATCACGATTATGAAGCCGGCCAGGATGGCGAACAGGATCGCGGGGTGGGGGAGGCGGTTGCCGACGCGCTCGATGTGGGAGAGAAGTCGGCCAAGCAGTCCGGTCGAAGGCTCGCTGGCGGTCATATGACTCCTTTAGCGTGAGCGTCTCCGCTCGAGGTAGTTCGAAAGCACACGGGTCTCCAACCCGACCCGCCGCGCCGCCTCGCGCAGCGCGGCGTCATGCGCGAGGCCAGGATTCTCGATGCGCACGCGCTCGAGCCAACGGCGCGCGTAGGCTTGCCGAAAGCGTGAGACGGCCTCTTTCATCGGGACCGCGTCCATCAAGTCGTGGGCGCTCCAGCTCACTCCGGACGAGTCGGCCGAGGCGGGCCCTTGGTAGTCGGCGATGGCGCGCCGGATCTCCTTGGCGCCGATGGTCTCCCGGCCCTCATGGGCCGCCGCCAGGCGTATCACGCCGGCCAACTCACGAACATTGCCCGGCCAGTCGTGGGCACAGAGTTCGAGGAGCGCCTCGGAGCTTATCTCGGTGGGGGCCTCGCGATCCAGCATCTGCGCACGGTGCAGGAAGAAGTGGGCGAGATTTTCGATGTCGTCGCGCCGCTCGCGCAGCGGTGGGAGGTGGATGTGGTGTTCAAAACGGAAGAAGAGGTCGCGTCGGAAGCGTCCCTTTGCCACTTGCGCGGAGAGATCGCGGTTGGTGCCGGCCATGAACTTGACGTCGCAAAAACGCCCGTGCTCGGCCCCCACCCGGGAGACCATCTTGTCGTCCAGGACCTTTAGTAGCTTGGGCTGTAGCTCGGGTGGGGTCTCGCCGATCTCGTCTAGAAACAGGGAGCCACCCGCCGCGCGTTCGATTAGCCCCGCGCGCTGGATCGCGTCGCTGTAAGCGCCGCGGACCGTACCGAACAACTCGGCCTCGATGAGGCTCGGGCTGAGCGCCGCCATCGAGCACTCGACGAAGTCGCGGCTACGCCGGAAAGATAGGTGGTGGATGAGGAGCGCCAGAATCTCTTTGCCGGTGCCGTTCTCTCCCATGATGAGTACCGAGGCGCCCGTCTGACCGGCGCGGTGGGCCTCGCGGTAGATCTCTTGCATCTTTGGGTTGGTGGACAGCACGGCGTGGGTGACGGTCCAGTCGGAGTTGTTCAGGTGGGTGAGCATCGAGATGACTCGCTCACGCCAGAAGTCCTTCATGGCTTGAATGTCGCGCACCACAGTGGCGAGCGCTTTTTGCTCGGCGACGTCGCCATCCTGCTGGACTATCTCGCGCATCACCGCCGGGACCATCTCGCTCAGCTCTACTCCACCCGCCAGGGTGCCCTTGCCCACCACCGCGTGGGCTCCCATGCGGCGCCAGATGTCCTGTTTCTCTTCGGCGTAGGCGCTCAGCATGACGACAGGAAGGAACGGCCAGCTCTCCTTGATCTCGCGCAAGACCTCGGTGCCCGACATGCCCGACATGCGCTCGTCGAGCACCACCAACTCAAACAGCGGCCGCGGCTTCTCGCGCTTGAGGATGCGGAGCGCTTCGGCGCCGCTGTGGCTCGTGACGACGCGAAATCCTTCTTGTTCGAGCACCCCATGGGCGAAGGCGATGAAATCTTCCTCGTCGTCCACAAGAAGAATCCTCGGGACGGTGGCGCGGTCACTCATCGCTTGTGCTGATCCTTTCCCTTCGGGGTGTCGCACAAGGGCAGATCGATCTCGAAACACGACCCGGCGCCGGGCTCGGTGTGCGCCAGCTCGAGGCTCCCGCCGAGCGCTTCGATGAGCCGACGGGACCAGTATAGCCCGAAGCCCGTCCCGCCGCACTCCTCTTTGGTGGTGAAGAACGGCAGGAAGATCTGCGAGCGCACCTCTCGCGGGACGCCGGTGCCGTCGTCTTCAAACAGCAGCAGCGCTCGGTTGTTGTCCCCCCGGCGGATACTGATCTCGAGCGCGCCCGACTCCCCCCGGCGCACGGCGTCAAACGCGTTTTGGATAAGATTCTCGAGCGCCATTTTGAGAAATGTGCCGACCCCCCGAACCCTCAACGGGCGCTCCGCCGTAGCATCGCTCTCATCGCGCAGCGTGACCGTAAAACCATCCGGGCGGCGGGCCTCGGCCTCGCTCAGCGCTTGCTCGAGAGCGGAGCGCACATCGATGGGCGCGAGCGCGCTCTCGCGCGCGGTTTTCAAGTTGCCGGCGAGCTGGTGCGACAGAGTGAAGGCCTGGTCGACTGCCCGCACCAGGAGCGGCAGCCGCAGTCGGGTGCGCTCTTCAAGGCCCATCAACGTCTCGGCGTGGCGTAGCCCGGTGCGCACCGAGAGCAGCTTGTTGTGAAAGTGGTGGACAGTTCCCCCCGAGAGCACTGAGAGGCTCTTGGCCCGATCTGCCTCGCGCACCAGGCGCTCGCGCTCCAGCTCGTCGCTGATGTCGGTGGCGATGAGAACGAAGCGCCGCCGGTTGCTGGCGGATCCGGGCTGATCGGCCACGGATGACAGGCGCGCGGCGTAGACGCGCAGCGCAATCTCTTCGTCACTCCCCTGAGGGCTCATCTGTACCCGCCGCTGCATCACATGACCGTCTCCGATCACCTCTATCTGGTCCTGTGTCCAATCAATTCCCGGCAGCACTTCGCTGATATGGGACAACTGGGCGCGCTCTTCCTCACTATGGCCCTGCCCGACGCCACGTCGTCGGTCGATCCCCCAAAGCTGACGGCCGCGTTCGTTTATTCGCTCGATGCGTCCGTCGTCGCCCACCAGCAAAATCGGAGAGGGAGAGCCCTCGAGGATCCTCGTCAAGTCCTCCTGCTCGGCCGTCAAGCGTTGCCACAGCCCGCGCGCCACCACGAAGGCCAGGCTGAAAATAATCAGCAGGTGCGCCAAAACGGAGATGAGCTTGAGCGGGGTGACGAGGTTACTGTCGAGGAGTTGCAGCTCGATCAGGATGTAGCCCGCCATCAGCCCTGTCAGGGCGCCGAAGGCGATCACCCCGAGCACGGCGCCGACGCGGTTGTGCGGCATACTGAAGCGCCATACGGCGTGCCCCATCGTCACCGCGACCACCCCGGCGAACCCGTACTCCGGGAATGTGAACGCGCGGCTGTCGGGCCACAGCGTATAGAGCAGGACCGTGGCCAGCAGGACACCCGCGCCGCCCGAGGTGGCGGGCGCCTTGAGATCGTTGTACCAGGGCTCGGCGGTGGCGCGCTTGGAGTTCAAATGGCGCGCCGCCAGGAGAAAAAAGACGCTGTTCAAGGTCGAGAGATTGAACAGCAGCAAGTGCAACTCCACTAGCCGCATGTGCTGGAGGAGATAGAGGACGTTCAAAACGAACCAGACGGTGAACGCCAGGAGCAGATACCGGGTGACGGCGCTCTTGCGTTGGCGGTGAACGGCGGCCAGCGCCACTACCACCAACAGATCGGCGGCGGCGTTGACGATCGAGAGAATCACCTCGGCGGTCATCGGACGCACTCCCACGCTGAATCAAAGGGAGGAGGATAGGCACGGACGAAGACCGAGCGCCTTACGAGGGGGGCTGTCGAGATTGCAGGCCGGGTGTTCTGAGGCAAGAAAGCTAAAGGACGAGGTGCGGGGGTTGCGGGGGCTCGGGCCGCGGTGGTGGCCCGGGCGGCACGCTGGCCGATTCGAGGAGCGGCGACCCGAGAACGGTCAAAAAGCCGATGAGCGCTAACATTGTGACAACGCGTTTCACGGGATCCTCCTGAGAGATCCATAGTCCACGAGGGAGACTACCGGAAGTGCCGGGATCATGCAAGCGAAATGTCTTTGCGCCGCCTTCAGCGGCAGTAGCTTAGCCGCTGCGGGGCAGATGTGCGTGAATCCGTCCGCGAATCCCAGGATGGGCCGGCGATTCCTCAATCCTCCACCGCGTCCGTGGACCGAGGGGAGTGAGGCGGGTGCAAGTGCAAGGAAACAAGCCAAATCGAGCGCAGTCGTAGCAGCGCTACGTCGAGCATCGATTT
>PWKZ01000218.1 GCA_003559575.1 Bradymonadales bacterium | reverse complement strand
GCTCGCACGAGGGGTGGCCCGCGGAGTCGCCTGGCTCGCGCGAGGGGTGGCCCGCGGAGTCGCCTGGCTCGCGCGGGGGGTGGCCCGCGGAGTCGGCGTGGTCGCACGAGGGGCAGCGCGAGAGGCCGGCGCGCGTCCCACGGACGCTGCCCGCGAGGACTGTCCGCGCCCCCTTGGGCTGGGCTGCGCCGCGGCAGAGCCGGCGAGCACAAGCGGCAAGCCCAGCCCCAGCACCGCCAAGACGACCACGGTCAACGTGCAACCGCGAAGATTCCGCGGATGCACGGGACAAAGCGAAACACTCGGCGGGTGGTGTCGCATGATCTCTCTCCCTAACCTGCCGGCCCAAGGCCGGCCCCCGAAACTTGGTGGGGCCTCAAGCTCTCGGGACACGGGAGCTCTCAACCCTCACACTCGAAGGACGAGGGAGGAGACACGACTATTCAAAAAAAGTGGGTCATGGCTGACGGCCACGGTCCCTCGACAGCAGAGCGCATCATCAACTACTATCGCAGCCGGCAAACGAGACGAGGCCGCGGGAAGCCTTTTCCTGCCGTGGCCCAAGATCGAGAGGTGAACCATGACCCTGAGCGAGCTTCGAAACACCCTCGTCGAGCTCGTCGGTGCGGACCGGGTGCTCTTCACACGACCCGACCTCGTCGCCTACTCGGCCGACATGTGGCCGCGGGCGCAGATCTGGAAACTGGCGAAGACCGCGATGCGTCACCCGCCGGACGCGATCGTTCGAATCGAGAGTCGCGAACGCCTCGTGGCGGTGCTCAAACGCTGCCGCGCGCTCAATGTCCCGGTGATCCCCTACGGGGCCGGCTCCGGAGTCTGCGGCGGCACTCTGCCCATTCAAGGTGGAGTGGTGCTCGACCTCAAGGGGATGAACCGCGTCCTCGCGCTGTCGCCTGACGACCGCACCGTGACGGTCGAGGCCGGCGCCATCGGCTATGAGCTGGAGCGCGGCTTGAACGAGGCCGGCTTCACCCTGGGCCACTTCCCCTCCTCGCTCTTGTGCTCCACCGTCGGCGGCTACGCCGCGGCGCGCTCGGCCGGCCAGTACTCGAGCCGCTACGGCACATTTGAGGACCTCGTGCTGGCGCTCACCGTGGCGCTCCCCGACGGCCGCCTGGTCGATCTCCGCCGCGACGACCAGGGCCCCGATTGGCTCAGCGTGATGATCGGCAATGAGGGCACTCTCGGCGTGGTGGTCGACGCCACGCTGCGCCTGGCGCCACTGGCCGAGACCAAGGTCTTTCGCGGGTTCAGGCTGAACGACGTCGCCCACGGCGTCGACGTGATGCGGCGGGTGATGCAAGCCGGTCTGCGCCCGGCAGTGCTGCGGCTCTACGACCCCTTCGACACGATCATCGCAGCCTCCGAACCCCACCCCGAGATTGAAGAGCCAGACGCCACGGCGACGCCGAGGAAGCCCGAGAGCCGCGTGGCGCGGTTCCTGCGCGCTGAACTCACCCCGCTGCGTTACGACCTCGAGCGACGCGCGCTCGATGTGCTTCTGCGGCGCCCCGCGTGGTTGAACCGACTGGCAGACAACGTGCCTCTTGGATGCTTGCTCATCGCCGGCTTCGAGGGGAGCGACGAGAGCATCACCCGCGACGCACCCCACGCCTGGGGCATCATCCAAAGCCAGGGCGGTGAGGACCGCGGCGCGGGGCCGGGCGAAGCCTGGCACCAGAATCGATTCTCCGTCTCCTTCAAACAATCGAAAGTGTTCCTGGCCGGAGCCTTCGTGGACACCATGGAGGTCTCCACCACCTGGGACAACCTCGTTCCTCTCTATGACGCCGTCCGCCGGGCCGTCTGCCGGCACGCCTTCATCATGGCGCACTTCTCCCACGCCTACCGCGAGGGGTGCTCGATCTACTTCACGATGGCCGGACGCGCGAGCAACGCGCGCGAGGGCGAGCGGATCCACCGCCGCATCTGGCAAGAAGGGCTCGAAGCCGTGGTCGGCGCCGGCGGCAGCATCAGCCACCACCACGGGATCGGGCTTTCCAAATCGACCTTCTTGCCGGCGGAGTTTGGTGCCGGCGGCGGGCGGCTGTTCTGGGCGCTCAAGGAGGTCATGGATCCCGCCGAGACCATGAACCCCCAGAAGCTTTGGCCGCGCAGAAGCGAAAGAATGAAGACACCGTCGCCCACCCACAACCTGGTGGCGGCGCCGAGTGTGACTCGCTCCCAAACCATTTGGGCCGACGCCTCGAGGACGGTGCCGGAGTTGACCGCGTCGATCAGTCGCGATGGATACCAGCTACCGCTCTGGTCACTCGACTCCACCCTCACCCTGGGAGATCACCTGGCGCTCCCCGCGCACCTCGACTGGGGGCCGAGCCTGGGCGGGGTACGCGACAACCTGCTTGCGCTCGAGGCGACCCTCCCGGGCGGCGAAATACTGCGAGAGCGCCCCGCGCCGCGCCGCGCCGCCGGACCCGATCTGCCGGGGTTGCTTCGCGGCGGTGGGTCCGGCTTCGGTCGAATCGAGCGCGCCCTCTTGAGAGTAGTGCCCAAAAAGCTCGTGGGCGCCCCCCATACGTTGAGCGCCGGCTGCCCGCGGACCTTGCTCGATGTGCTGCGCGCCCTGTTTGACCAGGAGGCGCTGCCGCTCCGCGCGACCATCACGGTTGAGCAGGGGGCGGCGGCCCTGTGGCTCCTGCCGCGCGCCGATCAAGTGGCGCTGACCCGGACTTTCGGGTTGGCCCCTTTGGGCGCTGAGATCCCCTGGCCGGTTCCGGGCGACGGCGGATTCGAAGGATCGCCCTATCTCCTCTGGAGCGCGCTCGGCGAAGTCCTCGCGAGCGCCTGTGAAGACGGGCAGCGGATGCTGGTCAGCCGATTCGACTCCCATGGCGCCTGGCCGGCCGCCGAGGGCGGGACGGCGCGCGCGCGCAAGAGACTCCTGCACCACAAGGTAGCGCTCCGCCCCCCCGGCCACCCACTGAAGAAAGAGACCGGCTCGTTGGTCGCGCTCCTGCAAGCTCGGGGAGGTGATGAGTAATGAACGACTCACAACACAAACGTTGGATCGCGACCTGCACTTTCTGCCCCACGCTATGCCTCTACACCTGCCCGGTATCCAACGCCGAAGGGCGCGACTCAGTCACCCCGTGGGCCAAGATGTCGCTCATCGGCTGGCTCGAGCAGGGGGTGGAGCCGCTCGATCATGAGAGCGCCGCCTTCGCATACAAGTGCCTGGGCTGCCTGGCCTGCAACACCCCGTGTCGCCATGACGTACAGGTGCCCGACGTCCTGTTCGCGGCCCGCGCCCGGGCCGTTCGGGCCGGCCTGTCGCCCTTCGAGGCGGCCCTCTTCTGCCCCGAGGAAGCGGCGCGCTCCGAAGGTGAGCCGTTATTGACCAAGCTGCGGGCGGCGGCGCCGAGCGAGCGGTTTGTGGATGAGGCGCAGGTGCTCCTGGTACCGGGAGCCGAGACACTCCTGTGGGCGCCGGAGATCGTCTCCGATCTGTTCGCCCTGGCGGATCTGCTCGCGCTCGACTACCTGGCGGTGGGCGAGGCCTCGGCAATGGACACCGGCTACGAGTTGTGGGCCGCGGGATTTCTAGACCTCTTCCTGGCGCGAGCGCGAACATTTGTCAGTCGTGTGGCACGCTACCGCAAGTTGGTGCTACTCTCACCGCACGATCTCTACATGTTGCGGGTGGTCTACCCCCGCCTCGAGCTGGGCCCACTGCCCGCGATCGAGAGCGGAGTGAGCCTGTTGGCCGAGAAATTGGGCCGTCAAGTGGCGCGCGCCCCGTACCGGGGGCAGGTGCGCTACCACGATCCGTGCTTCCTGGGCCGCCATCTCGAGTCCTATCAGGGGCCGCGCCGTGCGCTCTCGTTCGCCTGCCACGAGCCTCCGCTGGAGCTTCGCTGGCACCACTCCGAGTCCTACTGCTGCGGCGGCGGCGGCGGCCTCAAGCACACGTCACCCGCAACCGCGGACCACGCCGCGGCGACGGTCACCGACAACGCCCGCTCGCTCGGCACCGACCTGCTGGTGGGCGCCTGCGCCACCTGCGTCAAAATGTTCCGCGAGGCGGCGCCGGACCTCAAAGTGGAGCACTTGATCTCCGTGTTGGGGCGAGCCTTCACCGTCCCCGACCGCGATGAGGGATGAGGGAGAGGCAGATGTCAGAGAGGGACAACTTCAAGACCTTTGTGGTGGTCAACCCCAACTCCTCGGGAGGCAAGACAGGCAGACGCTTCCCGGCACTCAAACAGTCCATCGAGCGGCGGCTCGGCGCGGAGGTCGGTTACGCATTGACCAGGTCTCCGCTTGACGCCACGCGCCGCGCCCGCGAGGCGCTCGAGAGTGGCTATGAGATGATTGTCTCGGTGGGAGGAGACGGGACACACAACGAGATCCTAAACGGCTTCTTCACCCCCGACGGCAAGCCGGTGCGCGAGGACGCGGTCTTGGGCGTAATCCCGTCCGGAACCGGCGGCGACTTCCGGCGGACGGCCTACCCGGGCGAGAGTGAAGAACAGATGCTCGACCGCCTGGTGGGGCGCAACGCCAGGCCCATCGACGTCGGTCGAAGCGAGTTCACCAACGCTGAAGGCGCCCCGGTGAGGCGCATGTTCTTGAACATCACCAGCTTCGGAATCGGCGGCGCGGTCTCCAACTACGTCAACGAGAGCACCAAGGCATTTGGCGGGCGGGTGAGCTTCTTCATCGGCGCGTTCCGCGGAATGTTGGCATATCACAACCAGCGCTTGCGGCTGTCCATCGACGAAGAGGAGCCGCGGGAGATCAAAATCAACAACATCGCCGTCGCCAACGGGCGCTTCTTCGGTGGCGGCATGAAGGTAGCCCCCAGGGCCGAGCTGGATGACGGCTTGTTCGATGTGGTCACCTTCGGCGACCTCTCGAAGCTGGAGTACGCCATGCTGTCGCGGTTCATCTACAGCGGCACGCACCTCGAGCGCCCCAAGGTGAGCTTCACCCGCGCTAGGAGGGTGGTGGCGGAAAGCGATGAGGTCGTCCTCATCGACATGGACGGCGAACAGCCGGGGCGCCTGCCGCTCACCCTCGAGGTGGTACCGCGAGCGCTCAGGCTCAAGACAACGAGCACACCATGACCCCCCCCCGCTCCGAGACCGGCGACGCGCCAGGCGCGAGCGGCCGTAAACGTGCTCGCAAGAGCACACCGCCCGCCCAAAAAAAGCGCGCTCCCAAGCGGAAGCGACAGGCCCACGCCGCCCCACCGCGCGGAGGAGTGGCGGGCGCCCTCAAGCGCACGCTGCTCGCCACCCTCAGCGGCTGCGCGGTCTTCATGGCCTTCCCGACGTTCGATTTGCACTACTTGCTGTGGGTTGCGCTGGTTCCGCTGCTTATTGCCATCGAGGGGCTTCCCGCTCGCTCGGCGTTGCGATACGGCTTTGTGGCCGGGTTCGTGACCAACGTCGGCGGCTTCTACTGGATCGACGGGTTGTTGCGCGAGTTCGGCCATTTCCCGGCGCCGGTGGCGATGACCCTGATGTTGCTGATGGCCGCCTACCAGGGAACGGTCTTCATGCTGTGGGCCGGGCTGGTGGCGTGGCTGCGCGGGAGGACCGGACTCGGCCTACTGGCGGTGGCGCCGGCGACTTTCGTGGTGACCGAGATGTTGGTGCCGTTCATCTTCCCCTGGTACCTGGGCAACGGCCTCTATCTCTTCTCCACCGCGGTGCAGATCGCCGAATTGACCGGAGTGCTGGGCATCACCGCCCTGATAGTGGCCGTCAATGTCGCGCTCTATGAGGTCGGCCTGGCCATCCTCACGCGCCGCCGCGTGCCGCGCCTGCAACCGATTCTGGTGAGCGGCCTCCTGGCGGCGACTCTCGTCTTCGGCGCTCTGCGTATTGCTGAGCTGGAAGACCAGGTGAAAGAGGCGCCCAAGCTGCGCATCGGCATGGTCGAGGCCGACGTGGGGATCTGGGAGAAAGAGGCGCGCGATCTTCCGAGAGAGATGATTCTCCCCACCATGCGCCGCAATCTCTTGCGCCATCAAATGCTCTCCCGCGATCTGGCCGAGGACGGAGCGGAGCTCATAGTCTGGCCCGAGACCGCGTTCATGCCCGCCGGTGAAGTCTGGGCCAAGAACAGTGATCTCTTCGCGATAGCGGTGGGTGACGGCGGCGCTTTGTTCCAGCGCCGTGGATCGCGTTGGGTAGGCCCCGCACCGCACCCCGCCTACCCCGCCCCTCCCGAGTCGCTGCGTCGGATCTCCATGAACGACATCTGGGCCGCCGACGAGCGCCTGGCGGTGGCCGTGGGCCAGGGTGGCGCGGCGACGTTTTTCGACGGCCACGGCTTCAGGGCCGAGGAGACCGGAGTGCGAGAGGATCTGAACGCCGTCCTGGGGTTCACCGACCCTGGCGCCGAGCCGGGTTCACCGAGTCGCGCGGCGCGAGTCTTCGCCGTCGGAGAACGGGGCGCAATCACCATCCGTGACGGGGCCGGAGTCTGGCACCGTCAGCCGGAGCTAGTCCACGAGACACTGCACGCGGTCGCCGGCGTGAGCCCGGAGTCGATCTACGCGCTGGGCGCCGGGGGAGTCACCCTCCACCACGACGGCAGGGGGTGGCGCCGACTTGCCGGCGCGGGCTTCCACGTTCTGGCAGCGACCATCTCGCGCGACGGCGCGCTCTTTGCGGTGGGCCGTGGCGGCCGCTCCGCGCGCTTTGACGGCCGCGCCTGGCGCCCAATCGCCACCGGCGTAACCGAGGATCTTCACGCCCTCATCACCACTCCCCGCGGAGCGCTCTTGGCCGCCGGCGACGCCGGGGTGCTCCTGCGGCTCGAAAAGGGCCGTTGGCGCCGCCGCACGCTCGATATAACGGCCGACCTCCGTGACCTGGCGTTGGCACCCGATAGTCCCCCGGACGGCGAGATGGCGCTGCTGGCCGTAGGCCGTGGGGGGGTGGTGGCCCGAATCGACTCCGCCGGGGTACAGAGCGAGCAGCTCGAAGGGACGGCGACGCTCAAGGGGATCACCGTCTTCCCCTACTCACCTTACTTCCCGTTGCCCCACGAGGTGGCCCATATCCGGCCCGCCAACACCCCCCTGCCGCGCGCGCCGAGCGCCGAGGCCGGCGAACAGATGGACCGCGAGACCCACCCGGCCGACCGCAACGCGGTCCAACGCGGATTCGACACCCCGGTGCTCTTCGGCGCGGTCACCTCAACTCCCGAAGCGCGCTCCCCACAAGAACGCCGCCGGTACAACTCGGCCATCCTGGTGGGCGACGAGGGCGATGTGCTGGGGCGCTACGACAAGGTCTTCTTGCTCATGTTCGGCGAGTATATCCCCTTGATCGAGCACTTGGGGCGCAGTCTGCGACAGAGAGTCCGCGAGGCGCTCCCACAGGCCGGCGACTTCACCCCCGGCGAACGAGTCGAGCTGTTTCCCTTCGGCGAATACCGGCTGGGCGTTCTTATCTGCTACGAGGGTATTCTGCCGCGCTTCACGCGCAAGGTCACCGGAATGCAGCCCCACGCGCTCATCAACCTCACCAACGACGCATGGTTCGGCAAGACCTCCGAGCCCTATTTGCATCTGGCGCTGGCCACCTTCCGGTCGATCGAGAACCGCTTGACTCTGGTGCGCTCGACCAACACCGGCATCTCGGCGTTCGTCGACCCGATGGGGCGCATCACCCAGCAAACGAGCCTCGGGGATCCGGAGATCCTGATTGAGGATGTCCCGATGCTGGCAATCGATACGTTCTATCGCCGCTACGGCGACCTCCTCGGCTACGCGAGCTCCGCCTGGATCGCTCTTCTGATAGTCGCCGCAATGAGCGGCAGGCGACGCTGAGTGATGGCCGACACCGAGAGAACCCAGAGTGGTTGGCGTGGACGCTTTGTCGTGGCGCTGAGACTCCTCGTTCTTCTGACCACGGCGCTGCCAACGCAAGCGGCGGCGGGTGGCAGCCCCACCCAACTCGAACTGAGCGGCCTGAGCCAAATGTCCGAGGAGGTGGTGCGCGAGGCCGTGGGAGAACTGCCGCCCGCCGATGACATCGATAGGGAATGGATCAACGGAGCGGTCAGGCGGGTAATCATCCTCTACCGGAACCACGGCTACACCCAAGCCCGCGGTTGGTCATACAGTGGCGGTGACGGGCGGATTCGCATCCATGTGGACGAAGGCGTGATGGCGCGGGTGGTCTTCACCGGCGTCGGCGCCTACCGCGGCCTCATCTACCGCATCGATCTGAACCTCCCCGGCGACGTCTTCAACGGCCCGGTGCTCGACGACGCGCTGGCCGAACTTCGAGCGAAACACGGCCTCGCGAACATCAGCCATGAAGTGGTCGAGACGGAGTATCGCGTCGAGATGCCGCTCGGCCACCTGGCGGCGCTGCGCGAACTCAGGATCACCGTGGTCACGCAGGAGTCCTACGGCTGGGGCTTTGATCTAAGCCTCGACGCCACATGGGGCCCGATCTTGCGTGGACGATACAGCGACAGTGACCTCATATGGGACGACGACCGCCTGGAGACTTCGTTGCACGTGGCCATACCATATCGCAGCTTCGTCCTCTCCAGCGACCCGCGGCTCACCTGGGTCCACGGCGCGCTCTACCTCGGCTACCGGTTGCCGGCTTTCGTGTCGGGCCGCCTGGCGCCCGAGATCGACAGTGAGACGAGTTTGTCGCAGTTCTCCCGGCGGGACCTCGCACTCGAGCGCGCCTTCGTGTTCCGCCAAAGCGCGCTCGTGAGCCTCGCGCTGCTATTTCTTCCTCTCTGGGAGGCCCACGTGGGGTTCGGGCCGGACTACCGGCGCGTCTTCGACGTCCTCCAGACACTGCCGGACCCCTCAGGGGTATCCGAGGTCTCCAATGACCGCGTGGTGAGCGCCGAAGGACTGCTGCGCTACAAGGTGTCGCTCGCGGCGGCCTTGCACTTGACCCCCGGGGAGCTGCGCGAGGATCTTCGCGGCGAGCTCGCGCTCGAGTTCAGTTACAGCTTTACGCAGTTCGGCGAGCATCTCGGGCGGGCCGACGCAAGTGGCCAAGGGGTGTGGCGCTTCGGGCCACATGTGCTCATCCTGCGCGGCCGCTCTTTTCTCCGCTTCGGCGACGTGCGCTTCTTCGACGAGAGCTCGTTGGCCGGCAGCTATCTCCGCGCCTTCTTCGGCAACCGCTACTGGGTGCGGGAGGCGGCCCAGGCCGAGCTTGCGTTCCGCCTCGCCGTCTTCAAGGACTTCATCCACCTCGGCTTGTTCAACAACGTGGCGGTGTTCGGAGACCGAAGCGCGGGAGGGAACCGCTTCGCGGCGGCAGACGCCTTCGGGCCAAGCCTGCACTTCTTGATGTTCGACCGCTTCGCCCTCGATCTCTACTACGGTTTCGGCTTCGCGTTTGACCCACCTGTCTTTTCCCACAACATCTCGTTCGAGGTGAAGACGGTCTTTTGACCAGAGCCATCCGCGCTGTTCGCATGGTGGCTTCCCGCGCGGGCGAGTCGGGAATGTACTGCCTCTAGAAAGTGGTGCTTGAACCGGGTGAGAGCGTCTATTTCCGGCACGAACTCGAGATCAGCCCTCCAGGAGAAAACGCTTGGTGCGCTCCCAGATAGTCTCCATGTGATCCGAGAGCCCGTGGTCACCTCCGGCGATCGGGATTAGCCGGATCTCGGCGTGCTCGCGGCAAAACACCTGGCTGGCCTCAAACGGCACCAGCTCGTCGGCCGTCCCGTGGACTATCATGGTAGGCACACTCGGAACCAACGCGTCGAAGTCGTATCCACGAGCGTCGCGGACGAGATCGAAGCCCACCCGGTAGATCCGGCCACCCTCCTCGGGGTGCAGGACCGGGAGACTACCGTGTCGCTCCCAGGCCTCGAGCGACGAGCCGAGCGCACGCGCCAGCGGGGCGCCGACAAATTTGAGCGCCGGCGCGATCAGCAACATCCGCCGCACCGCTCCCGGCCGCTGCCGCGACGCCATCAACGCCACTAACGCGCCCATACTGCTCCCAATCACCACCGGGGGGGCACTTGAAGCAGTGAGTTCGTCGAGCAGCGCGACGACCACCTCTGCCTGGGCAGTGAGCGTCAGCCCCTCGAACGAGGGCTGATTGAGATCGGGCACGAGCAAGCGCGCCCCGAGCTCCTCGAGGCGGGGCCGCAAGAAGGCTGCCTTGTGCGCCAGTGGGCTCGAAGCGAAGCCGTGTAGATAGACGAAAGTCAGGGGCGAAACCATCGAGGTCACTCCTCAGGTCCTCAATCCTCCACCGCGTCCGTGGACCGAGGGGAGTGAGGCGGGTGCAAGTGCAAGGAAACAAGCCAAATCGAGCGGAGGCCAACGCAACGCCTACGTCGAGCATCGATTTGGTGAAGGTGACGCCGCAAAATCACCCGAATCGCTCCCCGAATCCCGCATGGGGTGGAGGGATTGAGGAGGTGTAGCGCTCCGCGAGGCGCGCCGCTCTCTCGCTACGAATGACCCCCAACACCCGCTCGATGAGCGGAGAGAGGACCCGATCAAAATCCGCCGCCGTGACCCCGGCCTCGGCCAAGCAATTTTGAAGCTCTTGCACGGCGGCGCCGGCCAGGAAGGGGCGGCGGTAGTGCAGCCCCTGTTGAGCGGTCAGCAGCTCAATGGCCACCACCCGCTCGGCGTTGAGGAGCACCTCGCGGCACTTGCGCGCCGAATTCGCCCCCATGGAGACATGATCCTCCACGTTCTCGCCGGTGGGGATCGAATCCACCGAGGCCGGATGACACAACACTTTGTTCTCGGAGACCAAAGCGGCGGCGGTGTACTGAGGAACCATCAGACCGCTGTTGAGACCGCCGTCGGTCACCAGCAGCGACGGCAACCCGTTTGAGCGCGCCCCATCGACCAGCAACGCGGTCCGGCGCTCCGAGATATTGGCTATCTCCGCGAGCGCAATGGCCAGATAGTCGAGCACCATCGCCAGAGGCTCACCGTGGAAGTTACCGCCGGAGATCACCGCCGCCTTGCACAACGCGACGTTCCGCGCCAGAAACTCCTGATATGAGTCGCTGTTGCCGGGCGCGTCGGGGGGGAAGATGAGCGGGTTGTCGGTCACCGAGTTCATCTCGATTCGCAAAACCTCGACCGCGTGTTGGAGCGCCCGTCGCGAGCTGCCGAGCACTTGCGGCGCGCAACGCAGCGAGTAGTCATCCTGCACCCGCGGCATCACCGGCACCGCTTGTTCGAGCTGGCGGAGCGCCTCACCAAGCAGCGCCCGCGGCTTTCCCAAATCCTCCTCCGGTAACACCTGATTGAGAGTCAAGAGTTCGCGGTAGAGCACCGACAGATTCTGCTGCAACGGCAAAAGAGCGTTGCGAAAAGTCTCGGCATCACACTCACCGGGGGTCAAATGCGCGACCTCGCTCCCCTTGTCATCGATGAGAGTGTCGCGCGCCGCCAGAGGATCGGCGGCAAATCTCTTTAGCCCGTCGCCGACCTCTCCCGTCCGCGAGGCCAGCATCGCCAGGCGCAGCGCCCGCCCCTCGTCGTCGAGGGCGACCGAGCGCGCGCGCTCCGAGAGCGCCTCCTGCGCCTGCATGAGCGCGCTTTGCGCCCCCTGGACCCGGCCGGTGTTGAGCGCGTAGGACAGGATCTCGCTGCCCTCGGTGAACGCACAAATATGCTCCGCCACCCGGGACTGGCCGGGGAGCGGCCGGACCGCGTGTAACCGAGCATCAAACGCGAACCGCACCCCCTTGGCAGCCTCCAGGCTCACAGCACAGGCCAGCTCGGCGCTTTGCAACAAGCGAATCCCGTCGTAGGCCGAGAGCGCACCCAGCGCAGTCATTACCTGGGTGCCGTTGTTGAGCGCCAGCCCCTCCTTTGACGAGAGCCGAATAGGCTCGATCCCCTGGTGAGCCAATCTCTCGGGGCTGCACTCTAAAAACCACGATCTGACCGGGTGGGCGACGTATGACCCGAGCCTACCGTCGGAGTCCTCTCGATCTTGCCCGACGGGGCGACTCGCCTCGGTCGACTCGCGCCCCCCCTGCACATAGATCTTGCCATATCGATCCCCCATCAAGACCAACACCAGGTGCGACAGCGGCGCCAAATCACCACTGGCTCCAACGGAACCCTTTTCGGGGAGGCACGGGTAGATATCGTTGTTGAGAAGCGCCATGAGCGCATCAATGACCACCGGGCGCACCCCGGAGAACCCCGCCGCCAACGTGTTGGCTCGCAAAAGCACCGCGGCCCGCACCACGTCCTCGGACATAGGCGCACCCACCCCGCATGCGTGGGAGCGAATCAGATTGTGCTGGAGTTTCTCGGTGTCGTCGTGATCGATTGCCACGTCACGTTTCGATCCGAAACCAGTCGTCAACCCATAGACGGTGGCTCTGGCGGCCACGAGCTGCTCAACCACCATCCGACACCGCGCGACCCGCCCGCGCGCTGAGTCGGAGAGACTTACTCGCGCCCGGTGGCGCGCCACCGCCACCAGCTCGGGGATCGTGAGCCGCGAGCCGTCAATGACCACCTCGACGATAGTCTCGGGGGACGGCTCGATGGCCGCCGCGATATCATCCATCGCCATCTTCCTTTGACGCGTCGATGGTGGCCAGATGCCCCAGATCAAGCGCGAACCCGATGGCGGTACGCCCGTCACCGTCATCACCAAGCAAAGCCATCAGGCGGTCATACCGCCCTCCGCCGCCGACCCCGATCCCATC
>PWKZ01000065.1 GCA_003559575.1 Bradymonadales bacterium | reverse complement strand
TCGGGCTCGGGCTCGGGCTCGGGCACGATCCGGGCTCCCGCTGTGGAGCACCGGCAGCCAGTGCGACCTGCTGCGACAAACTTTCTCTCAACGATCGCTTGCTCACGGGCGTTGTCTCCGCCGTGCGCGCGGTTTCGTTCGAACAGTTCATGCGGCGGCACTTAAGAGATCTGCGGCGCTGAGGACTTTCACCCTAATTCCCCATCAAACCGAGCACCGAGCGCGACGAAACGGGGCTTGCTTCCTTGCACATGCACGCGCCTCCACTTGGCGGGGCTCCTCAGAACGAACCGACGTGCGACGGCGATTGATAATGGCTGCCGGCGCTGCTAAACCTATGGGCTGGTGCCAAGGTGGTTTCACGGAGAACCTGGAGGTGGCGATGTGTCCTCGTGATTTTTTGTTTGGCGCGGCTTTGATTGGGGCTCTTTTGTTTGTCGGCGTTGCTTGCGACGACGACTCTGAGGGCGCTCCGGTGCCGTCGGTCGATGTGGAAGAGCCGCCCGAGACAGTTGACTCGCCCGACGTCGACGACCCCTGCGTCCCCGACTGCGACGGCCGCGACTGTGGGCCGGACGGTTGCGGCGACGTTTGTGGGGTATGTACTCCCGAATTGGAGTGTGATGAGGATCTTGGCCAGTGCTTCGATCCCGTCGTGTGTGAGCCCGACTGCGATGATCGAGAGTGTGGTAGCGACGGTTGCGGTGGCGACTGCGGAGCTTGCGGTGATGATGAGATTTGTGTCGATGGGCAGTGTGTCGGCGAAGGCGGCGCGTCATGCGGCGGGACTCCGTGCCCCGCGCTCAGCGACTACGCAGCGGCATGCAACGACCACGAGTTTTGTGAATACACGTACGCCGGGGACGACGAAGCGCCCTGGCGCGAACACGACGTCTGGATTCTGGTCCCGCCGGGATCGTTCGAGATGGGAGCCCCCGAATCCGAGCTGGGCAGTGAGGAAGAGGAGCGTCCGGTGCGGACCGTGACTTTTGCCGAGGGGTTCCTGATAGCGAAATACCCCATCACGGTGATGGGCTACGAGGCGTGCCTCGAAGAGTTTGGGTGTGAGATCCCATCGGTCGATGGATGGGACGGCCATGGATGGGGTCTCAACACCTCGGCCAACGACCGCGCGCGGCATCCGCAAAACGGATTGCGGTGGGATACGGCCGGGCAATTTTGTAGCTGGAACGGCGCCCGCCTGCCGTCCGAGGCAGAGTGGGAGTACGCCGCCAAGGGGCCCGTGCATCGCAGATTCCCGTGGGGCGACGAGCCGGAGCCCAACTGCGAAAACGAGACCGCGGTCTTCAGCGATGGCGGCGCTGGCGCCGACTGGAGCGGGTGTGGCGAGGGCGGCACCTGGGAGGTGGGTTCGATGACCGCCGGCGCCTCATGGTGCGGCGCCTTGGACATGGCGGGTAACCTCTGGGAGTGGGTCGAGGACATCTGGCATGCGGGCTATGAGGGCGCCCCGGTGGACGGCAGCGCGAGGGTAAATGGCGGCAGCCCCCAGCGGGTGATGCGTGGCGGCGGCTTTGTCAACAGCGCGAACACCATGCGCGCGGCCAAGAGGGTCTTTTTCCAGGCCGCGATCGAATATGCCGACCGCGGTGGGCGCTGTGCGCGCGATTTGTAGCGCCCGTCCGGACGAGCGCCTTCAGCCGACCTAGCGTTCAGTCGTCACCACACTCGCCCAGGTCTTCCCAGGCCAGCACCTGGCCCGCGCCCTCTTCGATGAACCCGTAGCGCCGCGCGTTCCAGTAAGGGACCGAGTAATCCGATCCGGGATATTGACGGTGACCTTCGATATTCGAGGGCCGGCCGAGCGCGAACGGGTTGCGCTGCCAGATGTAGTCGGTATAGCGGCGGAGGTGTACCGGCAGCGCGTGGGAGGCCTCCTTGGGCGCGCAGCGGTCGGGCTCGACCTCGCACTCCCACTCGGAGCCCGTGCAGGCGTGCGTCGCCACCAACCCCGGCAGCGGGACACCCATGAAAACTATCTCGGCCTCACACTGATCGATCTCGTCGAGGGAGGGGCAGCGCGCAGAGATGTGGTCCGGGGCGGCCGCCATGACCTCTTCGGGGGTCAACGTGTAGCTGCGCCGCGGATCGTCCAGTATCCCCCCGTTGCCGCCGAACAGGGCCAATTGCGTGAGCGCGTAGTCGAGCGCCTCGTCGCGGGCGAGGGCGATCTCCTCGGGGACGGCGCCGGCGTACATGATGTTGAAGTCCACGTTGCCCACGTCGTGCATCAGCTTCGCCCAGAACTCATTGTGGTATGCCTTCTGCAACTCCGTGAGCAGCGGCGACTCGTCGAGGAGGTGCAGGAACGCCCACCACGGACCAAATGTAATCTGGTCGCCGTACCACTTCTTGCAGGTGCGCGGCGGGTTGAACGCGCCGGCGGTGTGGGCCACCTCGATGGTGCGGATGTTGTCGATGAGCTCCTCGTAGAGAAAGCGGCGGTATTTTTCGTCGCCGGTCATGTGGTAAGCCATCGTCGCGAGGTGCATCAGGTGCATCGCGTCGCCGCCGCGGATGCTCGGGAAATAGAAGTGGTTGAGCCCTTCGGCGCGCTCGTAGTCGTAGCCCTCCATGTCGAGGACGAAAGCCAACAAATCCGGCACGAACGAGCGGGAGGCGGCGTCGATCACACGCCATGGCTGAATCTGAATCTCGGCGGGGCAGGAGCGGTCGAAGGTGTCTGCGTTCAGGCTGTTGATCTGGCGGTGGACATAGCCCACCACGCGGTCCAGCTCGCCGAAGTCGATATCATCCTCGTCCAGATCGAGCAGTCCGCCTCCGAAGTACTCGGTCAAGGCCTCGAGCGCCGTCTCGTTTTCTTGAAGGTTTATGAGTTCAATGCGTTGCAACCGCTTCAGGTAGCAGGTCAACTGGTAGGTCATGCGCTCCTTCAGGGTCTCGTCGCGCAGCAACCCGAAGGCCATTGGGAAAGCCACCATCGGGCCCGTGTTCTGGTCGATGGATGGCCGCCCGCTCCACATGGCGACCCCGGTATGGTGCACCCCTTCGCTGTCGGTGTAGCCTTCAAAGTAGGCCGCGGGCAACCCCTCCTTGGTCTCGGGCGAGGGGATCGGGTGGTGCATCCAATTTCGTGGCTCGTCGCCCCACTCGAGGTAGTGGTCCGGGGTCGTCGGGGTGCCCGGGGGAACTCGGATGTAATGCGCGCGGCTCAAATAGCCGGGGATCCCCGTGACGTCCCACTTGAGCAGCATCCCGCGGATCCAGGACTCCATTCGTTGGTAGTCGGCCTCTGTGCCGGTGTTCACATAGCGCAGGATGGCGGCCGTGGTGGCCCACCCGGTCCAGATACCGCTGTCGCCGGCGCCGGCGTATGAGGCGAAATGCTCAGGCGCGCCCCACTGCTCCTCAGGGGTGCCGGGGAGCGTCTCGCCGACAAAGACTCGCTCGGCGAGCTGGCCGTCGACCCAGTGGTAGAGGTCGCGCCAGCGGTCGAAGAGCAACGCCCGATGCAGCAACGGATCCGGCTCGGGGACGAACTCCTCCTGCTCGAGGTCGTAGATTCGGCAGGCGCGGCGGCGGCCGCCATGGCAAGTCTCTTCCAGGTAGACTGCGCACGCCTCGACAGGCCCGTCCGCGAGCGGGTCGGCGGGAGGATCGAACGGGTCCCTGGTTGGTAGCGGCGGGAGAGGTTTGGGCGCGAGAGTGTCGTCCATCACCTCGGAGGGAGGCTGTGCCGTGTCGTGCGCGATGTCATCTCCCGTCACCTCCGGGGGCGCCGGCGTCGTGTCGATCTCAACGTCGTGGGTTTCGATGATCTCCACGGTGGTGACGTCGTCTTGGACCTCCGGCGCGCCGGGATCCTCGGGGGTGGAAGAGTCCGAGCAGCCGGCCGAGATCAAGAAGGCCAGCAGAGCGCCGCGCGCCAAGACCTTTTGGAAGCAAGAGTTTCGATGCATGTGAACCTCGTCGGGCAAAGGCGGTGGCGCAACCTCGCTTCATGCGAGAGGGCGCGCACCGCAGGGCGTCGGAGATTGTGCCTCACTAACAAGGGCAGGGGAAGCCATAATTAGAGTCGAGAGGTTTTCAGGTCTTGGCGAGGTTGCGCTTGACCAGGAAGCGCGGCTTGAAGATCCAGATCAAGGTGGGGAGCAGGACCAGACCGCCCAGCATCGAAGCGATCATCCAGAAGACCAGCAGCAAGCCCATCTCGGCCTGGAAGCGTAAGAAGCTCCACGCCCAGAAAACGACCCCCACCGACATGGTCCCGGCGGTGAAAAAGACCGCTTTGCCGGCAGTGGAGAGCGCCTCCATGATGGCGAAGGCCAGATCCTGGCTGCGACGGAACTCCTCTTCGATGCGCCCTGCCACATAGAGCCCGTAATTGACACCCAGGCCGACTCCGAGCGCCATGACCGGTAGAGAGTTCACATCGAGGCCGATTCGGAGTGCCCCCATGAGCGCATAGGTCATGTAGTTGGTGACGGCCAGCGGGATCAGGAACAGAATCCCGGCGACGACCGAACGATAGGCGAAGGTGCAAAAGAGGAACACCACCAAGAATGCCAGCCCGGTGACCTGTGCCTCGGTGCGCACGATGACCTCGTTGACCGAGGCCACCAGGCCGCCGTAGCCGGCCGCCAGCCGGAAGCGCGCGCGGTCGAGCGGGAGGGCGGAGGCGTGCTTCAGGATTCGCTCGCGCACGTCCTCGCCGGTGATCTCGGGATCGCCCCGCAACAGCGCGTGAGAGGCCTCAATCGCCCGGTCGCGGAAGTAGGCGCTCCGGAAGCGCATGAAGGCGGCCTCGTAGTCGCGGGGGATCCGCCCGCCGAGCCGGGCCATCGGGAACGGGTTGTTTTCGATGTAGTCGCGCGCCGTGGCGACCACCTGTTGCAGTGTGGTCCCCTTGTGGTCATGCAGAAAGACACGGATGTTGGCGTCGCGGCTGTCCGGGGTGACGAACTCGGTCAGATCGCCGGGCTCCGATCCGCTGAAGATCATCGAGAGGAAGAAGCCCGACTCGCGCCGGTCGAGCGGGATCAGCTCCCACTTGGGGTTGCCGCCGTGGATCGCGGCGATGATTCCCGGCAGCAGGTCGGCGATTGAGAACGAGTCGGAGACCACCGGCAGCGCCTCCATCGCGCGCTGCAACCCCTCCATGTTGGTCAACACCTCGGGCGATCGGATGGCGTCGTGGGTCTGTCCCTCGACGATGACGTTGAAGATGACGGTGTTGCCGAACTGCTGGGCGATGGCGTCGGTGGACCGGTTGTACTGGGAGTCGGGCCACAGCATCGGGGTGCCGGGGTGGACGTCGCCGATGACCAGGTTCCTGGCAAAAAGGAAGCCAATCACGAACAGCACCGCGGTGACCCCCACGATCTTCCAGACGTGGCCGCCGGCGGTGGCGTAACCCACAAAGCGCAGGGCGCGCTCGGTGAGTCCGCCGCGGCCGGTGTCCTTGCGCTTCGGCGGCGGCAGGTAGGAGAGAAAGATGGGGTTGAACAAAAGATCGGTGACGATGATCGACATCACCCAAAAGCCGCCCATGACGGCGAGCTTCTGCATGAGCGGGATCGGGGTCAAGAACACTACCAAAACACCGACGGCGTCGGTGACGATGGCGAGCAGACCGGGCTTGAAGAGCCCGGCGAAGGTGGCCTCGGCCGCCTTTTTCCGATCGTGGTGCCGATCGTACTCCGAGAGATAACGGTTGATGAGCTGCACCGAGTGCGACAGGGCGCGGGCGCTGATGATGAAGGGGACGACGATGATCAGCGGATCAAAGTTGTAGTCGAGTAGGCTCAAGAACCCGAGGCCCCAAAAGGCGCTCAGGATCGCCGTCAACATCGGCACCATGACCCCGCGTGCGTCGCGGAAATACATGAACAGCATCAAGAACATGGCGACCAAAGTCGCCACGAAGAGATAGATGAGCTGCGGGTACTCGTGGAGGATATGCCCCAGCATCACCGGGCGCCCGATGATGTGGATGGTGGTGTTCTCATCCTCCGCGGCGGCGGCGATCTCATTGATCTCCTGGTAAAGCTCCAGCGGTTCGAGCCGATCTTCGATGAAACCGGCCAGGATCAGCGCCGCTTTACCGTCGAGAGAGACGATCTTGCCGTTGTAGCGCGGGTTGGAGCGCACGGCCGCGATGAGATCCTCGATCTCCTCCTCGGTCTCGGGGATCTCGGGCCACATGATGGGGTCGGAGGTGTACCCTGTCTCCTCGTCGACACGGATGTTACGCACTTTGCGCTGTGCCAGGGAGAGGACCTGGTAGTTGTTGACTCCCCGCAGGAGCAGCACCCGCCTGGTGATGTCTCTGATTTTGCCGAGGGTCTCGGGGTTGAAGATGTCTCCTTCCTCCACCTCGAGCATCATGACGACGGTGGTGGCACCCCCGAAAACGCCGGCGTACTCCCGGAATGTCTCCACGAACTCGTGGTTGGTGGGGAACAGGTCGATTGTCGGGCTCTCGACTCGCACCCGGAGAGCGTGCCAGGCAAAGAAGCCGGTGGAGGCGAGGACGGCAATCAGCCAGAAGAGCCGGTAACGAATTATGAAGCGAGCGATGAGTTCGGACACGGTCACCTCGATTCCACGGCTTCTAGCGGTTGCCAGGAGCGGCCGGCGTCCACGCTTTTGAGCATCGTCCCGGCGGCGCCGACCGCCAGGGCGAAGCCGTCGCTCGTGATGTCGAGCGAGGCGAGCCAGACGTAGGTTCCGGAGTGGTGGGTGTGTAGCTCTCCATTCGAGGGGAAGACGACCATCCCGCTCCGGCCGCAGGAGAGCCAGTCATTCTCGGCAAACGCCACGTGCAAGAGCGGTTCGGGCACGTCGGCGAAGGCGGTGCGCCAAGTCGCGCCGCCGTCGGTGGAGGTGACTACGGCGCCCCCGGAACCGACCGCCGTCGCGCGTCTCCCTTGCTCGTCAAAGGCAAACCCGAAGAGCGCGCGCTCGGTGCCGGTCTCCTGGTATTCCCAGCGGATCCCGCCGTCCGAGGTGCGCGCGATGGTGCCGAACTCGCCGGCAACCCACCCGCGCTGTCGATCTATGAAAACCACGCCGTTCAAGACGGGATCGTCCTCCGGCGCGAGAAGCTGTGGGGTCCAGGTGGCCCCACCGTCGCTGGTGTGGATGATGGTGGCGAAGTTGCCCACCGCCCACCCGTACTTGTCGTCGACGAATGAGACATCCATCAGCGGCTCGTGGGTGTTCGACTCCTGGCGCACCCAGCTCCCGCCGCCGTCGTCGGTGCGTAGCACAAGCCCGCTACGACCGACGATGAACCCGATTCGATCGTCGACAAACTGGATCGCATAAAGGGCCTCATCGCCGCCGCCCTCCTGCATGATCCAGGTGGCGCCGCGATCAGTGGAGTGCAAGATGACCCCCGGGTGGCCGACCACCCAGATCTTGTCCCCCCGGATCTCGACGTCGAACAACCTGTCGCGGTCGTGCCAGGGGCGCGGTGATGGCCCCTCGGCCGCGGAGACCGGCGCTGTCGGGGCCGCGAGCGCCGCCATGAGCAGAATCGTCGCGACGAGCAGCGCCCGTCCTCTTATGCGGTGCGGAAGGAACGCACTGCGCACGTTTGGTTCGTGCATGACTGGCTCCTTAAAAAAGACATGCGGGGTGTCCCCGGTGTGTGTCTAGCGGCCCATTCGCCGGAGATTGGTGAGCGTGAAGCGGCTGGGATCGAGCCCCACGTTCGAGCGAACGCCGTAGGCCGGGAACGCGGTGGCGTGCTCGGCCTGGAGATCGACCACGAGCGCCGTCCCGACGCCGGGCGGCTTGCTCGTGGGGTCGGGCGATTCGTTGTAGGCGTTGATGACCACCTTCCAGAGTTCGCCCTTCTGGTCGTAGGCCGCCTTCATTGGGATGAGGTAGCTCTCGGCGCAGAAGTAGAAGGTCTGGCGGCTGTAGGGGTAGTCGGGAAGCCGCGGGGTGGCCTCGACCACATAAAGCGGGCGTGGCTCCCACTGGGCGTTCAGGTTCCAGTGCGGCCAGGTGTTGAAGTCGAATGCCTGGCGAAGCGCCTCCCTGCCGGTGGTGATTCCCGAGTGCATCGGCGCCAGCATGGTGACCTTGCCCTTGAGCTCCCAGTTCATCCACTCGGGATAGCCCATGTAGCCGCGGACGTCCTCATAGAGCAGGTCGGTGTTGTTCCAGGCGTCGCCGCGGGTGCCGAAGGTCATCCGCATGGTGCGGCGGGTGGGCGGCAGGTAGATCCAGCCTTGCTGATCCAGCGGCTCGACCATCCGGCTGTAGAGCGCGGCAAACCCGCGCTTGTCCTGGGGGGCCACCGCCCAGGTTATGGAGCGATAGGCGATCCCCTCTTCGGCCAGATCGGGGATGGCCGGGATGGGCTCGATGTCGGTGCGGAACTGCACGCGGGTGATGTATTCCCACTGCCACTCCTCCCAACGCTCGACCCCGGAGTTGGCGTCGATCCAGTAGACTCCGTAGTGGAACCCGCCGTCGTCACCCTGGTACGAGAAGTGGTAGTTGTAGGCGACCTCCTCCCCGGTCTTGGGATCGGGGAAGGGCAGCCCGGCGGTGTAGTTTTCAATCGCCAGAGTGCGCGGGTCTTTGTTGGGGATGATCTTGGGATCGCCGAGGTGGCGGTTGGTGGCCGCGATGTAGCCGTCGGAGGGGCGGATGGGTTGGTAGTCCTTGACGCGCATGCGCAGCTTGTACTTCTCGACGAGGGTCTCGACGCCCTCGGGGACCCACTTCTTGTATTTTTCCAGGTTGTTTTCGTTGATGGTCACACCGGCCTTGGGGGCACCCGAGAGGTCGGGCTTGAACCCGACCCTCTCACCCCAATTCGCGCCGGTGATGGGCTTGTCTTTCTTCGGCGCGTCGGCCGGCGCCTGGTTGTTCGGCCACAATATGAGCGCGCAGAGCGCCAAGACGCTCACTATGCCAATCCCCTTTGCCTTCATCGAAAAATCCTCCTTCAACGAACCGTGTGCGCTGGACGCACGTCCAAAAAAACGTCTCGTGGGTGGCGGTCGCGTCCCGCAGGGCGCGACCGCCGCCAAGCTAGAACTGATACATCACTCGCAAATTGATCTCGTCGCGGCTGCGGAAGAAGCCGACCTTGTTGTAGGGCTCGGCGCCCCAGAACATGTTGGCCGCCAGCCGCAAGCGCCAGTGGTTGCCGAAAGTCATCCCGAGCTGAGCGCTCATGAAGCCGTCGCCGGGGGGGAGATAGACGCCCACCAATGTGGGATTGAGCCTCCCGTTCAGGTAGCTCGTGGAAATAAGCCCAACGATGGTGAAGCTGTGCTGTTCGAGCTTCGAGGTGTCGAAGCCCGGGACGTTGATGAGGTTCTGGCCGGAGTCGAAGTTGATGACCGCGCTGTGCATGAACTGCAGCACGATGTTGAAGTTCTGGGTTGGGTTGAGCGCGCGGATCATTGTCGGGCGCATGAACCGCACGGCGTAGTTGACCACATGTTTTTGGTGCGCGTGGAATGGGGTGATGGCGTCGATCGCCCCGCGCTCGTTGGAGATGGTGCTCGGTACTTGAATGACCTCGTCCGCCCCGGTGGCGTCGGAGTAGGCCGGGAAAGTTCGATCCGGCTCATAGGCGGCTTCGATGAGCATCAACAGCCCAAGCGGCTCGATGGTGAACCCGAGCGATCCGCCGACGATGTGCTGGCGTGGATAATCAAGGTGAACCTCGACGCCGTCCTCACCCCGCCCCCAATATGAGACGTGGTGGGTGGGGACAGGAGGGCTCAGCTGGTGGGTGTACATGTAAACCAGCGAGTAGGTCAGATCCATGCCGACATTGCCGGTCCAGCGCGCGCCGATCCGGCTCTCCTCGATCCCTCCGCCCGGGTAGTGGAACACCTTGCTGTGGACCTTCTCGGCCGCCACGCCGCGGTTCTCCTGCACCGGCGCCAACGGCAGGCCCCAGGCGCCGGTGAAGGTCAGCGGGGTCGTGACTCGGTTCTCGGGTTTGTCGAGCAGTGGGATCCAGACCACCTCGAGATCGCCCTGAAGGGCGGGGATCTCCATGACCGAGATCAGCATCCAGAGGGGGATGCGGGAGTCTTCGAAGCTCTGCAGCGGCCCGAAATGGACCGTCTCGTCGGTCGGGTTGATGACATCGAGTAGACGGTACTGGCCGATTTCCCCCCAGGCGCGCTGTTGCCGGCCGATCCTGAGGGACCACAAGCGGTTGACCTCAATCGAGAGGTAGAACTCGCGCAGATCAAGCTCGTTGTAGTACTTGTCGCGCACCCAGGTGGCGGTATCGCCCACCCGATCGGGGAACGGCGGATCGGCGTCGCGGGCGTCGGACGGCAGCGTCAGGGCGCGGCGACCTCGGAAAATGGCGTGGAGCGACACCGGCCGCGCCGGATGCCAGTCGGCGCGGAGCTGCATGGTGGCGAGCAGCATGGAGGGCTCGCCCAGCCGGTCGCCGTGGTTGGTGGGGAATTCGCGCCCGGCGCGCTGATCGAACTCCGAGGTTGCCTTCTCGGGCGAGACAAAGACGCCGCCCTGGAGGGAGATGTAGCCGTCGATGTTGAACGAGGGCTCGAAGTCCCAGCCGGCGTCCGCCACGCGCGGTGTGACGAACAGCACCGCGAGCGCCGTGCAAAAGAGAGCCACTGACAGCCGGGAGCGCGACGACTTTGTATGGTGTGCGGTCATGGCTCCCCCTAACGGCAGTCGGCCGGAGTCGGATCCGCGGTGAAGGTCTGCTCGGTCAAGCCGCCGAACGCCTCGCCCACATGGATATTGCTGATGACCACCGTACCGGGCGTCGAGAAAATGCGCTCGCCACCGACGAAATTGTCGTCGACGCTGGCGTGCAGCTCGACTGTGCCGATGGGCATGTTGGCCCCGATGTAGAGCCCGTTTGCCGGGTTGGTCGCGACGCGATCATTGAGGGTCACCGGCATGTCGGCGCCGCTCATGTAGCGAACATCGACATTCTCGTCGGGCTCATCGCCGCTCTCGTCGGTGACCATTGTGATCTCGGCGCAGCCCACATAATGCTCCTCGTCGTCGCGGCCTTGGTCGTCCTTGGTGTACCAGACGAGCCGGCCGGCGACGACGCCAAGTTCTTCATCGAGATCGATCCCGGCGAGCGCAGGCGCCGCCCGGTACATGGAGTTGGGGATCACCCACAGATCCCTCATGTGGGTATACTGGTTGCGAATGTTGAATTGATAAGTGACTCGATATGCGGGCCCGAAGGTGCATCTGTAGCCCCATCTGTCGTCGCCCATCTCCTCTGGATCGAGATTGAGCACTATGAGCCCGTCTTTACCGGAGATGACTGGGTTCTCGATTCGTTCGCCGTCGTCGCCGAAGGGCATGTCCTCGGCCACTACGGGCTCGCCGTGCTTCTCCTCGTCGGGGTGGTAGACGTTGTAGAGGAGGTAGCACTCGCCGCCTTCGAGGAAGGTCTTGGTTTGGAAGTTCTGGAGTTGGCCGCAGAAATGGCCCTCCGGGCACTGAAAGCCTGCCTCCGCTGTGTCATCGTCGCACGCCGGAGTGGACACGAGCAGCAGCCCGGCGGCTGAAAACACTAGCAGAGCCCCGGCGAGCCTGGATCCGCACAGCGTGGTGGTGAGAGAACGCATCGGTTTGCCTCCGTCGGTTGTTAATGTCTTGTGGCTTCGGTTCTTCGAGGCTCATGCCTCTCGCAATTCTTTTAGCACGCTGAAAAAGCGTGATCAACTCACAAACCCCAAAAAAACAATCGAGGGCCGGTACATAGCGATCCTCTCGGCCAAACGCGGTCCCTTGGGACCTCGTAGCCGGGGGAACCATTGAGTCGATGACACATGGCGCAAACGCACTGCGTCATCGGCATTATTTGCAGTACCTACAACAGAATAGTTGCTATCTAGTCGAGAAATACAATGGACGTGAGTCAACTGATGACGCGGTGTGTTATCATCACTCAGGCGCGTCGCCGGTACCAATAAGCTTGGTGGCGAGACAAGATCTTGCACCGTTGGGTGATATGCCCTATGATTACTTCGCTTCGCGAGTCCGCTATGAGTCACTCCGCCTCGTTGGGACGCGCGAAAGCTGCGACATGCGGGGCCATGTCGGCGCCGTTAATGGTTGTCAGGGGATTCTGACAGGAGGAAACCATGAGAGAGTTCAAGAGGGTGCTGATTCTACTGGCGGCGTCGGCGTTGCTGTTTGCGGTGGCCTGCGACGACGATGACACGACCGACCACACGGTCCCGACGGATCCGACCGATCCGACGGATCCGACTGATCCGACCGATCCGACCGATCCGACCGATCCGACCGATCCGACCGATCCGACGGATCCGGAGGGTGGTTATTGTGAAAACGCCGCCGACCTCGCCATCATCGATGATCTGGGCGGCGTCATCAACAACCTGGCCCGCGACTGCATGCTCGACGTGGGCTTGTTCGACCCCGCGGACGTGACCGATTGCATCGTCAACGGCAATGAGGCCCACGAACTCGAAGGCACCGGGTTGTCGGACGACTGCGCCTTTTGCTACGCCGAGACCGCGCTCTGCGGTTTCAACGAGTGCCTGGGTCCATGCGCGGCGGATGCGGCTTCCGAGGCCTGTCTGGCATGCCTCGGCGAGAACTGCCTGCCGCCGTTCTGCGAATGCGCCGGCGACAGCATCGGCAACTGCGCTCAGTAGCAGCCCTCAATCATCCACTCTTTTCCGGGATTCGGGAATCGATTCGGGCACAATTGCGGCGTCACCTTCACCAAATCGATGCTCGACGTAGCGCTGCTACGCCTCCGCTCGATTTGGTTTGCTTCCTTGCACTTGCACCC
>PWKZ01000146.1 GCA_003559575.1 Bradymonadales bacterium | reverse complement strand
TCGAGTTCGCCCGCCGCCGCGGCGCCGCCTCCGGGCATGTGCTCGAATACACCACGAGCCATGCGGCGAGCCCCGAGACCGAGTTCGAGATGGGAGTCGGTTACGTAGCGATGGTTTTCGCGCCCGGACGGCGGCCCACGAGCAACAGCACCAAAAGCATCAGCGCCACTCCGCCGAGATAGGTGACGAGCACCGACCAGCCGGTCCAGGCGATGAGCAGGTACCCCATGACCGCTGCGGCGCCCATCGAGACCATCGCATAGGGCGCCTGAGTGCGGACATGGTCGATGTGATCGCAGGCCGTGGCCACCGAGGAGAGGACCGTGGTGTCCGAGATGGGCGAGCAGTGATCACCGAAGATGGCACCGTCGAGTACCGAAGCGGCTGCCAGCAACAAGACCGGCCCGGCGGCGATGAGCGTCCCCTCCTGGGCCAATTGATGGTGGACCAGAGGGACCACCACCGGCAGCAAAATCCCCATCGTGCCCCACGAGGTGCCGGTGGCGAACGCAACCACGGCGGCTAAACCAAAGCTTATCAACGGCAACCAGATCACGGGCAGCTCACCCAACAACGACACCAGGAAGAGCGCCGTGTCGAGCGCCTCGGTCACATTTCGCAGCGCAATGGCCATGACCAGAATATACAGGGCCAGGCGCATCGCCCAGATACCGCGCACAAATGTGAGACACGCGTCGCCGAGACTCAAGATGCGCTGGGTTACCACCAGCAGGATTGCCGCAAGAGCCCCCACCCCCCCCGCGGTGGCCAGAACCAGCGGCGTCTCATCTCCCCCGTAGATGAAGGCCGCGCGCCAGGTGGCAAAACGCAAGAGATCGAAGGTCTCGCCCGCCTCGCGCAGTGGTCCGTAGCCGGCCACCATGAATCCGCCGAACGCGGTCAGGATCACCAGCGCGACCGGCAGGATGGCGTTTAGCATCCGTGGCGGCGCCCCGGGGGCCGGTCTAGTGTCGGTGACGCCGGTCCCCGCCATCGGCTGGGCGCCTGGCGCCAAGACCGCCCCCGTGGTCCGGGCGCGCCTCTCGGCTCTCAGCATCGGACCAAAATCGCGCCCCGACAGGACTACCAGGTAGACAAACGCGAGGGTCAGGAAACAGTAGAAGCGGTACGGCAAGATTCGGAAGAAGAGATCGTAGGCCGAGGCCGCTTCCGGGACGTAGTGCAGCTGCTCGCTCAAGAACTGGAGTTCGATGCCGATCCAGGTGGAGATCAGCGCGACCCCGGCCACCGGCGCGGCGGTGGAGTCCACCAGGTAGGCGAGTTTCTCGCGTGAGATGCGCCGCGCGTCGGTCATCGGCCGCGCCGAGGCGCCCACTATCATGCTGTTGGCGTAATCGTCGAAAAAGATGACGGTGCCCATGGAGGCGGTCACGAGCCCGGTGGTCCGCACGCTCTTGGCCCGCCCGGCCAAACGGTCGACAATCGCCTGGACCCCTCCGCCGCGAACCATGACACTCACCATGCCCATCAGGCTTACGGTGAACAGCAACATCAGCCAGCTCCCGGTCACGCTCGGGAGTACGTAGTCGGCCACGGCCACATGAAGCCCTGAGAGCGGGTTGTTGCCGGCGAGCATTGTCGCCCCGAGCCAGACCGCGGCGCTCAGGGCGACGAGCACCTTGCGCAGCACGACAGCCATCACAATCGCCAGGAGCGGCGGGAGCAAGCTCGAGAAGCCGCCCCCATCGTCGGCGCCGTGGGGGGAGAGCAGCGCGGCGATGACAAACAGGGCCAGCAAAAGGGCCGCGAGGGCGCGACGGTCAAAGATGTGAGACACGAACGATACCTCCGAAAAAAACCACGACCAGCGGAGAGGCGACACGGCCGGGAGAGTGTAGCGTAAAAAATGTGTCGGCTCACCAAGGCGCGAGCGACACGCATTTTGCAAATGGAGAAGAAAGTAGTATCTTGGGTTCGGTTTGGGCGGAAACGATTGTTCTTTCTCGCCCAAGCCCTGATTCCCCACCACCGGGAGGCACAGGAGAGCTTATGCTGAACTTTCGCGGCGGACCACGGCCTGCAATGGGCCGGTTGGCCATACTGTTCGTGGCGCCCCTTTTTTGGGCTTGCGCGACTGAGAGCTCCGAGGACCCCGATTTTCAAAACGACGCTCACCCGGACCCGACAGAGGAGATAGTGTCGCCGGCCCCCGTTCCGGACGTGCCCTCCGAGATAGAGGCCCACGATGCCGTCCTGGACACCCAGGTGGAGTTCGCCGACGCCGATGGCCCGGAGATCGCACCGGGCGACGTCGCCCCCGATGCCGCCCCGGAGGAGGTGGCCGAGAGCCCCGACCCCATCACCATCCCCGAGGGGGTCCACGGTACGGTGCAAGACGAACGAGCCCCACTCCCTGAGTTTGCCGCAGTGCGGGACTCCACCGGACAGGCGGTCGACCGCGAGGATCTGTTGTCGTCACCGACGGTCATATGGTTCTACCCCATGGCCGAGACCCCGGGATGAACTGACGAAGGTCTCGGGTTCCGAGATCAATATGACGGCTTTCAGGCGCTCGGAGTGCAAGTGATGGGGGCTTCTTTCGACTCCCCGGAAAAGAACGCCCAGTTCAAAACCAACCAGGAGTTTCCGTTCGAGCTTTTGAGTGACACCGAGCGCGAGTTGGCGCTCCACTTTGGCGCCGCGACGTCTTCTGATCAGATGTGGGCCGCCCGCATAACGGTCCTGCTGGACTCGGACGGGAGCTGGCTCCTCGCCTATGATGTCGGCAATACCGGGCTGAGAGCACACGCCGGCCGGGTGCTCGAGGATATTCAAGCGATCTTCGGCCCATAACCTCAATCATCCACCGCGTCCGTGGAAGATTGAGGCAGCCCCCGCCGCCACCCCCCTCGCGAATGATTGACGAACGCCATGCGGTGTGGCTACCCTTGACTTGGTCGAGTAGTGGTCAATTGAACCGGGACCGTTCGGAGGCTTACCGATGTGCCGTCAGGCTACTGCCATCGCTTTTGCTGCCGTACTCATCGGGACGACACCCCTTGGGGCCACGGCGGCCGCCTCGTGGCCCGCCACCTCCCATCTGGTTCGTCCCTCCGAGGAAGAGAGAGAGTCCCCCTCGGGCGCCGCGCCGATTTTTGAACTCACCGCGGGCGCCAAGGTGGGAGGCGGCGGGGAGGTCTGGACCCGCCCGTCCAGGCGCACCATCAGCTATCAAGACCAAGCGACCGGCGGCAGCGCGGTATTTGATATCCCGATCTTCGACGACACCCGCGCCGGATACAATTACTCGGTGGGAATCTACGCCGAGATGCGCTTCTGGCGCTACCTGGGGCTCGAGGTGGCGCTGTTCATGACTCGGCACACTCTGTTCGAGGAGACCGACTGGTCATACACCGAAATGAGCGCCGGCGGCGCGCGCGAGATCTTTCGCACTCGGACCGAGCAACACCTGGTCTTCACCTCATTTCATATCCCGTTAATCGTCAAGGGGATCCTGCCCGTGGCCAACGATCGCGTCCGGCTATCGCTCGGAATCGGCCCCGAGTTCGCCATCGGGAGCTACGCCTCCGCTTCATTCCGTCACAAGGGAGGTTATGCGCTGCCGCTCAGGGGAGACCGCAAGGACTTCGAAGATATGGGCGCGCGCACCCGGAACGACATCTATCTGGCGGTGCTGCTGGGCGCCGATATCAAAGCCGGCTATCTTCGTGTCCCGATCGATCTGAAGTTCGCCTACAACTTTTCACAACCCAGCGACTACTACGACCGGATTGAATACAACCGCCTGCCAGGCGGTGGAGCGCAGGATGGGCACCCCAATCACGGCATCTTCAATGCGCGAAACAGCATGTATTTCCAAATGACCGTCGGGGTAGCGTTCGACTTTCTCTAGGGGGGAGCATGGGAGAGCGCGCCATAAAGTTCATCGCCCTGCTGGCCCTCTCCGCCGCGTTGGCCGGCGCCCCGAGACCGGCCGCGGCCGCCAAGCGCCTGAACGTGCAGTCTTGGCAGCCGTCACCGCACAGTCTCGACTTGTTTCAAGTGGAGGGGGCGCGGGTCAACCACGACTACACCGCCAACGCCTACCTCATGTACAACATCGCGGGTAGACCGATGGCCCCCGATGTCAACTTGCTCGGCACACTCGATCTGTTGGTCGCCGCCAGCTTGTTGGACAGGTTGAGCATCGGCCTCGGCCTGCCGCTTCATCTGCATCGCAGCGGCGACGCCGACAATCTCGCGGGGTTTACGGCGGGCGATCTGCGCACCTCGCTCAAAGGAGCCATCATCCGACCTCGGCGCTACGGCCTTGGGTTGGCGCTCTCGTTCGAGGTTGGGATCCCCACCGGCCAGGGGCGCGGGTTTTCGGCCGAGGCCGGGGCGACCCTCCGCCCTCGGCTAATCCTCGAGGCCGCGCACCCGCGGCTCCACACGGCGCTCAATATCGCCTACTTGGCGCGCTTGCATGAGCGCAGCCATACCACGATCGATGACCACGAGATCGTCGCCGACGACGAGCTCCAGTTCCTTTTGGGCTTCGGGATCCCCTTTGGAGAACGGGGGATCGAGCTCATTCTCGAGACGGCGTTGGCCTCGCGTGTCGAGCGCTTCTTCCAGGGAGGCTCCACCCGACTTGAGATCTCGGGCGGCGTCCGTTTCCGGCTCCCGTTCGATCTGGCACTCCAAACCGGCGCCGGGGTGGGGGTGCTCGATTCGTGGTTCCACGGATTCGGCGAGCCGAGCTGGCGTTTCTTCGTCTCCGTGGGCTACATGCCGGCCACCTTCGCCCCCGAGCGGGAGGCCGACCCCTGCCCGTGGCGTCCGGCGGGCTGGTCGGGTCCGGTTGACGTGGAGGGCTGCCCCGTTCCCGACCGCGACGGCGACGGCGTCTGCGACCCCTGGGTGGCCGAGCACGGCTTGTCCGACAGGTTCATCGACATCTGCACCGGGGTCGACCGCTGCCCCGATCTCCCTGGCGATCAAGCCGACGGCTGCCCGCACCCCGACCGCGACGGCGACGGCGTCTGCGACCCCTGGGTGACCGAGATGGGAATGTCGGAGCGCTACGCCCATCTCTGCACCGGGGTAGACCAGTGCCCCGATGAGCCAATGGGTTACGACGCCCCCGTCGACGAACACGGCTGCCCGGTGCCCGATCGCGATGGCGACGGGGTCTGCGATCCGTGGGTGGCCGCCGCCGGTCAGTCCGAACGCTACGCCAACATCTGCACCGGCATCGATCTCTGTCCCGACGAGTGGGGCGAAGGCGACGATGGCTGCCCACTCCCCGAGCCCGAGCCCGAGCCCGAGCCTGATGAAGACCTTTATGTGACCGAGGAGCAGATTGTCATCAAGGAGAATATCTTCTTCGAGACCAATCGAGCACGTATCAGACAGTCGAGCTATCCGTTACTCGACCGGATAGCGAGCCTGATCCTTGCCCACCCCGAGCTCGTCCGCATCGAGGTCCAGGGCCACACCGACAGCCGTGGCCGGGCGGCTTACAATCTCCGCCTGTCGGAGCAACGCGCCCAATCGGTGCGCGACTACTTGATCCAACGCGGCGGGGTCGCGCCGACGCGCCTGACAGCGCGCGGCTATGGGCTCACCAGACCCATCGCCGACAACGACACAGCGGAAGGGCGCGCTGCCAACAGGCGGGTTGAGTTTAGAATATTGGAACGAAACTGATTTTGGACTATGCTCCTTTTTTCGGTTCCGCGGCTCACGCCCAAACTCACGGAGGAGTCAATGATGTCGCGCGTGTTAAAAAGGCTCGCCTGCCAGAGCGCCTTGGTTTGCCTGCTGATGGCCGCTTGCACCGGCGCCGTGATCACCGGTGACCAATTTGCCGACGAAGATGTCATCGCCTCCCCCGAGGTCGATGTCCACGAAGAGACGACCACACCGGATCCGACTCTGACCATCACCACCGAGGTCGATCCCACGGAGATTGAGGCCGGTGAATCGGTCACGGTCACATGCAGCGCCGTAGACGAAAACGGCGAGCCGGTGGATATCGAATTCGCGGTCCTCGTGACCCCCGACGAGGGTGTCACCGGTGACGACTTCGAGCTGACTCTGACTGTCGCCGGCAGCTACGAGGTAGCCTGCCGAGTCGCCCCGGATGGGCAGGTCGACGACAACCCGGTGACCCTCACCGTGAATCCGGGACCGGCGGCGCGCGTCGAGACGTCGCTGGACCCGCCCGAGGTGGCCGCTTCGGAAGAGTCCGACGTCACCTGCCGGATGGTCGACGAATACGGCAACGAGGTGTCGAACGGCGGCGCGTGGATCCTTGAGCACCCCGAAGAGGTCAACGCCCGCGGACTCCGTGTCAGCTCCGAGATTGCGGGGGAGTACGACGTGCGCTGTCTCCCCCAGGACGGCCTCCCCGAGGGGATCGAATCGGATCCGGCGGTGCTCACCGTGGTCCCCGGCCCGGCCCAGGGAATCCGCCTGATAGTCACTCCGGACCGCCCCTGGTACAACCTGGGCGCCAGCATGACTTTCAGCTACGAGGTAATCGACGCGTACGGCAACGTCATTGAGGACGCCGACTGGGGGCCTCTGTCCATCTCGGTGACTCCCGACGAGGGGCTCGGCGAGACCGGCAACGACCTCCAGTACCGTTGCGACGAGCTTGGAATGTACGATGTTTTGGGCTCTGTCCCCGGCCCCCCGGAGGCCTCCGACTCGCTGGTAATCGCCTGTGACCCCGACCCGCCGGTGATCGAGCTGTTCGAGCCCGCGCGGGGGCTTACACTCGACGGCGCCCCCGAGGTGACCGTGCGCGGCAACGCCTTCGACGAGGTGAGCGGGCTCGACCGGGTGACCCTCAACGGCGAGCCGCTCGAGGTGGATCAAGACGGCAACTTCGAAACCACGATGCCGCTCGGCCAGGGGATGAACGTCGTCTGGGTCCAGGCGTACGACAAGGTGGGCCACGAGGCCGAGACGCTGCGCGCGGTCTACTACTCGACCCACTGGTACACGATGGATCCGGACCAGCCCGAGCTGGCCTTCATCCCCAAATCGATCGAGGCGTTCATAAGCTCCCTCTTCTTCTACAATCAAGACGACCCCGACGCCATGACCCTCTCTTCGCTGGTCGGCACTTTGCTCGAGAGCCTTGACTTCACAGGCGTAGTCCCCTCGCCATTGACCGATGTCGACATCCCGCTGTGCAACCAACCGACCTACGTCGATTTCAGCGACATTCGGTTCACGGTCGCAAAGCAGATCGACCTGGGCACGGAGGCTAACCCACGCCTGGTATCCCATCCGATTTTCAGACCGCGCGACGGCGGGCTGCGTATTTTCGCGCAGTTCACTGATTTCTCAGGTCACCTCGACATCGACTCTCCGGGTAGCGGGCTCGGGTGCATTAACGCCTCCGGGCGTCTCTACATGAACGTCGAGTTCCAGGCCGACTTTTTCATCACCCTCGATGAGGACGGTCAGATTGAGATCAGAGTCGCCAACGTCAACATCAGAATTTGGGATTTGGACTCCGAAGTCTCCGGTATAGTAGGGTTCATCTCACGCGTCGGCCGGGAGTGGCTGCGCAAGATCATGGCCGACCTGGTCCGCGAGTTGATAGTCGACACTCTCGCCGACCTGCTCGCCGAAGTCGGCGAGCTGCTCAACGTGGACGAAGAGATCGTGCTCGATCCGTTCATCGGCGAAGGCGAGTCGCTACCGCTGCGCCTCCAGCTCGCCTTCTCGCGCCTCGACTTCAGCAGCACCGAGCCGCCGCCCGCCGGCGTCAGGTTCGCGGCCGCGCTGGCGGCCACGGCGCCCCACCGTGTCGAGCACGAGATCCTCGGCAGCATCGGCCGCGCAAGTTGCTTGCAGCAACCACCCGAAGAGTTCGCGCTTGAAGAGGAAAAGTTGCTCGAGGCGGCGGTCTTCGACGACGCGCTCAACGCCGCGCTCTACGCGCTGTGGAGCGGCGGTATGCTTAACCTGACTATCACCAACGAGGATCTGGGCGACACCGATCTGACCCAGTACGGCATCTCAGACCTCGAGGTGGACACGGCCCCGCTGCTGCCGCCGATTATAACCTCGTGCAACGATCAAGAGATGTTTGTCGCTCAAGTGGGCGACTTCTGGATCCGCACCCAATTCAACCTGCTCGGCCAACCGGTGGACATGGTCTTCTACCTCTACGCCGACATCGAGATCCTGTTGCTGGCACACGAGGGCGCCGAGGGACAAGAGATCGGGGTCGACCTCGGCGAGTTCAGAATCTTCCAGGCCGACATAGTCTCCTTGAACGAGGATCAGCATCGCAACCGCGCGCGGCTCGAGGCGCTCATCGAGGAGACTGTCCCGATGGTTCTCTTGACGGAGGTCTTCGACGAGCCCATCACGTTTGAGATCCCCGAGCTCGATCTCGAGGCGCTCGACGACTCGGGGATGCTGCCGCCGGGGATCGTAATCAACCTTGTGATAGACGAGTTCGGCCGCCGAATGGGGCGCACGCTGGCCACCATCAGCCTGGGCGAGTGATCCGGGCATGAACGAATATCGCACAAAGCCAAATCGCGCCCAGCAAAAACAAACCAATCGAGATCCACTGCGACAATGAGAGCCCCACCAAGTCGGCGGCGCCGTGGAGATCCGGGTAGGACGTAATCACCCGCGGGCCGTCGGCGAAAGAAAACCAGTAGCGGGCGTTGAGCCGCAAGAACTCCACCAGAAATCGCGCCACGGCGGAGTAGAAAAAAAAGAGGGCGAACAAGGAGCCCCGTGGCAGATCGCGGAGGCGCAGCCAAAACCAGAGGACCGCGAACCCGGCCACGGAGTAGATGATCTCGTAGAGCGGGGTCGGGTGAACCGGCTCTCCGGCGGGGACCAGCCCTCCGTCATAAGTCATCCCCCACGGAAGCGAGGTGGCGTGGCCATAGCATCCGTCGCCGGAGACCTGGCACCCCCCGCGCCCAAAGGCGTAACCAAGCAAAAGCAGCGGCGCCACCGCGTCCATCACCGCCAAGAGCGGCAGTTTGCGAAAGCGTATCAACGCCACACAAGCGGGAGTCGCGACGATTAACCCACCGTACCAGGTGAGCCCGCCACGAGTGATGAGAGTCCCCAGGGGATCGCTCAGGAGCAGGTCGAACTCTTCCAGCGCGGCAAACAGCCGCGCTCCCATGACCCCCGTCAACGCCGCGACGATGACCAGCTCCCAGGCGAACTCCGGATCGTAGCCGCGTCGCTCGAGCTCACGCGCCAGGAGCAACCCGCAAACCAAAAATCCGGCCGCCATGAAGAGGCCGTAAGTGCCGATTTGGAACCCCCCGACCTCCAAAAGATAAGGACACATTCGACGACCTTTCATCCGGCAAACTGGCTAATCTTCCGGTTGACCACCGCCGTCGGCCAAACCGAAAAAAATCGAGCCCTTGCCGCGTGAAACGTTGAACCCCTCGACAAATTGCTCCTCCCTCGGAGCATCACCGAGCGGATTGAACCTGAGACGCCAACGCGCCATGTAGCTCCCCGGCGTGAGCCGCACCGCCGGCACCGTGAAACCGCGAGGGGCGCGGCCACGCACGAAATTGAAGGTGGTGCGCACAAGCGCGGTGCTCTCGCCTTCGCGATAAACCGCGAGGTCGAGCCCCTCGAGGTCGTGGCGACCCAGGCTCAAGCCCCCATCGAGCGGGAGATCGAGGTCGCTGAGAGATAACGTGAGATTGACGTCCACCGGTGCGCGCAGGAAGAAGTGCAACCCGAGCAGCGCTGCCAGGATTGGGAGAACGAGGATGGCGGCGCGACGACGCAGAGGAGCGGCCGAGCGGGTGCCGTCGGGCGAAGGCGGAGGCGAGGTCACCACGGGTCCAGTTCCTCGAGATCATCCAGATCCGACACTTGCGCTCCAGGCGGCGCGGGAGCACAAGAACTGTTGGAGGAGTAGACCCGCCGAAACTTCTCTTCCTGGGCAACAAACGCCTGGACCAACCCGGGATCGAAATGCTTCCCTGATTCCCACTCGATTATCCGCCGCGCTCTATCAAAGGAAAAAGCGGCCTTGTAGCAGCGGTGGGTCGACAACGCGTCGAATACGTCGGCGAGCGCCACGATGCGCCCCTCGATTGGGATCTCAGTGGCGCGCAAGCCTCTCGGATAACCTCGCCCGTCGAACCTCTCATGGTGGTTGAGCGCGATATTGATCGCCGCCGGATCGACCTTGGCGGAGGCCAGAATCTCAGCCCCCAGCACAGTGTGGCTCTTCATCACCTCACGCTCGGCGGTGGTCAGCGCGCCACGCTTCTTCAAGATGCTGTCCGGCAACCCAACCTTGCCCACATCGTGCAAGGAGGAATAGCGCCGCACCTTGTTGAGCATGCCGTCGGCCAACCCGATGGTCTCCCCGAGGATATGCGAATACATGCAGACGCGCTTGATGTGCCCCCCGGTGTCCTCGTCGTTGAGGGTGTTGGCGCGCTCCAACGCAACCACGATCCCGAAAGTCATCTCGTCCAACTCGCGAGTGCGGCGTTGCGCCAGCAGATCCAGTTGATCGCGCTCCTTCTCGATGCGGGTGTAATGGGATTTGATGCGCAGTAACGAGCGCACGCGGGCGCGCAGCTCGGCCTGGTGGATCGGGCGGTACAAAAAATCATCGGCGCCGGCTTGCAGCGCATAAACCTTCTGCTCCGCATCCAAAAACGACATCAACATCAGAATCGGGGTAATTCGTGTCTTCCGGTCCTGCTTGAGCGCGCGGCACAGCTCCAGACCACTCAACCCCTTCAATTTGGGCTCGACAACCAGGATATCCGGGGGCTCGGCGCGGCAATGCTCCAGCGCCAGGAGACCATCCGTCTCACGCAACACACGGTAACCGAACGGCACCAGGGATCGTTCAATCTCGTTAAACGACTCCCCATCGCCGCTGGCCACCAGGATCGTGAAGCTTGACTCGATGGCGTCGAGATACGAACTTGCGAACCCGTTTTCCTCTGGCATCGAATAACCACCGGATGTGAATCGCACGTCCCTCGGAGCGCCGACACCCCGGCGCCCAGAGGCCAGTCTACCCCCTCCCCAAGGTCGCCACAAGCACCACCCTTTTCCCCTAATCCCCCACCTTCACCGGCATTCGCGCGCGGATTCAGGCCCAACTGCGGCGTCACCTGCACCGAATCGGTGCTCAACGTAGCGCTGCGTTGGACTGCGCCTAAGAGCGGCTTGTTTCCTTGCACCTGCACGCGCCTCCACTTAGCGGGGCTCCTCAAAACAAACCGACGCTTATGGCAGCAGACTGCCGGCCCTTACTTCTAGCCGTGATTGCACTCCGCGAGACCGGTCACGATCCCGTTGTCACGTAGGCGACGAAGTCGCGCGTAGAATGTTGAGCGGGGCATGTTGAGCTCGCTGAGCGCGCGCTTGCGGCTCCCATTCTCTTTGTGCAACGCGGTCACGATGGCGCGGTCGAGTGGGCCCAGGCGTTCATCGCGGACCTCCATCGCGGCCGTGAGCGGGGGCGTACACTCGCGACCACGGGCCATTCGTCGCGCCACAGCCAGACAAGAGCGCTCCAACACCGGAGCGCGGCTCAACGCCATGGCCGCCGAGAGCAAGTTGCGAAGCTCACGGACATTGCCCGGGAAATCTTGATGCTCGAGCCAGCGGGCCGCCGAAACCGACAAGGTACGCCCCCCGTAATCGGATCGGGACAACATCTCCTGGGCAATGGGCACCACATCTTGCGGGCGCTCACGGAGTGGGGGGATCTCCACCGAGAGTGCGCGCAACCGATAGAAGAGATCACTCCTGAACGAGCCGTCGTCCGTCGCCTCGGCCAAACTCCGATTGGTCGCCGCAACCACCCGGACATCGACCTTGATTGGGGTCGCGGCACCAAGCGGCTGGACCTCGCCTGCCTCCAGCGCGCGCAGCAATTTCGGCTGCACTTCCGACGGCAGCTCACCGACCTCATCCAGGAAGAGAGTCCCGCCGTCGGCCCGCACGAAGGCTCCGCTCCGGTCTTGCGCCCCCGTGAAAGCCCCCCGCCGCGCACCAAACAGCTCGGACTCGGCCAGACCGGCCGGCAACGCACCACCGTTTACAATCTGCAGCGGCCCGCGCATGCGCCCGCTCAGCCGGTGGAGCGCGAGCGCCGCCAGCTCCTTGCCCACTCCCGAGGGACCGAGGATCAGGGTCGGAGCGGTGGCACGCGCCAACCGGTTCAAGAGATGGAAGCGCTCGAGCGACTCGGGCGCCGCACCGATCATGCCCTCGAACCTCCAGGCGGAGGCGGTCGCACAGGAGTGCGCCTCCGAGTCGACCGCCAAGGGCAATTCGACCTGCTCCACCACCGTCGCGCTGACGTCTCCGAGATACAAAAGCGCGCCGGGCGCGAGCTCAGCCTCGGACACTCTCTGTCCATCCAACTCCGTTCCGTTGGAGCTATCGAGGTCGCGCAACAGAAGCCGTCGCCCGACCCGCCGGATCTCGCAATGCCGCCTGGACACATACCGCCCACTCACGCGGACGGTGGCGCCGGCGCCGCTGCCGAGTACGATCCGTGGTTTATCCAGTGGAACAATCTCGGCCGGCCGGCTGGAATCGGCCACCAACAGCGCCAGCCGGGCGCTCGCGCGGCCCCAAGGAAGTGACCGCCGCATGGATTCGGTCTTGGGCTCCAACTCTTCGCGTCCCATCTCCCCTCCCCTCTCTTTTTTTTCGACAACTGCCCCATACTGTCGTTGGAGGCTCCGATTTGTTTCCCTCAATTTCCCCCTAATTCCCCATCAAACCGAGCACCGAGCGGGTGGAGTCAGGTTCAAATGCAAGGAAACAAACCGAATCGGGCGCAGGCGTAGCAGCGCTACGTTGAGCACCGATTCGGTGCAGGTG
>PWKZ01000173.1 GCA_003559575.1 Bradymonadales bacterium | reverse complement strand
TCGCGCGCGGATCCGCGCACATCTGCGGCGTCACCTGCACCGAATTAGTGCTCGACGTAGGCGCTGCTACGCCTCCGCCTAATTCGTCTTGTTTCCTTGCACATGCACGCGCCTCCACACGCTCGGTCCTCAGAACGAACCGACGATTATGGCTAATCGTCGGCTCCGCGTTGACATGGGGCGTGTGGGTCGGCACAAAGAAAGAGAGCTTGCGAATGGAAAGCGAGTGGTTGATGAGAGGAGTCTCGAGACAGGTGTTTCTGGCGGTGTTGCTTGTGATGGCGGTCTCCCCGGCGACGGCCGCGCCCTATCGTATCTGCATCGATCCGGGTCACGGTGGTGACGATTCCGGCGCGGTGGGGTGTGGGCTGCGGGAGTCGGATGTCGTCCTCGATGTGGCACTCCGGCTGCGCGAATTGATCGCCGCCGACGCTTCTCTAATCCCACTCATGACCCGCCAAGACGACGTCGGGGTCGGGCTTCAGGCGCGCTGCGACTACGCGAACGACAGCGCCGCCGATCGTTTCGTGTCGATCCACGCCAACGCTTTCGACGGGACGGTCAGCGGCATCGAGACCTACTGCGCGCGGACGGCGTCTCCGCTCTCCTTCGATCAGCGCGACCGCATTCAGGACGGGATGGTCACTCTTTGGCCGGATCTCCCGGATCGCGGCGGCAAGGTCGCCGACTTCCATGTGCTCGTCCACACGGCGATGCCGGCCAGCCTCTCCGAGCTGGCATTTGTGGACTATTGCGCGACCGACGCCGCGCTGCTCGCCGACCCCGAGGAGCGTCAGCGAGCGGCCGAAGTACATCATCGCGCCCTGCGCGCATCGTTGGGGCTCGGCGAGCAGCCTTCCGATCCATCCGAGGAGGGCGTTTTGCGCGGGACCGTGTTCGAGGATCAGGGCGTTGGGGTCGAAGACATGAGCCTGCGGTTGACCGGGGCGCTCGTCCGGGTCCGGCCCTCCGGCGCCGACTCGGGCGAGTGGCTCGATGAGGCGTCCGCCACGGGTATCGATGCCGACTGGCGTTTCAGCCTGCCGGCCGGCGAATATGTCGTTCAGGCGTCGCGCGACGGCTACGAGCCGAACCAACGGAGCTGCGAGGTTACGGCCGGCGACACTCGTTGGTGTTCTTTGGGGCTGCTTCTCCTCCCAGTGATTTCGCCGGAGGAGCGCGATGTCGCCCACGGCGACATCGGAGAGTCACTGGGAGACATCGGCGCTGCCGATCCGCTTGACGCGATCATCCACGATGAGCCATCGGGAGCGCGCGATCGGCTCCCCGCCGACGCGCACGCCGAGGGCGACTCGATTGTCGGCCGCGAGAGCGCATCTCCAGGCGATTATGCGAGCGCCGATTTCGTCACTGACGACAAAGACCCTGATCCGCCTGACCCGCCTGACCCGATGGACGGTGTCGGCGACGGTTGCGCCACCGGGCGCTCGAGCTCCGGTGGCTCCGGGTGGGCGCTCTTGTTGTTTTCGGTGCTGATTTGTCTCCTGCTACGCGCGACCGGGTGGCGTGCCACGGTTGGGGCGAGGGTGGCCGGAGTCGCGTTGCCGGCCGTTTTGCTGTTGGCCTCGGGAGGGTGTAAGGCCGCCGGGGGTGACGGCGACGCCGAGCGCTCGTTCGCGGGGCACCCCCCGCGGCCCTTGACGCTTGACTCCAGACTTGCCCCCGCGGGGGTAAAGCGGTTTGTGAGCGCCTCCGAGGGCGCCGCATGGCAGATAACGGAGTTGGCGCGAGTCACCCCGGACGAGGGTTTCGTACAGCCGGTGTGGTCGCCCGACGACAGCCACCTCGCGGTGGCGCGCGCGGGCTTCGGCGAGCTTTATACTCTGCCGCCAAGCGGCGGGGACATGCGTCTCGTCTCGCGCGGAGTCGGGGTCGGCCGCGAGCCGGTTTGGCGCGACGCCGAGACGCTCGATCTGCGCGCTCCAGGGCAGCGGTTGTCGGATATCCCGGCGCTCGCGGTGGATCTGGACGGGCGGCGCGCGTCACCCCCGGTCAACCCGCATCCGGGGTTGTGGCTGCGAGTGCGCGAAGACGAGGTCTATGAGCGGACGCGAGGGGTGGAGCGACGCATCTCGCCTGCCGGCGACCGCTATTGCTGCGCGCGTCGCTCCAAGGATGGGCGCAAGGTAACGTTCCAAGGGCTCTCGAGCGGGGTCTTCGTCTATGACCGTCGAGAGGGCTGCACGATCTCGCTCGGGCCCGGTCAACAAGCGCGCCTCTCCCCTTGCGGCGAGCGTGTCGCGTTTGCGCGCCACCACGACGACGGGCGGCAAATAACCGGCGCCGAGCTGTCCGTGGCGGTGCTCGACGGGTGCGTCGCCGTCGTTCACCCGCTCACCGGGACGCCGGACATTGCGCGAAACCCCGGCTTCGCCGGCGACGGCGAGCGGCTCGCGTTCGACGACATGGAGTCCATTTGGGTCGGACGGCTCGCCCCGGCGCCGGTACAGGTGGGGCATTAGTCCATAATCGTCAGCCCATCCCCTTATTCGCGCGCGGATTGACGCACATCAGAATGAACCGACGATTATGGTTAGTCGCTGGAGTGTTGCTCCCAATCGCCCGGATCGCGCAGCACCTCGCAGTCCACGAACGTCGCGCCGGTGGGGTTCTTGAAGGGCGAGGCGCAGTACTCGAAGAGCGTCGCGAAGTGGTGCGCCGGGATCCCGTCGTTGCTGTGGTCCGGGCGGATCTCATCGCGGTCGTAGGTGCCGTCGGGGACCGACTCGTCCCAGAGATCCCAACGATCGAACTCGCGCATCTCGATTACGGCCTGGTCCCAGTGGCGGTGGATATGCCGCACTTCGTGGTCGGTCAACGGCAGCCCCATCGCCGCCGCTTCCACGAGCAGGTACGCGATACGTTTGTTCCAGCGCGGGTTGTCGACCCCCGGCTCGCCCGGCGCGGGATGGACGTAGGAGTCGATCCGCTCGGCCAGGCCCACCATCGCCCAGTAAGCTTCGCGATGCTGGCGCTTGACCAGCGACAAGCCGAGCGCCGCCATGTGGTAGTCCCAGATGATCGGGATGTTGTAGAAGTGAGCAATCGAGGCCACCTGGTCGTGGATGCTGCCGGTGCAGGTGCCGCAGTCGTTGGTCCGGCGCTCACCGTAGGCGATGAGATCGGCCGACAAGCGTGGGCAGCACTCGTTTAGGGGGTCGATGGCGGTGAAGCAATTGTACGAGCCGAGATCCTTGTTCTGCTCGAACTCGGGGTCGACGCAGGGCAGTCGGTAGGCGACTCCTTCATCGTCCTTGGTGCGGATTAAGTAGTCCTCGTCTACGATGTCCT
>PWKZ01000131.1 GCA_003559575.1 Bradymonadales bacterium | reverse complement strand
GGCGGGTGCAAGTGCAAGGAAACAAGCCAAATCGAGCGGAGGCGTAGCAGCGCTACGTCGAGCATCGATTTGGTGAAGGTGACGCCGCAAAATCACCCGAATCGCTTCCCGAATCCCGGAAGGGGTGGAGGATTGAGGGTGCCCGAATCGCTTCCCGAATCCCGGAAAAGGGTGGAGGATTGAGGAATTTGGATTATGACCTGCTTGCAATTCAGAGCCGTGTCGGCTAAACGCGGAGATGAGGTCATCGTGGGAGCTCGTGAATGGGTATAAAGCAAAAATACCGGGTCATGGATCGAATTGAAGTCGGCGGGATGGCCGAGGTGTTCCGTGGACGCGCCGTAGGCGTCGAAGGGATCGAGAAGGATGTCGCGATCAAGCGCATCCTCCCCTCGCTGACCAAGAAGAAACGCTTCCGAGAGATGTTTTTGGATGAGGCGCGTCTGTCAATGTGCCTCAACCACGCCAATATCGTGCAAGTCTTCGACGTGGGGCGCTCGGCCGGGACATACTTCATCGTGATGGAGTATGTGGACGGGGTCAATCTGCGCAAAGTGTTCCAACGTGCCAGCGAGCGCGGGGTGCGGATTCCGTTGAAGGTGGTGTGCTACATCATGGCCGAGGTCTGCAAGGGCCTGGCGCACGCCCATGATCTCAAGGACGCAAACGGTCGCGCCTATGGAATCGTCCACCGTGACTTGAGCCCCCCCAATATTCTGATCTCTCGTTCCGGCGAAGTGCGCATCGTCGACTTCGGCCTCGCCAAGGCGGTCACCCACGCGGTGACCACCGATCCCGGGATAGTGAAGGGCAAGTTCAGCTACCTCTCGCCCGAGGCCGCCGACGGCAAGGAGATCGATCATCGCGCCGACATCTTCTCAGCGGGGATCGTTCTCTATGAGCTACTATCCAATCGACAACTCTTCAGGGGCAAGAACGACGTCGAGACCCTCGAGCTCGTACGTCGCGCCGAGATCCCCTCGCTCTCGAAATTGAACCCCGACGTGACCACCTCTTTCGAGCGCATCGTCGAGAAAGCGCTCGAGCGTGACCCCCAGAAGAGGTACAACTCGGCGCGCGCGATGGGCGACGACTTGTCGCGTTACCTGTTTGAGAACAACCTGCGAGTGACCGCCTTCGACGTCCAGGACACGCTCCGCAAGCTGTTCGACGAGAGTGAGACGGAAGACGAGCCTGAAGGCGACAAACGCCAGCGAATCTCGGATCTGATCGAGGAGGAGATCCTGAATCTGTCGATGATCGGCCACTGGGCCGAGATCGCTGACCAGGGCAACAAGCCGCTCAATGTCGACACGATGCGAATCGACCTGGACCCGCAACACGACCTGACCGATCTCTGGCAGCAAACCGTCCCGCCGGCCGACGGGAAGCCGGAGCCTGCCAAGGCCCCGACCGCCAAGCAGGGGACGACCACCGACAGCCCGTCGGCCTCGGTGGTGGAGCTGGCGCAAGCCAAGCCCCTGGTGATCCGCAAGACCAGCGCCAGGCGGCTCGCGGCCTACATCACCCTCGGAGTTCTACTGCTCGGTGGGGTAGTCGGAGCGCTATTCCTGCTCGAGGTCTTCTGAGACCTCAGCCGACTTCAGAGCCGCCAGATACCTCATCCGCACATCATATAGCAACCGCTCGAAGACCTGCTCTTCGGCCGGGGTAAGGTTGCCGCGCGTCTTCTCTCGCAGCACCCCCATGATATCGATGTTGTACTTGGCCAAGTCCAGATTGACCGGAACGTCTTGCCCCTCCGGATCAGGGATGGCGCCCAGATGGTGAAGCGCCGCCGCCCCAAGCGAGACGATGAAAGAGGTGAAATCCTCTGCCCCGCCACCGGCGCGGGTGGCGTCCGAGGGGCGCGCACCATCTCGGCGGCGGTCATCAGGCATCGTCGTCCTCGTCCTCGTGGAGTAGCTCGCCGAGTTCATCTTCGTAGTGCTCGTCCTCGTTGCGTTCCGCCATCGGGAGGCGGTGATCCACCTGCTCCTCGAGCGCTCGGGCGCGCCGGGCGGCCGTCACGCTCGCCGCTTTCTCGCGATATTCGTCGACGGGTAACGAGAGCGCCGCCTCGGACATATCCGGCAGATCGACAAGCTTGGCGGTAAGCTCGGAGGGAGCGAGGCCGCCCATTCGCACCTTGCGCTCCAGCAACCGGCGATCAGTCAGCTCGATGGGTTCTTGTTTCGCGGCCATGGTTCTAGTGCCCTTCGGTTTGGTTGTCCCATGTGGGGGGTGCGGCACCCCAAGAGGGTGCGAAAGCGGTAAACTAGCGGCACACGCCACCGGCCCGGAATCTAAGGCCCCCCGCAACCCATGTCAACCCCCGTCCTCACCTCCATAATCGTCGGTCCACGGACGCGGTGGAGGATTGAGGACCCCCGTCCTCACCTCCATAATCGTCGGTCCACGGACGCGGTGGAGGATTGAGGCCCCCCGTCCTCACCTCCATAATCGTCGGTCCACGGACGCGGTGGAGGATTGAGGCCGTTGACATGGGTGGACGGCGGCTCCTATCATCTCAGCACAAGAGGTTGAGCGTCGCCCGGCTGATCCCGCGATGGTTCGAGCGGGGTGTCGCGCGACTCGCCAAGCTCGCTCGACTTCGCTGCGTTTGCCGGCAAGCCAAGCGATTAAAACTGACGAGGAACTTACGAATGGTCAGGGTCTTGATTCGAAAGAAAGATTGGCGATTGCAGCGCTTTGTCTCGGGCTTGGCGCTCTTCGTCGGAGTGGCGCTCGTCATCACCACCGGGGCGTGTCGCAGGCAAGATGATGACGCCGCCGCCACCGAGGAAGCGCCCCGCGAAGCCCAGGAAGAGCCGGATACCGAGGCTGAAGACGAAGAGAGAGAGGAGAACGGCGAGCCCGAGGAAACTGCGCGCGACCTGGAACAGCCGCCACCGCGAATGCCCACCCCTCCGTTCAAAGCGCCGCCGGGAGCTGAATCGGCGCTCGAGAAGCCTCCGACCACAATCGACTCCCATGAGGACAAGGAGCGTCCTTCACCGCGCCCTGAGCGCTCTGCTCCCGCCGACGAGCTGCCGCGCGCGGGCGCAGAGCCACCCGCGCTGACGGCCGACGACACACCGAAGCCGCCTGATCGCCCGCGACCGCCACATCGAGAGCGCAAACAAACTCACCCCGACGATCCAGACGACGAGCTCGCCGGCAGACAAGATCCCCGAGAACGGCTCAGAGCGCTGCGCGACATGGAAACCCGTCCCCCCGGTGGCGAGGACGGCCGTCGGCGAGGAGCGCGCCCCGCCGCGGCCTCCGACGACGAGCGCGATGGCGGCGAGCCGGAGCGCCCGGCCAAACCGATGGCGCTGCGTGAGGGACCGCCGCTCAACGTACTCAACCTGCTGTCGCTCGACGACGTTCGGGTGGTGACCGAGAGCAAGATTCCTCTCGAGGAGGGTCGCCTGACCGGGGTCCCCCGCAGCCCTGGTTACAATAACATCTACTACGCCGACGCCCGCGGAAACCGATTCGGCGTCGCCATTCAGGTCTGGCGCGAAGACAGCATTCGCGACTCTCGCTGGCGATTCCAGCAGCTCGCCTCAACCTATCCCAACGTGACGGCAAACCAAGCCGTCACGCCACAGACATTTTTCTCCCATTGGGACGACATCTATCACCTGGTGTTCCACAACCAGGGGCGACGCAGCTCGGTGGCGGTGAGCTGCGGCCGGCACATCTGCGATCCCGAAGAACTGGTCGAGCTCGCCCGCAGGGTGCAATCGCGCCTGGAGACCCGCTGACTAGTGGCTGAAACTAATAGTAGTACCAGATGCTGGCATAGTCGGAGGTGCACTCGCCAAGCTCTGAGAGGCGCTCCAGATAGGTCAAGATAGGCACATCGCTCCCGACATAACTGTTCTGAGTGACCACCCCCTTCTCCCAGGGATGAAACTCATAGACCCGCGAGCCGTCGGGGCGAATCGAAAGCAAGTCGCGGTGCTGGGCGGCGCGGACATAGTTCTTGCCGAGACCGGGGACGTTGTAGACCGACTCGTCGGAACGCCGCAGCCCCGGCAACAGTCGCGCCTCCTCCTGCTGCTCCTGCAGAAGCCTGGCCAGCGGCACTCGATAGGCGGCCGTCTCCTCCTTGCCCTTGGGGACGAAGGTGTAATACGGCAGGATACCCGACCGCCGTAACAGCATTCGGAGCCGCGCGTTCTCGAAGCGCCGCGAGACGAAGAAAGTGTAGACGTGCTGGTTGTGGATCGAAATCCCCGCGCGCCGCAGGCGCTCAACGGCCGCCACCAACTCGGGCGTCACCTCATAGGCGTGTTCCACATGAGTTATGACGCAAAGTTCGCGTTTGCCGGGATCGCGGAACGAGGCCAGCATGTGGACCAACTCGTCGGTGATGCGCATCGGCAACGTTACGAGTGTGCGCGTGCCGATCCGAATCATGTCAATGTGGTCGATGGCCGCAAGACGCCCGACAATCTTGGCGAGGCGCTCATTGCTGATGGAGAGCGCGTCGCCGCCGGTGATGAGGATTTCGCGCAGCGCGGGATGGCGCCCGATCCAGTCGCAAGCAGCCTCGATATCCTCATCGGACGCCAGCGCTTGGGAGGCCATCGCGTCCTCGATCTCCCAGTTGCGTTGACAATAAACACAGATCTGAGGGCAAGTGAGAAACGGTTTCAAGATGGCGATCGCAGGATAACGTCGGGTCACCAGATTCGTCGGCGACGTGTCGCGCTCGAGCATAAAATCAAACGCCCGCTCGCGCTCCCCCTTGTGCGCCGCCATCTCTTTGACATAGCCGGCGGGCGGCAGCACCTGGGCTCTGATGGCGATATCGCGTCCGCGCGACGGCGCGTCGTCCATGAGCGAGAGATAGTAGGGAGTGATCCCGAACGGCAATCTTGCCTCGTGGGCTCCCTGCACCGCGGCTCTCTCCTGTGGCTCCAGGTGGACCAGCCGCTCCAAAGTCGGCAAATCGCGCACGATGTTTGCAACTTGCCAGCGCCAGTCGGTCCAGTCGGAGTCGTCACCTCCCAACTCGGACAGGATGAGCGCCCGCCGTCGCGCCCGACGCTCGACACTCTCGGGCGCGAGCCCATCCGAGTAGCGCGCCATGGCCCCCTCGACGCGCTCCCAAAGCATGTCGAGCGCCGCCGAGCGCAGCGCCGCCGCCTCCCTGCCGTCGACCCCGGCGGGGAGGCGCGCGTCCTCGGCCGGCGGAAGCGGCGCGCGCCCTTCAAGACCGCAGACCAGATGGATCAATTCGGCATAGAAGCCGGGTTGTAGATCCGAGCGCGGAACTGAGCGCGCGATGTCCCACAACGCCTCGGCGACGCTCATCCCCGCGAGAGAGTCACTTCGCTCCTTGAAGAGGCTGCGCAAGGCACGAGCGCAGTCGCGGCAGCGAATGATCTCGTCGGGCGCGAGAGCCTTTTCGTTGGCGAACGTGTCGAATTGATGTTCGCTGACGCCCCGAAACAAAGTCGCCCGAGCCTCATCGAGTGAAGCGCATGACTCCACCGAGGCCAACAGCGAAGCGGCCTCTTGGCGGAAACGATCAAGAGAGAAGAGTGAACTGATTGTGCTCATTGCACCCCACGAAATTTTGCCTCATCAAATAACCGCGAGAATCAGACACAGAGACGGCAGAGAGCACCAAAAAAGAATCGCGACCCGGGGGGGCGACGAGTTCAGGGAGTCCGCCCTCGCGTAGCGGTCTCGTCGGCGACTCAAAGGCTCCGGGGAAGCCCCCGGCGATCCATCGAGCCGCGAGATGATAACGCAACACCGCGCCGGCCTCAAGCGGGCGCTACAACCCTAATTCCCCATCAAACCGAGCACCGAACGCGTCGAAACGGGGTGAGCTGCAAGGAAACAAACCGAATTAGGCGGAGGCGTAGCAGCGCTACGTCGAGCACTAATTCGGTGCAGATGACGCCGCAGATGGCCTCGTAGCGACGCGCGAATGCCGGTGCAGGTGGGGAATTAGGGTACAACTCAATCATCCACCGCGTCCGTGGACCGAGGGGAGTGAGGCGGGTGCAAGTGCAAGGAAGCAAGCCAAATCGAGCGGAGGCAAACGCAGCGCCTACGTCGAGCATCGATTTGGTGAAGGTGACGCCGCAAAATCACCCGAATCGCTTCCCGAATCCCGGATGGGGTGGAGGATTGAGGACAAGGCTTCGGCCACCGCGGCGGCAAGCTCGGTGGTGCTGCTCGCGCCACCCATGTCGCGGCTGCGTACCCTCCCTTCGGCCACCACCGTCTCGACGGCGCCCGCGAGTGCTACTGCCGCTTCCAGCTCACCGAGCCACTCCAACATCAACTTGACGGCCATGAGCATGGCCAACGGGTTGACCAGATCTCGCCCCGCGTACTTGGGAGCGGAGCCGTGGATCGGTTCAAAGAGGGCGTAGTCGTCGCCCAGGTTGGCGCTGGCCGCGACCCCCATCCCCCCTGTCAGCTCGGCGGCCAGATCGGAGAGGATGTCACCAAAGAGGTTCTCCGCCACGATGACTCGATAGTCCTGCGGGTTCTTGATGAGCCACATGCACATGGCGTCGATGTTACGCTCCTGAAGCTCGATCGTGCTGAACTCGGCCGCCACCCGGCGGCACTCGGCGAGCATCAGCCCGCCGGTGGCACGCAGCACGTTCGGCTTGTCCACTACGGTGACGGCCGAAAAGCCCCTCTGCGCGGCATACTCGAACGCCCGGCGCGCGATGCGGCGACACGCGGAGCGGCTCATGAGCCTGACCGAGACCGCAAGATCGTCGTTCGACTGCGCCTCAAAGCGCGCCATGCGAGGCCCGTGGCGGCTCATCGCGTCGCGCACCGCCTGGGGCAGAGGGTGCCACTCGAGCCCCACGTAGAGTCCCTCGGTGTTCTCGCGGAAAACGGTGATGTCGATGTCATCGCGGGCGTTACGGGGGTTTCCGGGGATCGCCTTGCAAGGGCGCAGGTTGGTGTGGAGCATCAGCGTCTGGCGCAGCCGCACGATGGGGCTTTCGTAGACGTAGCCGCCACCCCGCAGCTCGGGCCGAAGCTCACGTTGAGCGTCCTCCGCCGGCTTGGAGGTGATCGCGCCAAGCAGGGCGCAGTCGGTCTCATCCAGCAGGCGCAGGGTGCGCGCCGGCAGAGCGTCGCCCTCGCGACACCAGCACAGCCAGCCGATCTCCCCGGGGATCAACTCGAGCGGCACATTCAGACGATCAAGCACGAGCCGGGCGGCGGCCATCACCTCCGGCCCGACCCCATCCCCCGGAAGCCAGGCGACGCGGTGTAATCGTTGCGCGCTCATCCGAACATCTCCTCCAACGCGCGGTCGAAGATGGCCAATCCCTCATCCACCTCGGCCGCGTTGATGACCAGTGGCGGACGAAACCGAATCGCCGCCACATCGCAGCCGAGCACAAGCACCCCGTAGCCATTAACGCGCTTCAGTAGCTCGTCGCGTTCCTTGGCCGAGGGGAGATCGAATGCACAGAAGAGACCTCGCCCTCGTGGGTTCAGCACGTGCTCAGGATAGCGCCGGCGCAACCTCTCAAGCCCCCGCAACAGCCGCGCGCCCATGACCGCCGCGTTTTCAACGAGCCGCTCCTCATGCATGATCCGCATGTGACGAGTGCAGCGCACCATGTCCACCAGGTTGCCGCCCCAGGTGGAGTTGAGCCGCGCCGACTCGGCGAACACATTGCGCTCGTTCTCCTCCACTCGGCGCGACACCATGATGCCGCAGACCTGGGTCTTCTTGCCGAACGCGACGGCGTCGGGGACGACGTCGTAGTGCTCGAATGCCCACAGTTTGCCGGTGGTGCCGAACCCGGTCTGGACTTCGTCGTAGATCAGAAACGCCTCACGCTCGTCGGCGAGCCGGCGCAGCGTGGCGTGGAACTCGGGGCGAAAGTGGTTGTCGCCCCCCTCGCCTTGGATAGGCTCGATCACAATGGCACAGATGTCGTCGCCGTGCCGGTCGAAGGCGGCCTCGAGCTCAGCAGTGGCGCGCGCCTCCGCCTCGAGCGCGGCCTCCAGATTTGCCCCCGCGAGGGGGAAGCGCACTCGGGGAGCACTCACCCGCGGCCAATCGAACTTGGCGAAGTAGGCATACTTGCGTGGATCGGCAGTGTTGGTGAGCGACAGCGTATAGCCGCTGCGGCCATGAAACGAGTTTTCGAAATGGACCACCCGGCGCCCCATCGCCCGTGGCAAGCCCTTGGCCATGTTCTTGCGGACCTTCCAGTCCATCGCGGTTTTGAGCGCGTTCTCGACGCCAAGCGCGCCGCCGGCCACGAAAAACAAGTGCGGGAGCGCCGGCGGGACCGCGAAGCGCGCGAAGGTCTCGACGAACTCGGCCATCTCCACCGTGTACATATCGGAGTTGCTGGGGTTGTGGATGGCGATCTGCCCGATCTTGGCCAGAAAATCGGGGTCGGTCAGGCCGGGATGATTGCTGCCGAGCGGTGACGAGGCGAAAAAACCAAACAGATCGAGATAGGTCTTCCCGCTAAGCGCATCGACAAGCCTGACTCCATGACTCTTCGAGTGATCGTAGACCAGCGCCAAGCCGTCGGCCAAAATGTGACGCGCGAGGACCTCGTGCACCTCGTCCGGACGAACGGAGAAGTCCAAGGAAACTAGGCTGCTCGGCTGCACCCTCGACCTCCTGACCCTGCTTTTGGCATTGACGAAGAATGCGCGGGAGCTGGCCCAGCGCCGCGTCGGTACCACACCCGACGCCGGACGAGGGACCGTAGCGCCCGCCCTGGGCGGTGTCAACGCCCTAATTCCCTTGGCTGCACCGGCATTCGCGCGAACGAAACGGGAATCAGGGAGTCGCCAGAATCAATGGCTCGAGGGGCGGTTGTCCTACTGCAGCCTCGAGCGCTCGGACGCCCCCGCCCGGCGACGAAGCGCGGTCGGCAAAATGGGTGGAATCCCCGTTGCGCATCGACTTCGGCGCTCGTAGCGATTCTCAACCCTTCGGCGGCGTCAACTTGCGACCCCGGTCTCGTTTGCGTAATGTTTTTTTCGGGGCTCGTATCACTCGGGCTGTATGGTCAAGAATGTCGGCGGCCGCTTGAACCAACCGACCGGCTCCCTGTCCATGATCTGTATTTCCTCGGAGGCGAACCATGACAAATCCCGCTGGACTCTCCCGCCGGGCTCAAACTCCACTGCCCTGGCGCGCTCGACAGGTGCCACGGTTGACCCTTGTGCTCCTGGCTGGGATCTTGGGGCTCTTGGGATGCGACTCGGACGAACGCGACATGCCTCCCCCCGCTCAAGATGTGCGCGCCCCCTTCGCCGACGTGGACATCCTGGAACCGCACCTCCCCGACACTGACGAGACAGTGAGCGACGTTGACGAAACACCTCACAAGCCCGATGTCTTCAGGCCCGGCGACGACGTGGTGGAGCGCACCATCGGCGCATCCTGTCTGCGCAACGAGGACTGCGACCAAGGATACTGCGTCTCATGGGACGAGGGCTACGTCTGCACGAGGACCTGCTACACCAGCGAGAACTGCCCCACAGGCTGGGACTGCCGGCAACTGAGCGGCACCGACACCGACGCCGTTTTCGTCTGTCACCCCTCCGACAGCCACCTGTGCCGACCATGCACCACCGACTACGAGTGCGGCTACGGCTTCTGCCTTGAGACCGAAGATGGGCTCCACTGCGCGCGCCCCTGCTCACCAACCGACCGGCCGTGCCCGAACGGCTACGACTGCGTCACGAGCGTCAGCCTGGAGACCGGCCTCGAGGCCGCGCAATGCGTCCCCTCCACCGGCACATGCACCTGCGGCCCGGAGAACGACGGCCAGGAGCGCACTTGCGCGCTCACGAACGAGTTTGGGACCTGCTTTGGGATCGAGGTCTGCGACGCCGAGCAGGGCTGGGTGCACTGCACCGCCCAGGAGCCGCGCCCCGAGGAGTGCAACGGAATCGACGATAACTGCAACGGGCTCATCGACGAGGGCGTCGAGCCGCCCGAAGAGATCTGTCGCAACGAGGTGGAGGGCGTCGGGGTGTGCGAGGGGAGCTGGATTTGCCGCGGCTCTCTCGGCTGGGAGTGCACGGCGCGCCACCCCGAACCCGAGGTGTGTGATTACACCGATAACAACTGTGACGGTCGGACCGACGAGGGGTTCCGCGATCCGGACAGCGGCCTGTACCTCCACGACGAACACTGTGGCGCTTGCGGTCGCACCTGCCACGGAGTTTTGCCCAATGCCTTGAGCGCGCGTTGCGCGCTCGTGGACGATGCCCCGGCCTGTGTGGTCGAGGAGTGCGCCCCGGGCTACTTCCAAGCCGGCCCGTTCTCCTGCCTCCCGACCCGCCCTGTAATGTGTCTGCCGTGCCACGACGACGACGGCTGCCAGGTGCCGGGCAACCTCTGCCTCGAGATCGGCGACGGCCTCTTCTGCGGGCGTGACTGCGGCCCGGACTCCTTTTATCTGGAGGACTGCCCCGAGGGGTACGAATGCGTCGAGATCGCACTCGATGACGACGAGTCAGCGCACCAGTGCGTGCCGACCTCGAATAGCTGCGACTGTCTCCCGGGGGACGAGGAGCGGATGCGCGCCTGCGTCATCGAGAACGAGCTCGGACGTTGTTTCGGCCAGGAGATCTGCGATCCCGAGGTCGGCTGGTCCGAATGCGATGCCCAGGTACCACGCCCGGAGGAGTGCAACGGAATCGACGACGACTGCAATGGGTTGGTGGACGACGGGGTGATACCACCGAGCGACTCGTGCAGCGTCGACAACGAGTTTGGCTCCTGCGACGGGGTATGGCAGTGCCGCGGCGCTCTCGGTTGGGAGTGCGACGGCCGCACGCCGGAGGCCGAAGTCTGCGACTACACCGACAACAACTGTGACGGCCGGACCGACGAGGGGTTCCTCGATCCGGACAGCGGCCTGTACCTCCACGACGAACACTGCGGCATGTGCCACTATGCCTGCGAGGGCACCATCATGTTTGCCGCCGAGACCCGCTGCGACGTTCGCGGCGGACAGGCGCGCTGCGTCGTTCTCGAGTGCGAAGAGGGCTATTACCAACCCGCAGGCCTCGAGGTGTGCGTCCAGGAGGGTGAGGTGGCCGAGTGCGCGCCCTGCGCCGACGACTCGCACTGCGCGGCGTTGCCCGGATCGTGCGTGGAGCTCGACGGCGCCCAGGTCTGCTTGCAGAGCTGTCATGATGGCGATCACTGCTCGGAGGGCTTTGACTGCGTCGAAAATCACTGTCATCCGGCGTCGCGATCCTGCACCTGTCTGGCGAGCCACGACGGCTATCAGCGCCCTTGCGTCCGCAGCAACGAGTACGGCACCTGCGCGGGAGTCGAGACCTGTGATCCGCTCGCCGGCTGGACCCCTTGCACGGCGCGGACGCCGGCCCCCGAGGAGTGCAACGGGATCGACGACGACTGCAACGGTTTGATCGACGACGGGGTGATCCCTCCCGACGAACCGTGCGAGCGGGCTAACGAGCATGGAGTCTGCCCCGGAGAATGGATTTGCGGGCCGGACGCACTCGGGGTGGTGGGCTGGCAGTGCACCGCACAGGAACCCGCGGCGGAGGTCTGCGACTATCGCGACAACAACTGCGACGGTCAGACCGACGAGGATTTCCGTGACCCCGCGACCGAACAATACAACCATATCGATCACTGCGGCATGTGCGGCTACTCATGCCGGGGCCTGGTGCCCAACGCCGCGGCAATGGCCTGCGACATCACGCTCGAGAGTCCTACCTGTGTCGTGGTCGAGTGCGACCCGGGCTACTACCCACTTGGCAACTTTGCCTGCTTGCAGGTGCGCGATTCGCTGTGTGCGCCGTGCGCCGACGACGGCAACTGCATCATGCCGGGCGATCTGTGTCTCACTGTGGGCGACGAGAGCTTCTGTGGGATGGACTGCGCCGAGGGCAACCTCCACGGCGCCGAGGCCGGCGTCTGCCCGGTGGGCTACGAATGTCGTGCGGTGGCCGATTTACCCGGCGGCGAAAGCGACCCCGGCGGAGCCATGCAGTGTGTCCCGCTCAGCGAGAGTTGCACTTGCAACGAAGACAGCGCCGGACAGATGCGCAGCTGCGCCATCAGCAACGAGAGCGGCACTTGTTTTGGCCGGCAGTACTGTGATCCCGAGACCGGATGGACCCCTTGCGACGCTCGGGTTCCGGCACCCGAGAGCTGCAACGGCATCGACAACGACTGCGACGGTATCATCGATAACGTCGATGGGATCGGCGATCCGTGCACGACCATGGCCATGATCGACGGGCAGCTCTACGGGTGCGACGGCGAGCTCGTCTGCACCCCGGATTTCGCGGAGCCGGTCTGTAACGCGCGCACTCCCCAGCCCGAAGTCTGTAACGGCATGGACGACACCTGCGACGGCTACACCGACCAGGTCTACTCCGCGAGCGAGGGGGGCTGGGTCCCCTTGACGACCGACTGCTACGAGGGCCCGAGCGGCACCGAGGGCGTCGGCGTCTGCCAGGGGGGCACGCGCACCTGCGAAGGCGGCGCGTGGGGCGCTTGCGAGGGGCAGGTGCTGCCCTCCGCCGAGCTGTGCGACGGGCGCGACAACGCCTGCGACGGGCTGACCGACGGCTTCGACTCCGAGGGCGAGCGCGTCTACGCCCCGAGCGGAGTCGGGACGGTCTGCGAGATCGAGGAAAACCAGGGTATCTGCCGCGACGGGCTCAAGGAGTGCGTCGGCGGGGTGGTCTACCCGCACCAAGAACTCCAGTGCATCCAGCGCTTCGCGCCGCGCCTCGAGAGCTGCAACGGTCTCGACGACAACTGCGACGGCTGGATCGACAACGCCCCGGGCACGGAGGCGCACGGCACCTTGCAGGAGGTCTGCTACACGGGGCCGCCGGAGACCCGCGGGATTGGCCGGTGCAGCGACGG
>PWKZ01000042.1 GCA_003559575.1 Bradymonadales bacterium | reverse complement strand
CGCGCGGATTCACGCACATCTGCGGCGTCACCTGCACCGAATTAGTGCTCGACGTAGCGCTGCTACGCCTCCGCCTAATTCGTCTTGTTTCCTTGCACATGCACGCGACTCCACACGCTCGTTCCTCAGAACGAACCGACGATTCTGGCAAAAACCAGTCTACCGCAGAGACCTTCACATTTGCCAGTTGCTCTTTACGAAGCGACCGAGGCATGGTGGTTACCGGTGAGGCGTTTTCATTGCCGAGGCCCGGGCCTCGATAAAAGGAAGATCCCATGCCGCGAGATTTTTCCGCCCTGCTGAGGGAAGAGGCGGCGCTGTTGTTCGACGGCGCCCTTGGGACCATGTTTTATCAGCGAGGGATCTATCTCAATCGTTGCTTCGACGAGCTGAACCTTACGGCGCCGGATATGGTGCAAAGCTTGCACGACGACTACGTCCGGGCCGGGGTCGATGTCATTGAGACCAACACCTTTGGTGCCAACCGGGCCAAATTGACCCCCCATGGCCTTGGTGAAAAGGTGCGGGCCATCAACTCTGCGGGGGTCGGGTTGGCGCGGGAGGCGGCCGGCGAGAGCGTGCTCGTGGCGGGGGCGATGGGGCCTCTGGGGGTGCGTATCGAGCCGTGGGGTCCGACGAGTCTCGATGAGGCGCGGGAGCTTTTCAAAGAGCAAGCGCAGGCGTTGCTCGACTCCGGGGTTGACCTGTTCATCCTCGAGACTTTCGGTGACTTGAGCGAGATCCACCAGGCTATCCTTGCCGTGCGCGAGGTCTCGGATTTGCCGGTGGTGGCGCAGATGACCATCGACTCGGAAGGCAACAGCCTGTTCGGGACCGCGGCGGAGACTTTTGCCAGGCGTCTCGACGAGTGGGAGGTCGATGTACTTGGGGTGAACTGTAGTGTTGGGCCACAGACGGTTCTCGAGACCCTCGAGCGGATGTCGCAGGTGACCGAGCGCCCGCTGTCCGCCCAACCCAACGCCGGTGTCCCGCGCGAGGTGGAGGGGCGCAACATCTACCTCGTCTCACCGGAGTATCTGGCCGAGTATGCGCGTCGCTTCGTACAAGCCGGCGCGCGGGTCGTGGGGGGTTGTTGCGGCACCACTCCGGAGCACATTCGCGCTATTCGGGGGGCTTTGAACAAACTCGCCGCCGACGATCGAGGTGAGCGCCGCGGTCGGCGCGTCAGTGAAATCCGGATCGAGGAGGGGGCCGGCACCGCGCCGCTGCCGCTCGCGGAGCGCTCGCGCCTGGGAGCCAAGCTGGCGGCGGGTGAGTTCATCAAGACGGTGGAGCTGGTGCCCCCGCGAGGTCACGACACCACGCGGCTGCTCACGCGCGCCAGGGCGCTCCTCGAAGGGGGTGTCGACGCCATCAACGTTCCGGACGGACCGAGGGCCAGCGCTCGGATAGGCGCTTTGGCGACCTCGCTCGCGATCCAACAACGAGTGGGAATCGAGGCGCTGCTCCACTACACCTGTCGGGATCGCAATCTTCTCGGAATCCAGTCCGATCTGCTCGGCGCCCAGGCGTTGGGGCTTCGCAACTTGCTTCTGGTGACCGGGGATCCACCCAAGCTCGGTGACTACCCCGACGCCACCGCGGTCTTCGATGTGGACGCGATCGGTTTGTGTCATATGGTCGAGCGACTCAACCGCGGGCTCGATCTGGGCGGCCACTCTCTCGGAGCGCCGACCTCGTTTTGTTTTGGGGTCGGGATCAACCCCGGCGCCGTCGATCTGGACTATGAGCTGCGCCGTTTTCACTACAAGGTGGAGGCCGGCGCCGGGTTCGCCATCACTCAGCCGGTCTTCGACGTCGAGGTACTCGAGCGGTTTCTCGAGCGTATCAAGGATTTTGAGATCCCCATTTTGGCCGGCATTTGGCCCCTGCTGTCGTTGCGTAACGCCGAGTTCATGAACAACGAGGTGCCGGGGGCGCATGTGCCGGCGCCGCTCCTGGAGCGCATGCGGGTGGCCGACGAGCGGGGCCGCGGGCGCGAGGAAGGGCTTCGGATTGCCCGCGAGATACTGGCGCGAGTGCGGCCTCTTGTCAGCGGTGTCCAGGTGGCGGCCCCTGGTGGCCAAGCCAAGTCGGCCTTGCGGATCCTAGACGACCTGTAGTTCGCCGCCCGCACCGTGAGGATCCGGTGGGCCGGCGTCTTGCACTTCGCCGACGATGGCCGCCTCGAGCGCGTGGCCGCGTACCATCAAGGTCTCGATGAAGCGGGGCGCCTGATCGGGTGGGAGCGCCGCCAGCAGCCCTCCCGAGGTCTGGGCATCGGCCAGCACCAACAGCTCCGGCTCTCCGCGCGTGGCGCTGAAACCGGGGAGGCCGCGCACATGGGCCAGGTTGCGGCGGCTTCCTCCGGGGACCACCCCACGCCCGGCCAGCTCCAGCGTTTGGGGGAGCAGCGGCACCGCGTCGAAATCGATCCGGACACGCAGCCTACCGCCGCCGGCCATCTCGCGGAGATGGCCCAGCAGTCCGAAGCCGGTCACGTCGGTGCAGGCATGGACCTCGAACTCGGCCAACACCTCCGCCGGCAATCGATTGAGCGCGGCCATCGTTTGGCCGGCGCGCGTCGCCTCTTCACGCGCCAGCAGTCCCCTCTTCAAGGCCGTCGACAGGATCCCCGTGCCGAGCGGCTTGGTGAGCACCAGCAGATCTCCGACACGCATTCCAACATTGCGCCATATGCGCTCGGGATGAACCACTCCCGTGACCACCAACCCGAACTTGGGCTCGTGATCGTCGATCGAGTGGCCGCCGATGATGTCGATCCCGGCTTCGCGCGCCTTGTCCTGGGCGCCGCGCAAGATCTCGCGCAAGACCTCGAGCTTCAACCGCGCCAGCGGAAACAAGACGATGCTCAGCGCCGAGATGGGGCGGGCGCCCATGGCGTAGATGTCGGACAGCGCGTTGGAGGCCGCGATGAGCCCGAATTCATACGGGTCGTCGGTGATGGGGGGGAACAGGTCGACCGTCTGGACCACGGCCATCTCGGAGCTCAGGCGCACCACTCCCGCGTCGTCGCCGGTCGAATATCCGACCAGCACGTTGGGGTCGCTCACCGGCTCAAGATGGCGCAGGACCTGCGCCAGATCGGCGGGGCCGATCTTGGCGGCTCAACCTGCCGCGCGGCTCATCGAAGAGAGCCGAGCTTCGCCGAGCCCCAAGAGCTCGGCGCAGGTCTGGTCGGTACGTTCCTTCTTGGTCATCAAGCCTCCAAGCTTACCTCAATCCTCTTGAGGCTTAGGCGGGATAGTTGATCCCGGCGCCCGGCCCAAGCGGGATACCGAGCAAAATCCAGACCGCGATCAACACCGCCCAGGTGACGAACAGGGCCACACTGTATGGTAACATGGTTGCGATCACCGTGCCGACTCCGGCGCGCTTGTCATAGCGTTCGAAGAACGAGATGACGAGCGCAAAGAAGCTCATCATCGGCGAGATCAGGTTGGTGACGCTGTCTCCGACTCGAAACGCCGCTTGCGACAGCTCGGGCGAGAAGCCGAGCAGCATGAACATCGGCACGAAGACCGGCGCCATGACGCCCCACTTGGCCGACGCGCTGCCCATCAGCATGTTCATCATCGCCGCCAGCAGGACGAATGAGAGCACCAGCGGGACCACACCAAGGTTGAGCGCCTGGAGTGCCTCGGCGCCGGTGACGGCCAGCACCAAGCCCAGGTTGCTCTCGCGGAAGAACGCGACGAACTGCGCCGCGAAGAAGACCAGGACGAGGTAGCCGGCCAGGGTCCGCATCGAGTTGGTCATGCCGGAGAGCACGTCCCGGTCGCTCTTGAAGCGGCCTGTGGTGAAGCCGTAGACCAGCCCCGCGGCGCTGGCGACCACGAGCAACAGCACGACCACGCCGTCGATGAGCGGTGAAGAGATAAGCCGCCCGTCCTCACCGCGCAGGAACCCGTCGGCCGGCAGGGTCACGACCCCGACCAGCACGAACAGTGCGAGCACCGTCAGCCCCGCCCGACGGAGGCCCCGCCGCTCGCGGGGCGTGATCTCGCGCGAGGAGGCTTCCGCCTCGCCGCCCTCCTCCTGATAGGGGCCGAGGTGGGGCTCGACCAGCCACTCCGTCACCAGGGTCCCGGCCGCGGCCACAAAAAAAGTCGAGACGGCCATGAAGTAATAGTTGGCGGCCGGATTGACCGTATAGGTGGGATCAATGATCCTGGCCGCCTCCTCGGTCAATCCGGCCAACAGAGGATCGATGGCGCCGATGAGCAGGTTGGCGCTGAATCCCCCCGAGACTCCGGCAAACGCCGCCGCCATGCCGGCGATGGGGTGGCGGCCGACTGCCAGGAACATGACCGCTGCCAGTGGGATGAGCAGCACGTAGCCGACGTCGCCGGCCACGTTCGAGAGCACCCCGGCCAAAACCACCACGAAGGTTAACAGGCGCGGCGGCGCCGACATCACCAGCAGCCTTAGCGCGGTGTGGATGAGACCGCTGCTTTCGGCCAACCCGATCCCCAGCATCGCCACCATCACGATGCCGAGTGGCGCGAAGCCCGTGTAGTTGGTGACGAGGTTGGAGATAATCCAACGTATCCCGTCGGCCGAGAGGAGGTTGGTGACCACCTCGGTCTCGCCGGTGCCGGGGTGGATCACCGACGCTCCGAGCGTCGCCGCCAGCGCCGACACCAGCAAGACGAAACCCGCGAACAGCAGGAACAGGGTCGCCGGCTGGGGGAGGGCGTTGCCGGCGCGCTCGATAGCGCCCAGGATTCGCTCCAACCGGGATGCCTTGTTTGAACTCATGGATTCCTCAAAATTCGGTCTGGAGCGCGTCGGTCGAGTCAGTGCCGATGGTGGCCATCGGGGCCGGTTCGGTGCCGCGCCGGTGCGGCACGGCGCGTGTGTGCAAGAGCCCGGGGCCGGCTCGCCGGCCGCTTGTCGGATCCACCATCACCACCGCCACGTCGTCGGGCGGCGGCAGAACCGGCTCGCGTGAGGTCGCCCCCGGGCGCTCGGCCAGCGCGGCGTCGATGAAGCGGCGCCAGACCGGGAGGGCGGTGTTGGCCCCGTAGACCCGCGCCCGCCGACCGCCGGTCCCCAACGCCCGCTCCCGGCGGTCGGCGCCGATCCAGACAGTGGCGGCCAGATCGGCCGTGAAACCCGTGAACCAGACGTCGTACTCCAGAGTGCCGGTCTTGCCGGCCGCCGGGACACGCATCAGGCGGCCCTCGTGGCGTGCCGTGCCGCGCCGAAACACCTCGCGCAGATTGGCCGCGGTGAGGTGCGCGGTGGTGGCGGAGATGGCCTGGACGGGGGAGGCGGCCAGCTCTTCGTGGAGCGCGTCGAGCACGTCCGGCGGGTCGTTGAACGGATCGTCGAACGCCGTCGGGCGGACGAATACTCTCCCGGTGCGATCTGTTATCTTGCGCACGATCCGCGGGACGACCTCTCGCCCACCGGCGGCGAAGGAGGCCATCATTCGGGTCATCCCGAGAGGTGTCTGATCGACTCCCAGCACCTCGGCCGTATAGCCTTGCAGTGGGTGGCTAAGACCGAGGGAGCGCGCCCAGCGCTGTAAGCGCGCGACGCCGGCGCGCCGTTGCACGAAGTTCATCACCCGCAGGCTGATGTTGTTGTCACTGGTGGTCAACGCGTCCCACACGATCATCGCCTCTTCCCGCCCGGCCCGCGCGGGGGCGTAGTCCCCGTCGCGAAACGGGGCGCTCGAGAGCAGGGTCGAGGGGGGTAGCCCGAGATCGTAGGCGAGGCTGTAAATCAGCGGCTTGATGGCGCTGCCGGTCTGGCGCAGTGAGCGACAGCGGTTGACCTCGTTGCGGTCGAAGTCCCACCCCCCCTGCAGCGCCTTGACGTAGCCGGTCTCATGTTCGAGCGCCAGGAGTGCACCCTCGACGAGCGGCACCTGGAACAGCCGCAGGCGACGCGCGGCGTCCTCCCCGTCGACTCGCACCAGGACCACGTCGCCTTTCGAGAAAACCTCGCGGGGATCGCGCAGCCGGCCTTGGAAGCTCGGTTTGGGTGTCTCGCGATAGGGGGCTGCCCACGCGAAGTCGGCAAGCGGGAGGCGCTCGGCCTCCGATGTCCCGAGGCGCACCGCGATCCCCTCGCGCGCCACCTCTACCACCAGCGCCGGCCAGAAGGATCCGGGAGCCGGTGTGTCGCCGCGCAGGGCGGCCTCGACGCGCTCCGAGAAGCGTTCGTGCTCCGCGGGGGGGAGGTTCACAAGCGGCCCACGATAGCCCTGCTTGCGGTCTAGTTCTTCGATCCCCAGGGCCAGGTGCTCCTCCGCCGCTCGCTGCCAGGCGAGATCGATGGTGGTCTCCACTCGCAGCTCGCGGCGGCGCCAGGCGTCGGGGTCGTCTTGCTCCTTGAAGCGCGCCTGCAGCTCTTTGACGACCTCGTTGACGAAATAGGGGGCCCCTTCGGCCACCGCGCTCTTGAGCGGGAACACGAGCAGCGTCGCGGCGCTCGCCTCGCGGCGCTCTTCGTCGCTGATGAATCCGCTTTGATACATGCGGTTCAACACGTGCTCGAGACGAGTGCGCGCCCGCTCCGGGTTGCGAAGCGGGTTGAGCCTACTCGGCGCTTGCGGTAGCCCCGCCAGCAGCGCCGTCTCGGTCAGGTTGAGCTCGGAGAGATCCTTGCGGAAGTAGTTTTGCGCCGCGGCTCTGATGCCGTATGAGCTGTGGCCGAAGTAGATGCGGTTCAGGTAAAGGAGCAGGATCTGCTCCTTGGTGTACGCGTCCTCAATCCTGCGGCCATAGATGGCCTCCCGCGCTTTTTGGATCAGTGATATCTGGGCGTCTCGCCCGAAGTCTTCGGGGCGCCCCAGGATGCTCTTGGCGAGCTGCTGGGTGATGGTGCTGGCCCCCTCGACGAAGGCTCGCGCCTGCAGGTTGGCCCACGCCGCGCGCAGAAGTCCCCTGAGATCGTATCCCGAATGACCGAAAAAGCGCGCGTCCTCAGTGGCCAGAATGGCGAGCACCAGCCCGGCCGGAATATCCTCGAAGTCCAGGTCGAGGCGACGCTCTTCAAAATACTCGCCGATCACCTGTCCGTCGTGGGCGTGGACGAGAGTCATTCCGCCGGGGCGCACTTGATCGAACGGCGGCACCACCGGCACCGTCCGGGCGGCGATGACGTAAACCCCGACCACCAAGGTCGTCAGCGCGACTCCGGCGGCGAACACCATCAGGAGAGCCCAGCGCAGAGAAGCGCGGAGGCGCCCCCCCGAACGCTGGTTGATAATCTCGAGGCGTCGTGTCACGCCCTTGGCCCCCTGTCAGTGAACCCCGAACTCACTCTCAGAGCCAGGGTCCCGGCTTCGTCGCCGGGACAAAAGCATTCAGCCGTCTAGCAGCAGCGGCCACGGACAGAGCCTACTCGGGTGGCCGCCGCCGTCAAGGGGTGCTATTATCCGCGCCGTTGGGCCACATTCGGCATGATACCGCCCATCAGGGTGGCTTATCGGCAGCCGAATAACCGCGCCGGCAAGGCAAGATCGAACAAAACCACGGGTGTTTCACGATGAGATGTTCCAGGGGAGTGTCGTCGGGAGTCGCGTTTTTTTTGGCGCTCCTGTGGGTGCTGCCGGCGGTCGGGGGAGGGTTTTCGAATCTCGACTTCGGCATCCGCCGCATGGGGATGTTTGCCGTCACCGCCAAGCCGGATGACGGGACGGCCATCTTTCACAACCCGGCGGGGATGACCTTGCAGGAGGGCACCATCCTGTACCACTCCCAGTCCTGGTTCATCGCCGATCTCGGGTTCAGGATGTACGACTCCGAGGGCAAGCTGTGGCCTGATCACGAGATCACTCCGGACTGGAGCGTCGGAGTTATCCCGTTCATCGGTGTGACCAGCGATCTGGGGCTCGAAGACCTGCGGCTCGGGCTCGGCATCTATGCCCCCAACGCCTATGGAGCCGCCCTCCCGAAGAGTGAGCCCTCGCGTTATCACGCCACCCGCGCGCTGTTCCTGGCCGCCCGCGCCACCTTGGCGGCCGCCTACCGGGTGACGCCGCGGTTCAGTGTCGGCGCCAGCATCAGCGTAGTGCCGGTTTACTTGACCGCCAGCCGAGTGATGAATCCGCTCGTGCTCCAGGACCCCGACAATCGCTTCGCGCCACCGGAGGTGACCGCGCCGTTTGACGCCACGTTGGATTTGAACGGCCTGGCGGTCACCTGGGCCTGGGACGTGGGAGTGCTCCTCCACCCGTTTGACAACTTCTCGATTGGGCTCGGGTTCGCTAGCGGCTCGGACTTCACCTTGAAGGGAGACGTCACCCTGACGCAGCCGGACGGGACACGAGTGACGGCCACCCAGCGGACCCGCATGGTGATCCCCTTCACGTTGCGGGCGGGGTTCAACTGGGAGTTCGTGCGCAACTTCGAGGTGGCGATGGACATCTACTGGTGGCACTACCAGATTCTCCAGGAGCAGCGCACGCGGTTGAGCGAGCCCATCATGGGGATTGGGGAGTTAGTCGATCCCAAAAACTACGGCAACTCCTGGAACTGGTGCATTGGGCTCTTATACCGCGTCCACCCAAGGGTGGAGCTGATGGTGGGCTATCAGGAGGACTACACCCCGATCCCCACCCGCACCTTCACCCTCGACAATCCCAGCCGCGATCAGCGTGGCATTTCGATGGGGATCCGCTGGCAGGTCAACGACTCGGTCCGCCTCGGAGCGGCGTATGTGCGCAATTGGTTCGATCTCCCGGACGTGCGCGACAGCATCTCAATGCCGCCAAGCAACATCAAGGGCTATGGCGGCAACAACGAAGTGGGCATCGACGTACAGTGGAACATCTTGTGAGATGGACTTCATAACCAAACTGAAAGGGTTGTCGTACCTGGGCGCGCGCAACATGGCGGCCGCCGTGCGGTTCGGTGTGCGCCGCGCCGCGCTGGAAGTCGGTGACGTGCGCCGCCGCCGCCGCTCGAAGGGCGCGTTCATGCCTCCAACTCCACCGGGTGAGTGGCGCGACGAGCCCGGGGGCGGGGTGTTGTCCTTTCCCGAGGCGGATCTCGAGGTGATGTTTCTGGCGCCCGACCTCGTCCGTACGATCTGGCGACCGGGGGACGCGCCGTCACCCCACACCCTGTCCGCGCACCGATTTGCTCCTGTGGAGCCCATTCGCGCGCCGCGCGCGCGCGAGGGAGGGCGCAAGCTCGCGACCGATGAGGTCGTACTCGAGGTGGCGCCCGACGGTACGCTCAGCTACTTGACCCCCGGAGGGGCGCTGCTGCGGCGCGAGCCGCCGCCCCTGCGATCAGGGGCGCGCCTCATCCACCGCGCGACGTTGGCCCCCGAAGAGCGTGTCTACGGTTTGGGGGAGCGCACCGCGGGGCTCGATCTGTCGGGCGGCAGCTACCGCATGTGGAACCTCGAGGCCAAGGGCGCCTACACGGCCGGGCAAGATCCGATTTATCTCTGCGCGCCGGTCATGGTCGGGGTGCACCACGGGGGGAGTTATCTGAGCTTCATCGACAACTCCTTCGACTCGGTGTTCGAGATTCCCGCCCGCCACTCGGCGCGCACCCCGCGGGAGGCCCGCGCGCGCTTCGAGGGCGGCGCGCTCCGGAGCTATCTCATCCCCGGCCCCCTGCCGCGGGCGCTCGACCGCTTTGGTCAACTCACCGGCCGCCCTCCGTTGCCACCCCGCTGGGCGCTCGGCTTTCACCAGGCTCGCTGGAGCTATCAGAACGACGCCGAGGTGCGCTCCCTGGTGGACGAGTTCGAGCGTCACGATCTGCCTCTCTCGGCGGTTCATTTGGATATTCATTACATGCGCGGCCACCGCGTCTTCACCATTGACGAAGAACGTTTTCCCGATATGCCCGCGCTGGCGCGCGATCTCCGAGAGCGTGGAGTCGCCCTGGTGGCCATCGTTGATCCGGGGGTCAAGGCCGAGCCGGGTTACCCCGTCTACGATGAGGGGCGCGCGCGGGATCTCTTTTGCACCTTGCCGAGCGGCGCGCCGGTGATCGCGCCGGTGTGGCCGGGCGATTGCGCTTTCCCCGACTTCACCAACCCGCGGACGCGCGAGTGGTGGGGAGAGCAGTATCGCTTCTTCGTTGACAATGGCATCGCCGGGGTCTGGCAGGACATGAATGAGCCGGCGGCCTTCGCCGCCTTTGGGGAGCCCACCTTGCCGACCGTGACGCGCCACGACATGGATGGGCGCGGCGGCAGTCACCTCGAGGGCCACAACCTCTACGCGCTGCTCGAGGCGCGCGCCGGCCACGAGGCCTTGCGGCGGCTTGCACCGGAGCGCCGCCCGTGGATCCTGTCGCGCGCCGGCTGGGCCGGGATGCAGCGCTACGCGTGGAGCTGGACCGGCGACAACGAGAGCGACTGGTGGAGCCTCGCCCAGTCGATTCGCATCGCCATCGGCCTGGGGCTCTCCGGGCTGCCTTACACCGGCCCCGACATCGGCGGGTTCGGCGGAAAGCCTACCCCGGAGCTGTTCGTGCGCTGGTTCCAGGTGGGGGCGCTGTTGCCGTTTTTTAGAGTCCACTCGGCGTTCTTCACGCTCAGACGCGAGCCGTGGTGCTTCGGATCCGAGGTGCTGCCGATTTTGCGCAAGTATTTGAAGCTCAGGGTGCGGCTTCTGCCTTACTTGTACACCCTGGCCTTCGAGACCAGCGAGAGCGGGGCGCCGCTGGTGCGACCGATGTTCTACGAGAACGAAGAGGATCCCGCCCTGTGGGATGTGGACGATCAGTTCTTGCTCGGTTCGGATCTGCTCGTGGCGCCGATTCTGGAGCCGGGCGCGACGCGGCGCAAGGTCTACTTCCCGCCCGGTTGCTGGTGCGGTCTGTGGGATGAGCGATGTTACGAAGGGGGGCGTGAGGCGGTAATCGAGGCGCCTCTCGACACCCTGCCGCTGTTCGTGCGCGCCGGCGCCGTACTGCCGATGGAGGAGGAGGGTGTGCTTGTGCTCCACGTCTGGCCGATGGCCGACGGGGGCGCGGCCGGCGGGCGGCTCTACAGCGACGCCGGAGACGGTTATGGCTCAACGCGACAGCATCGCTTCGCGCTTATCCGGGAGGGCGCGCGATTGGTGCTCGAGCACGATTGCCAAGGCGACTACCGGGCTCGCGACGAGCGAGTCGACGTTGTCGTGCGCGGCCGCGCTCACGGCGGCGCGCCGCCGCGACGCGCGACGGTTGACGGGCGCGAGGTAGCGCTCTCTGATGGACGGATCTCGTTGGGAACCCCGGGCACGAAGGAGCTGCGTGACCCCATGGATTTTTCGCGCATCACCTGGGAGTTTTGATTCATGGATGGCCCTTCGGGGGCCCTTCGGGGGCACGCTTGAGAGCCTTCACGCTGTCGCTCGTGGTGCTCGTCTGGTGCGCCCTCGTGCGCCCGGCGGCGGGAGTCACGTTCCTCGAGGTCATGGGCGCGCCGCATACTCGCCACCCCTACCTGGCGCGGGTGATGCCGGTGGGGCCGGCCTCGGCCTACTTCAATCCCGGGATGCTGGTCGAGGATCCCAATACGGTGCTCATCGGGCCGTTCGTGCACTACGAGCGGCTCCGGGTGAGGCTGGATCCGAGGCCTCCCGAGGCCGACGTCCCGCGCGTCTTTCTGCAGGCCCTGGACGCCCCGGGGGGCGAGGCGCTCACGGCGCACTCGACCACCTTGCCCACCGCCGATCTGCCCCGGCCTAGGCGAGGGCAAGATGTCTCCCGGGCCGTGTTTTGTGTCGGCCAGGGGACTTCCACCCAGGTGATCCCCGGTCGGCTGGCGGTTGGGCTCTATCTGCTGTTGGTGGGCGACGCCTTTCACCCTCAGGAGGCGCGCTTCGCGGACGAGCGGGAGCAAGCGTTCTCGAACCGTCTCGGCTATGAGCTTTATGGTGAAAGACTCTCGGCAGTGGCGTTCGCCTTCGGGCTCGCCGGGCGGCCCCTGGAGTGGCTGACGCTCGGCGCCGGGATCTCGCTGGGGTTTGCCTCCGAGGTGCGTGTCGCCGGCTACTACCCGAATGAGGAGTCGCCTGAGGATCTGCAGCTGCGGACCACCAGTAGCTTGAACATTCGACTGCAACCGCAGTTCTCGGTTTCGGTCGCTCCGCTCGAGGGGCTCAGTGTCAGCGTCACGCTGCACTTGCCGTACGCCAACGTGACCCGCGGGCGGGGCGACTTTCTCATCCGCGCTTCGGACGGAGGCGCCGAGGGCTCTCGGGCGCACGATATGGAGCTGGCGGCGCGCCACGGCGATTTGCCCTGGCGGGTTGGATTGGGGGCTGCGTACGTGCGCGCGCCCGGGAGCGGGTTCGGCTTTGGAGTGGGCGCGCAGGCCGTTATCGCGCAGTGGTCGAAGTACCGTGATCGCGCGGGAGAGCGCCCGCGCGGCTGGTCGGAGACGGTCACTCTGGCCGCCGGCGGCGAGCTTCTGTGGCGCGCCCACGCGTGGGCCGTCAATCTCCAGTGGGTGCCGAGCCCGGTGCCGGCACAGACGGGGCGCACCAACTATGTGGACTCGCCACGGTTGGGGTTCTCGCTTGGGTGGGAGAGTCGCTTCCAGGTGGGCCCGATTCAATTATTGGCGGGGGTCAACCTGAGCGCCCAGGCGCTCTTGCCGGTCTCGACCACCAAGTCACCGGAGGCCGCCTATCCTGTGCGCGACGAGCTACCGGACACCGCGGTCGGGCTCGACGGCGCGCCGCTGCCGGAGGCGGTCGGCCTGCAGACCAACAACCCGGGCTACCCGGGTTACAGTAGCTCCGGGTGGTTACTCGGGTTTGGCGCGACGCTTCGGGTGTTGTTTTAGAGAACCGACGGTTATGGCACCGCCAGGGAAACTTGAAGCGACGGGCGCGATTGGGTATTCTTCACCGGGGATCTGTGGCGCGAGACGGCGCCGCGGACGACAACCGAAGCAAGTCTGGCCGGCTCGGGGCAGCGTGAGGCCGAGCCGCGTGAGGTGG
>PWKZ01000195.1 GCA_003559575.1 Bradymonadales bacterium | reverse complement strand
GATCGGGAAAACCCTTGTGCGACGTGACTTTGGCCACGACTCCGCGGGTTTCCCCGCTCTTCCTTGCAGCCCATCCGGGCCTGCCGCGCGGGCCATCCGCCGACTTCTGACTTCAGTGTCCCTAGAAGTGTAGCTGAAGGTTCAAGTCGGCGGTGACGAGGTTCATGAAGACGCTCTCGTATCGGTGCCAGTATGTCGCGTCGGCGTTGTCCAGGTAGATACCGCGGTAGAGGAGCCGGGCACCAACGGCGAGTGTGCGGTTGAGCCGTATATCGACTCCCCCGCCGGCTTGCAGACCGGCCCCTGCCAGTTCATTGCCTTCAAAGCGCGGCCGGGCAAAGAGGTAACCTCCGAGCCCGAGCTGCACGAACGGTTCGACGCGGCGCGAGCTTGGCAGCACGAATACTTTGACGTCTCCCGTGAAGCCGTTGAGCGTGCCGGACTCGATGTCGCTCCGCGTAGTCCCGTGGAAGCTGAACATGCCCCCCAGCTCGAGCGCCACGTATTCATTGAAGCGGTAGCCGAAGAAAAGATTGAAGCCGCCGCCGGTTTTGATGAACTGGGTGATCTGGGCGTCGCCGCGGACAACCATGTTGGCCAGCGCGCCGATTCCGAAATAGATGCTCGAGCGCGGATCGACAATCGGCTGGCGCGGTCGCACCGCCGCCGGTGCCGGCGCCGGCGCCGGCGCCGGCGCCAAGTGGTAGTGATGGATGACCCGTCGCCGCGGCGTGCGCCGGTAGTGGGGTGGCGGTGTGCGCCGGTAGTGGGGTGGCGGTGTGCGCCGGTAGTGGGGTGGCCTCTCAGCGACGGTCCTGGCCGACTCCTCCGGTGGTCGCCGGTGCGCTCTCTCGCTCGCCGCAATCTCCGTCGAGAAGGCCGACACCAGGATCATCGTGATTGCAATCAAATAATGACGAGGGATGAGGTTTGCCATGGCTCCTCCTTCCCGGAAAAATTTCTAAAAACTGGGCGGCCATCCGTTGGCGGTGGCGCTCGGGCCGACAGTGTCCCCTGGCAGCCTTCGACGGCGCCCGGTGGCCGTTGATTCAACGAGTGTCGAAATCGGTTGCCAAAGTCATGTGTTCGGGCGGTACCTCACGAGGGGCGAGCCCGAGCGCTTCGGCGACACTCGCCGCCACCTCGGAGGCCAGCGCCGGCAGCTCCCACAGCTCGCCGGATACCGATGCCATCGAGATCATGCGGGATCCTTGGATCCCACAGGGGACTATCATCTCGAACGCTGCAAGCTCCGGCTGTACGTTGAGTGCGAACCCGTGGGTGGCGATATTCCGCCGCACGTGCACTCCCAGCGACACGATCTTCTCGGGTTGTCCGGAGCGCGCAAGCCACAGCCCCGGGTGCTCATCCGACCACTCGGTGTCGATTCGATGCGCACGAAGGGTCCGTTGCAATGCGTGCGCGAGCCTCAGCACATAGGCGCGCGCACCGAGAGAGAGCCGGCCCAGATCGACCACCGGGTAGCCCACGAGTTGTCCGGGGCCGTGATAGGTTGTGCCCCCTCCTCTGCTGGTGGCCACCACCGCGACTCCTAGCTTTGCCAGCTTCTCTCGCGGCACCAAGATCTCATCGCTCGAGGAGCGACGGCCGAGGGTGATGGTCGGTGAGTGTTCGAGCAATAGCAGCGTGGGGCGGCCGGTCCCGTTCACGAGCGCCGCGCTCAGCGCTTGTTGCAATCTCGAGGCCGCCGTGTAGGGCATGCGGCCAAGGTATGCCCAGTCGAGGTTACATGTTGCCTGTCGCGGTGCTCGCTCCATCTTTAAACCTTCAGGGAGGGGACAAATCGCGCACTCGCCAGGCCCACTCGCCGTTGTCGGTGTCGACGCGGATGACAGGGCAGCCCGAGGCGTCGGTACCGAGGTGCTGTGTCACCCGACCGATTTTCCCGACATGGTGCTCCATCTCCGGGACCCAGTTGGCATCACCATCCCATTTGCGATGGCGGCCCAACCGGACCTTGGCTCCGATGCGGGCCGCCCCGTAAACCGCTTCATCACTCATCAGATCGCATTCCTGAGGGAAATAGCCCGTGTCGGCGGACACCTCCGGGAGGCGCATGTCGCGCACCCGCCAATACCACTGGTGGCTATCGATATCGACCTGAACCACCGCACAGCCGGCCTCGTCGGTCCCCGACAGATCCACCACTCGCGTCCGCTTGCCGACGTAGGGTTCCATCTGGTCATTCCAGTTGTCGTCGCCGTTCCATTTTGTGTGGCGGCCCAGGATGACCTCCGTGTAGAGCGCAATCGGCCCGTACTCAACCGTGCTGTCGGTCATGCCGCAGTCGGTCGGGATGGGCTCGTCCGGGGGGCCGGGAGTGCTCACCTGCGCTGCGAGCCGCATGTCGCGGACCCGCCAAAACCACTCGCCGTCATCGATCTCCACCATCACCACCGGACAACCGGCGGCGTCGCTCCCGAATAGCTCCCGGACTCGGGTGCGCTGTCCGACGAAGTGATCCATCTCGGGGACCCAGTTGCGATCTCCGATCTCGGCGCGATGGCGACCGAGGATCACCTCGACGCCCGGCGCGATGGCTCCCCACCGGACCTCAACGTCCTCGAGCCCACAGGCCTGGGGGATCCCCTGGCGGTCAAAGCGCGGATCGATTTTTTCCCTCGGCTTGCAGCTCTCGGGGCGTGAAGCGCCGCCCAACAGGCAGACTGGTAGGTTCAAAAAAATGTCGTGGTCGTCGGGGGCGAACATCTCGTAGCGCACAAGCTCGTGGCCCAGCGACTCCTCCACCAGCGCGCACAATTCGTCGACCATCTCATTTGGTGCGGCACCCCACTTGATGTTGAACTCGTTATTCGGGGTGTCGAGGATCTGGTTCCCCGGGTTTGAGTAGCCTCGATCCTCGATGGCGGCCATCATTTGCCGCCCGGTCTCGGTGTCGTCGGTGAAGACAGTCACCACGAAAGCCTGGCGGGCCGGTCGAGTTTCATCGTCCGCCACGAAGTCGGCCGGTATGATTCTCGTCGCGCAGCTCGCCAGTATCAGAAGCCAGAAGATGCAAAACAGGCGACATGTTGTGGTTTGTATCACGGGCCACCCTCGCTTTCGGCGCGTGCGCCTCCGTGCGCCCTAGGCTTTTTAAAATGAGAGACCGTCATGAACGGCTTGCGTGTCGCCACGAGGTCATCTCTTTGCAAGGTAGCCCATCAAAAGACTCGCGGCAACGAACCGGCGGAACCCCTAATCCCCCACCTGCACCGGCATTCGCGCGCGGATTCAGGCCCAACTGCGGCGTCACCTGCACCGAATCGGTGCTCAACGTAGCGCTGCTACGCCTGCGCCCGATTCGGTTTGTTT
>PWKZ01000156.1 GCA_003559575.1 Bradymonadales bacterium | reverse complement strand
CCGTGGACCGAGGGGAGTGAGGCGGGTGCAAGTGCAAGGAAACAAGCCGAATTAGGCGGAGGCGTAGCAGAGCTACGTCGAGCACTAATTCGGCGCAGGTGACGCCGCAATTGTGCCCGAAGCGCTTCCCGAATCCCGGAAACGGGTGGAGGATTGAGGGGTGCGGGTGGGGAACATGCAGGCGAGCGCGCCTGACACCCCCAAACGACGGGCAGTCAGGCGCAGTGTAGCGGTCGTCAGCCCGGGTTGAAGACGAACGGCCACTGCACGACACAGATCCCGCCGTCCGGCTTGGCGAACCGAATCCGCCGGATGGCGCGCAGGATACAGTTCTCGACCGCCTGGTTGTTGAGCGTGCTGGCTGTCACGTTGGCGTCGCGCACGGTCCCGTCGAGCTGGATGGTCCAGCGCACGGAGACCTGACCCGCCAGGTTGGGGCGGATTTGAAGCTGCTGCTCGTAGCAAGCGCGGATGGCGCCGGCCCGCATGCGGACGTTCTTGGAGATGTCGCCGCGCGAGCAGAAGCCCTGGGAAGCGCCGCTTCCGAGGCTCAGCTTGGCAACCTGCCGGGTGCGACGCTTGCCGGTGCCCGCCCGGACGCCGGCACCACCGCCGGTGTCGATTCGACCGAGGCCGTGGATTCGGCCATAGCCGCCCGCACCGCCACCACCCCCGCCGGTCCCGGCAAACCCGAGCCCCCCGGAGCTGTGGCCCATGACGAACTCGGCGCCGGTGCCATCCATCGCAACGGCCAGCTTGTTGCTGAAGCTCGAGGTGTCGGCGCTCAAAATGTCGGAGATGGCGCCCTTGGCGTCGCTGCGAGACAACAAGTCGTTCAACCCGACCCGCTTGGGATCGACTTTGGCGACGTCGTCGCGCTTTGCTTCGCGGCCGCGGTCCTCAGGCGGAACCTCGCGGTCATCGAACTGAGCGTCATCGTCTTCGACGTATTCGATCTCTTCGGTGTCGAGGTCAAGCAGCTCCTCTTCCATGGGCTCGTCGCGCCTGGTCTCGACCTCAACTTGCATTAGCTTGCGAATGTCGCGCGGCTGAGTACGCACCGCGGTCTCTTGCCACAGGAAGAGCGCCGCCAAAATGACCGATACCTGTACGGTACCCGACAGCATCGTCGAGGCCGCCAGATCCCAAGGCATCGCAGCCACCGACTTGCGCGCCACCTGCTGCTCGGGCGGCACGAACTGGAAGAACAGCGACTGCTCGCCGACGTTCAGCACGCCCCAATCGTCATGGTGGAGCGGCACGGAGGCCGCCGTGTCGGCCGACGCGCCGTGTTCGGCGGCCAGCTTCTCGAGCGAGAGGGATTTTTCGCCGGAATTGACCTGGCCTCTCATCTGCGGGAGGACATTCAGGTTGTAACCTTGCTTGCCCGCTTTGCGGAACAGCGGGATACGGCTCGGTAGGCCCGCCACAATGCCGGTCGGCAAGACGAAGTCGCTCTCGGGATCTTCACCGACCGTAACATCCTTCGGCTCGAAGAAGACATCTTCACGGATGATGGAGCCGTTCCACAAAACCGCCACACGCAAGAAGCGATCGCTCTCGCGGAAGACCGGCCGCGCGGCGAAAACGACGAGCGCGCCGACGAAAATCGACAGGCCACCCAAATAGACCAACAGCGGTCCTTCCAAGAAGACGATGGTCTCGCCGCTGAACATCGTGGCCGGAGCGATGGCGGCCGCGAGCACGGATTGGGCGTTACCATGCACATAAGCCATGGTGCCGATTATCGCGACGGCGAAGATCAGGTTGGTTATCGCCAGCCGCTTCTTGACCCTCACGAAGAAAGCCAAGACCGCCAGAGCCGCCGCTATCACAGCGAAGAAGATCAGCGGCTGCAGTATCGAGATCTGTGTCCCGTGGACGAACTTCTCGGCGATCTCAAGCTCGTACATCGGTACGATCAGACCTCCGAACATCCCCCCGAACAGCGGGTTCAGCACCCCTAGCCCAATCAGCACGAGCAAGGCACCGGCAATCGCAAAATACTGCCCTATTCGCATGTCCTCATCCTTCGTCCCAGAGCCCCTGTTAAAAAGGAGCGCCGCACAAAACGCGGATACTCTATATTCGGCCCCGCCACCGGTCAAGGTGTTTTATCACCCCAGACAGGATTCCGCGCGAGGCTCGAAGCGAGGTTCGCGCTACGCCGGTCCCAAGTTCCGGGACACACGAGGCGCACCTCTACTGAGAATGGACACCTCATCCCTGAAAAAGTTTCCCGCGCACGGCCAAAAATACAACATCGGCGCTCTCGGCCGCCGCAGCAAATACTCCTCCGACAAGAGTCACAACTGGGGATGGCAAAAGTGCTCATCAGGGTGACGCCGCAGATGTGCGCGATTCCGTCCGCGAATCCCTGGATGGGCCGACGGTTATGGTCGCAGTTGAGGCTCGAGCGGAGGGGTCACACCGCCGCCCTCGAGCGCGCGGCGCCACGCCCGGCGCGCCGCCGTGGCGCCGGCCGGATGAGAGACCTTCTGATAAAGTCGGATCAAGCGCGCATACTCCTCAGCCGGATAGTTGCTCCGATTGGCCAGCGCCAGCAGCGCCTCCTCGGCGGCCGCCCAGTCTTCAGCGCCCCAGGCTGCCTCCGCGATACCGGCCAGCGCGAGGACAGAGTCATTCCGCAGGAGCCGCAGCTCCTCAAAGTGTCGCCGCGCCGCCGCGTAGCGCTTCCCCTTCAACGCGTGCCGGCCAAGCCGCGCGTGAACGTCGAAGAGTCCCGCATCGCGCTTGAGCGCCTGCTCGTAGGCGACGAGGGCCGCGTCCACTTCTCCCGCGTCCTCCAGAATCAGCCCCAACAGCTCCCACCCGACACCGCGATCGGGCGCATATTCGCTCACCGCTCGGGCGTGGGCCAGGACCAGCTCGGGCCGCTCTCCCAGAAGCCGGCCACACCGCGCCCTCTCGTAGCGCGCGATCCACCACTCGGGCAGCAATCGCGCCGCCTCATCGAACGCCCTGCAAGCCGCGACAAACTCGCCGGCCTTGTTGAGTGCATGAGCCTGGCCCACCCGTAACATGGCCGCCGCCGCCGGGTCACCGGGGAGCCTGTCGCCACCAAGCACGCAGGGCGCCCGGCCTAAGACGAAGAGCGCCACAAAACCACAGAGAGCCTGGCACCCCAAGGGCTTGCGAAGCAAATCCTCCTCCTCTCCTCAATCATCCACCCTTTTCCGGGATTCGGGAAGCGATCCGGGCACAATTGCGGCGTCACCTTCACCAAATCGATGCTCGACGTAGGCGCTGCGTTTGCCTCCGCTCGATTTGGCTTGTTTCCTTGCACTTGCACCCGCCTCACTCCCCTCGGTCCACGG
>PWKZ01000306.1 GCA_003559575.1 Bradymonadales bacterium | reverse complement strand
TGGGAACAGGCATCTTGCCTGAGGCACCTCTCCCGCGATCAAGGCTTTGCGGTTTGAAAACCTTTCTTTGTTTCCACCTCTCGCAAGGCCTGGGCCTGATAGGCGTGCATCAGAACGTGTGCCCACTGTTCGAGACGCCCGGCTATCGCCACCGTCGCGTCGTCGGGAGTGAGCAGTGACGGGTGCGCGACGAGCGTGGCGGCCTCCTTTGCGAGTGGGTCGATGACGGTCGAGGGTGCGCCGGCGAGGAGATCTTGGACGAACGCTGCGGCGGGATAGAAGTGGGCGGCCCGCTGCAGATCGCGGTGGATCTGCGTGAGCAGGACGTTGCGCGGCCCCTCCCACAACTCGTTGATAGCCGAGTCCCGGAAGAGACGCGGCAGAGCCGAGAAGTCCTCCATGATCCCATGTCCCCCAAAGATCGACATGGCTCCTCGCAGTACATCCGTTGAATCCAGGGACGCGACGAGTTTTTGTAGCATCACCAACTCGCGCACTCGGAACGCACGTCGGCGCAGATTTTCCGGTTCCCCGCTCGCGAGCCCACCTCGAAAGCCATCTGGTAAGGAGAGGGAATCGCGATAGATTTTGAAAGCGCCGGCCAAGGTCTCATGGGCGCGACGCGCCAGCGTTTGGAGTTGCCCGATGACGAGCGGGTAGTGACCTATGGGTTGCCCGAACGCCGTGCGGAAATCGGCGTAGAGGCGCGCCTCGCGAACCGCCCGGATCATGTTGGCGGCACTCGAGAGCCCGACGGTGAGCCGCGAGGTTGTGAGCACGATACCCGTCACATTGGCGACGCCACGGTCGATTGGCCCCACCTGCCAGGCCCGCGCGCCGTTGAGTGTGATCTCCGCCGTGGGCAGTTCTACAGTGCCCATTTTCCACTTCAGTCGATCAATCGTGAACCCATTACGTCGCTTAGAGGATTGATTTTCGTAGGATTGCATGACGAAGAGCCCAATGGTGTCGGAGCCCCGCGGGCGCGCCGTGATCACCGCGTAGTCCGCGTGGGTGGCCGAGCAAAAGAACTTCTGCCCGAAGATCCGCCAGCCGTCGCCATCGGGCACCGCCTCGGCAACATTCGCAGGGACGTCAGAGCCCCCCTGGATCTCGGAGAGGTACTGCGCGCCAATGGCAAAATGTCCATCGTGCCCGTCACGGCAGTGCGAGAGGATGGCGTGCGTCTCCGGTCGGTCGGCGAAGCGCTCGAGTAACGCGATGAGTCCTTCGGTGCACACGAGCGGACAAGCGATACAGGCCTCGCCATTTTCGTATATGAGGAGGAGTTGGATGAGACGACTCCAAGGCGGCGTCGTCTTCGAGAACAGCCCGAGCGAGAAGACCTCGTTCTCCAGCTTCTCGATCTGCATTGGCCGCTCAAGTCGGTCGATGCGCTCGCCGAAGCCGTCATAATGGAGCACCCGCGGCCGCATCTCCGGTCGCGCGGCCTCCTCCGCAAGGCGGCGCCACGGGCCGGCAACAAGCGGGGAGATTCTGCGCGCCGCCCGGTCCGCACTCTCCCAGTCGTCGCCCGCGTAGTGCCTGAGAACTTGTTGCAGGACTGAATCGTCCGCGTACCAGTCCAGCCCATCACGCTGGTCCACGAACGCGCCGAAGCTGTAAGTATCGTTCATGATAGTGTCTCCTCATTGTGGATCCAGAACGGGTGACGGAGTGAGAGTATCCTTCTGGATACCGCGCAGCAACCACCGAGAGAGGTCCCATCCATCCCGCAAGTCTTCTATAAAACGAAACAACCGTCATGCCGAGGAGGGCCCATGGGCGAGAGAAAAAGGGCACCACCAACCTTGGTAACTGGCTCGCAGGAGCGCCGCGCAGTCACGCCGAGGTGACTGGCGAGGTGACTCGCAGGCCGCCTCCGATTTGTCCTCCCGATCCCGCTTTGGCAACAACCGAGAGCAGTCCAGGCATGGATCCAGGATCGGGACTCTCAGTATTGGCCGCCTTCTCATAAGCCGGAGTCCTAATGGCGAAGGTGTTTTATTTTCGGCGAGAAAGCGTCTCTCTTGGACGCAAAAGGAATTGGCATGCTGTCTGCAGACGGAGTCGACCGATGGCACGACCATTACGATACCTGTCTAACGACAGGGCGCTGGTCGAGATTACGACCAGAACGATTCAAGGACGCCTCCTGCTGCGCCCGTCGAAGGAACTCAACGAGAGCATCGTTGGGGTCTTGGGCCGCGCACTGGAGTTTAGTCCTGGAATCGAACTCCACGCGGTAGCGCACTTGTCCAATCACCTCCATTTCCTGCTTACGGTGCCGGATGCGCAACTCCTCGCGCGCTTCATGTGCTTCGTCAATGGAAACATTGCTCGTGAAGCCGGCCGATTGCACGACTGGAAGGAGAGGTTCTGGGGCCGTCGGTACCGTTGCATCGAGATCCTAGATGACGCCGCGGCGGAGCAACGGTTGCGCTACCTCCTTGCGCACGGCGTCAAGGAGAGACTGGTGACCAGGGTCGAGGAATGGCCCGGCGTCAACAGCGCTCAAGCACTCATCAAAGGAGGATCCCTCCACGGTGTCTGGATCGACCGAGTGGGCGAGTACGATGCGCGCCGTAGAGGTCAGCAGGTAACCTTCGACCAGTTTCAGACGCGTTACGAGGTCAAGCTCGCGCCGCTTCCTGCATGGCAGGAGCGTTCAGCCGAGGAATGCCACACCTCGCTCGTCGAGATGATCGCTTCCATTGAGCAGGAAGCTTCTGAAGCCGGCGGTGCACCGGGGACGGACGGTGCAGTCCGAGTGTGTCGCGAGGAGCCGCACCGGCGGTCCGAGGGGGTGAAACTCAGGCCGGCACCAGCCTGTCACGCCAGTAGCCGGGAGCGCCGAGAGCGATTCTGTAAGGCGTACCGCGAGTTTGTCCAGGCATTTCGTGAGGCGGTGGGCGCAAGCAAGCGACGCGGCTCTCGCGCTTCATTCCCGCGTCCTTGTTTTGCACCCTCACTGGGATTCCTACCTGTGTTGTCGGCCATCGATCCGGCTCCCAGCTAGTCGCTGCGGCGAGCCCAGCCTAGATATTCAAGCCACCCAGGATCACGGGGTCCAAGCCCCCGTCTGCCTGCGGTAGCAGTTGTTGTTCGTTTCCGGCAGCAGCGACTTGCCTGGCCGCACTGGAAGCGTAGCCTTACTGCCCCGCCCGAGGCTCCTCACGACGCACTCGTACTTGCCTCTCGCAATGCCGACCTTTATGCCCCATTTCTCGTGCAAACTAGGGGTCTTGCGGGGTGGGTGGCACCCCTCATGGGGGGTCTTGCGGGGTGGGTGGCACCCCTCATGGCAGTTGTTGTTCGTTTCCGGCAGCGACTTGCCTGGCCGCACTGGAAGCGTAGCCTTACTGCCCCGCCCGAGGCTCCTCACGACGCACTCGTACTTGCCTCTCGCTATGCCGACCTTTATGCCCCATTTCTCGTGCAAACTAGGGGTCTTGCGGGGTGGGTGGCACCCCTCATGGGGCACCCCTCATGGGGCACCCCTCATGGGGGCACCCCTCATGGGGGCACCCCTCATGGGGCACCCCTCATGGGGCACCCCTCATGGGGCATCCGCCCCACGGCTCTCTCCGGCGCTTCCGTCAAGCTATTCGAGGTCGCCGAAGCCGTTTTTCCTCTCGACGGTCACGAGGCCGCCGGCCACATCGTCAGAAATCGCGTCTCCCACCAAAACGTCGCTGAACGCACCGTCCTCGCGCAGGTACAACTCGAAAAACGCCACCATGTACTTTTGCGTAACCGCCCTTGTCACTGCCGGGTCGTCGCTTCGATCATTGCAGAGCGAACACACGAGGCCGCAGTTCGGGTCGTCCAAGAACGACATGTGATTCGCGCCCAAGACCTCGATCGCAAGTGCGGGACCCACGGCATGCGTGTAGTAGGCCACGAAGTTCTCCCCTTCGGGGGCACACGCCTGGCAGGCGAAACCGCTGCAGGTGGCGTCCACCGTCTCCCCAACGAAGGCGAGAGGAATAGAGATGTCACTCATCCGATCTGGGATTACTCGGGGCCAGTTGTTGGGGTTGATGGCCAGCGGGTTGCCCACGGAGTCCACCGGATCGACCCCGAAAATGGCATCCGGCCGACTGTCCTCACTGGCCACCAGCATGGAGATCTTGCCGCCCAGCGAGTGCCCGGCCATCCCGAGGCGTTGCTTGTCGGCCTGCCCCTTTAGCTCGCCCATGGGGTCTTCGGCGTCGGCTACAATCCAGTCGAGCACGGCGGTCAAATGTTCCTTGAGCGTCTTGTGATTCGTCAGCCCGCCCGGCATTTGGGGCATCACGACGACGTATCCCCAAGAGGCGAGCCGCTCCGCGTAAGAGCGATAGTCGTTGGGAGCCAGCTGATAGCCGTGGGAAAACACCACGACGGGGTAGGGCCCGCTGCCGAAAGGTATGTAGAGGCGCAGAGTCAGGGTCGTGCCGAAGAGCCCACCGCTCAGGCGCAAGTCGAACCGGTTGCGCTGCCAGGACAGCGGCCCCTGTGACTCGGGCCCCACGCATCCCACATGGGTCCAGACGCGCCCCGGGGGGCAGGCGCAGAGTTCACCGTCGGGATCCCACTCGCCGTTGCTAGTGAGGCAGCGCTCCTCCATCTCGGAGGGCGGTTCATCGTCTTCCCATGTGTCGGCGGTCTCGACGTCAGGCGGCACCGCGATGTCGGGCACCGCGATGTCGGGCACCGCCATGTCGGGCACCAGCGCATCTCTCGGGCCACTCAAGTCTGCAGGCGTGCCCCCGGTGTCCAAAGATGGTGGCCCAGAGTCCCAATGCGCCACATCGACGGGGCGGGTCGGATCTTGGGCCGTGTCGAGGGCTTTGGTATCGCCTCGGGGAGCGTTACCCCCGAAATCGCTCAGAGTGGGCGCGTCACCCAACTCGGCGATATCCTCCGTGGCCTCCGTCATCGCGTCTTTTGTCGCGCAAGCAGTTGCCACCCCAACGAGAACAATCAACCACAAAGAACGTCTGCGTCTCAGCATTGCTGTTTTTCTCCAGCTGTCCCCCAAAAAAGGAAATCGTGGATCCGGTTTCATCGGACCGCGCCACGCGTAGACTACAGTGGTCGCACCCAAGTATAAACTTCCCCGTGAGCCTGAGATCCTCCATAATGCTCCTCTCTGCTGCCCGCGCGAGGAGCATGACAAGAATTTTTGAGTGATCGCAAGGCCTTTCGAAGACAGTATGACCTCGCGTGATCGACGCGGCGTCCATGACCATGAGGGAGACTGGTATGAAGAGAAATCGTTCGGCCCGTTTCTGGGGGGTGCTGCTGGGCGCTCTCGTGTGCTTGGCGGCGCTCCCTGCCCAGGCGAAGCCGGAGCTGCCCTCATGGCTCGAGTTGGATCTCGAGTACCGGGTGCAGAGCGTCTACATCCACCCGCTGGAGCTTTCCGGCGTGGACACCAGGAACATTTGGTACACTGAACAACGGATGCGCATCGAGTCTGGTTTCAAGTTCTTCGAGTATGGCGGCATCTTCCTTCAGCTCGATCTTCTCGATGGCGTCCTGTTTGGCGACAACGGACAAATTGGTGGATCGCCGGAGCCGAGCTCCGGGATGGCCGTCACCTCGCGCTGGCCCAACAACGCCGGCTGGGATATCGGTTTGAGGCCGGGTGGCGATCCCTTTGCGCCCGAGGGTTACGGCCCCGTTCTGGTCCCTATCGATCCCGTTCGAGTGACACGGGTCTACGCCGACGTGAACCTGCCGTTCGGGCTTCTGCGAGTGGGGCGGCAGCCCGCCGTCGAGGGGGCCAGCCTGAGCCTGCACGACGGCTCGCGCACGAACCGCTGGGGTGTGAGCAACTATTCGTACACGGCGGATCGCGTCCTGTTCGCCACGAAGATCTCCGAAGCTGTCCGGCTCATCGCTCACGGTCGTGACGGCTTCGTCCCGAATCGCTCCATGGACGACGGCGTGTTCTTGGGGTTTGCCTACGACATCGGCGTCCAGGACGACATTCACCTCCGTAGCAACAACCTCCACCAGATTACGGGGCTCGTCATGTGGAAGGCCGACAAGCCCCAGTGGTTTGGATTGCCGTGGGACTTCTTCCACTTGCAGGTGGCGTTCGCCGGTCGCTTCGGCGACGAGTTCGCGACCGAGGTGTTCGGTCTGCCCGCGAAGCTCGAGTTCAGCGTGGGCCAGTTGCGGTTCCTCGGCGAGTTCATGGCGCTCTTCGGTAAGACGCGTGAGGCGAGCGAGGGCATGGCGGCGCTCCGCGAGATGGACGAGTCACGACGCCAGATCTATCGGCAGAAGATTCTCGCCTTCGGCGCCCGCTCGCTCATCGACTGGGATTTCGGTCCCGTCATGGCGACGCTGGAGCTTGCGTACGCCAGCGGCGACGACGATCCGCGCGACAACACGGCGCTCACGACCTTTAACTTCGCCCGCGACACGAACGTCGGGCTGCTCCTCTTCAACCATATTTTGGCGTTCGAGTCGGCGCGTTCGGCGGCGGTGGGTATTGAAAACCTCGCTCAGGCCGCGGCGCGCTCTTTTCCCGTCACCGAGCTGCGGAGCGAAGGGCGGGTCCACAACGCCATGCTGCTCTTTCCGCAGGTGCTCGTCCGCCCTCTCGAGTCTTTCCACGTGCGTTTCGGCGCGCTCTTTGCCTGGTCTGCCAAGCCGGTGGTCGATCCGGTCATGACGCTTCTGAATGAAGACGGCATCCGCATCGACGATGACGCCGTCAATTGGCATGGCGGCAGGCCGGCACGGTATTATGGAACCGAGCTGGACTTGCAGCTCGAGTGGCGCTACCGGAACTGGTTCACCTGGACCGTCGAGGCGGCCGTGTTGTTCCCCGGAGAGGCGCTTCAGGACGAGAGCGGCGACGCTGTGCCGAGTTTCCTGGTGGAGAACCGTTTCTTGTTTACGTTTTGACCGGAGGCACCATGTCCAATCTAAGAATTGATCGCGCCGCCGCCGTCTCGGCGTGCCTCACGCTCCTCGTGTTCTGGTCCGCGTGCACATATGTGCCCCCCCCGGAGGTCATGCTCCTGGCGCCTGCCGATCGTCGCTTCCTGTTGGGCGAAGAGCTGATCGTGACTTTTAGCGATCCCATCCAACCCGAGAGCCTCGAGATCATTGTCTGGCCGGGCGAGCGCGACACCTATGACATCGAAGGGCAGCGCCTGCCGGAGATCGAGCCGCTCGCAGAATTATGTACGCTCGCCACCTCCCCATGCGGCCCCACGGGCGGAGTGACTCTCACGCTCGGCGATGATCAGACTTACGTCACGTTGGAGGTCGAACCGGACGGCTTCGGGGCAGGGCGCACCCTCGACCGGCCCTTGCAGTTGGAGGTGACCGGCGCGCTCACGAACCTCGATGGGCGGCGCAAGAAAGTGTCGCGTTTCTTCGACTTCATCATTGTGCGGCCCATGACGTTGCTCCCCCCCGGCGAGGATGGCGAGCCCCTGGGCGTGACCGAGGGCTCATTTTTCTTCTTCGCGCAGTTCACCGAGCCCGTGGAGCTTCCGCAACAGCTCTTCGGGGACGTGCGGGTCAACCAGCGCACCGGCGACTTCTATGTGCTGATGAACGACGGGGACCCCTATACTCACGCGGGCATACCGCGCAACACCTCCAACCCCGACGAGGTTTACCTGGACCACGGGGAGGATGGGTTCGTCTTCGCCGTACGCGGTCGCATCGGGCGGGCGGCGGGCGAGGAGGACATGCTCGTCTTCGAGACCGAGCCCATCGTCTGGGGGGAGTCCATCGGCCCCATCACTTTCGAGCTGCGCGGGCTAACAATGAATGGTTACATCGTCCGCGACCCCGCGACGGGGAGCTCGCGCTGGGACGGCACGTTGGCGGTCGATGACGTGTCGATCGCGGTGGGGCAGCGCGAGACGCTATATGGACCCCAACGCGACAACTTTTTCATGTTCGAGCTTCCCCCCGCGCAGGTGCCGGAGGGGATGAAGCGAGTGTGCGATCCCGATCCGTGCGATGGCGTGCTGGGCGGCTGCACACTCATCGACGATGTCGTGTGGCCGCCCGCTGAGGTGTGTCATTCGGACGATTCCCCTCTCGATGGCTGACGTCGGCATCGCCGGTGGCAGCAGCGGCAACTCGAGGCCATAGGACCGGTAAACCTGCAACCTGGGGGGGGCCAAGCATGACCCCATCGCTCACGCTGCGCCACCCCCGCTGCCGACTCGAAGGGCCTCTCGGGGGTCGAGGCCGAGCGCAGGCTAAAAGAAAACGGTCCGAACCGGCCCCCCGCCGCGAAACCGAAAAATACATCCTTCGCAAGCAATAGTTCACCGGGATGTTACGCCAGACCTTCCGTTTCGGGATTGACCTTGGCCGGTAACTCTTGGAAACTCACTGATGAATAATTTGTCGGGGGGTGCCTCGATAGGAGTGTTATGAATCCCAAGGTAACGTATTTCTCGATGGAGATCGCGCTCGATCCGCGGATGCCCACCTACAGCGGTGGCCTCGGCATTCTGGCGGGGGACACTATTCGCGCCGCGGCCGATCTAAGGGTCGACATGGCGGCTGTCACTCTTCTGCATCGTCAGGGGTATTTCGCGCAGCGGCTTGATGAGCGCGGCCGGCAGAGCGAGTCGCCGACCGAGTGGACGCCCTCGGACCTCCTCCAGAAGATCCCCGAGCGCGTCACCGTCACCATCGAAGGCCGCACAGTGCACCTAGCCGCATGGCGGTTTGATGTCCAAGGGCAGCGCGGGGGAGTCGTTCCGGTCTACCTCCTCGACGCCGACTTGCCGGAGAACTCCGAGTGGGACCGGACCCTCACCCATCATCTCTATGGCGGTGATGAATACTACCGCCTCTGTCAGGAGGTGGTCCTGGGCATCGGCGGCGTCCGCCTGCTACGCGAACTCGGATACAACGCCATTCACCGCTTCCACCTCAACGAAGGCCACGCTGCGCTGTTGACCCTGGAGCTCCTCGACGAGGCGGCCCGTGCGGCCGGCCGTGACTCCTTCACGCGCGAAGACGTCGATACCGTCCACGACCAATGCGTGTTTACGACCCACACGCCCGTGCCCGCCGGACACGATAAGTTCCCGCTCGACGTCGTGGAGCGGGTGCTGCAGCGTGGTGAACTCCGGGAGATGGCGGATATCTTCTGTCACGAGGGCCAGGTCAACATGACCAACCTGGCGCTGCGGCTCAGCGACTACGTCAACGGCGTCGCCAAGAAACACGCCGAGGTTTCGCGCTTGATGTTCGCGGACTATACGATCGACAGCATCACCAATGGAGTTCACGTTCGCACTTGGACCTCGGATCCATTCGCCACGTTGTTCGACCGTCACATCCCGGGCTGGCGTGAGGATAGCTTCAGCTTGCGGTCCGCCTACGGCATTTCGAACCGGGAGATTTGGGAGGCGCATCAGGCGGCAAAGGCCCGTCTGATAGAGCACGTCAACGAGCGCCTCGCGACGAAACTCAAGCCGGACGTCTTCACACTCGGGTTCGCGCGGCGCGCGACGGCCTACAAGCGGGCGGATCTGCTACTTCACGACATTGAGCGGCTCAAAGCCATCACCGCCTCCGTCGGCCCGCTCCAGGTCGTCTTCGCGGGCAAGGCACATCCCCACGACCACAATGGCAAGGAACTCATCAAGAAGATCTTCGAGGTCCGGGAGGCGCTCAAAGGGCACGTCGAAGTCGTTTACCTCCCCGACTACGACTGGCAGCTCGGGGCGCTCTTGACCGCTGGGGTGGACGTCTGGCTAAACACCCCCCTCCCGCCGATGGAGGCGAGCGGTACGAGCGGCATGAAGGCCGCCTTGAACGGCGTCCCGAGCCTCAGCATTCTTGACGGTTGGTGGATCGAAGGCTGTATCGAAGGGCGCACCGGCTGGGCCATCGCCCCCGGAGAGGTCGACGACCAAGACCGCACCGAAGCCGACGCGGCGGCGCTCTACGACAAGCTGGAGAAGGCTGTCATGCCGCTCTTTTACGACAACCGCAAGGGATTCATCGACGTGATGCGCCAGTCCATCGCCTTGAACGGCTCGTTCTTCAACACCCACCGGATGGTCCTACAGTACATCTCCAAGGCCTATTTACCATAATCGTCGGCTCATCCAGGGATTCGCGGACGGATTAGCGCACATCTGCGGCGCAACCTGCACCGATTTAGTGCTTTACGTAGGCGCTGCGTTGGGCTGCGCCCAAAAACGGCTTGTTTCCTTGCACATGCACGCGCCTCCACTTAGCGGGGCTCCTCAGAACGAACCGACGATTATGGGCGATGAGTCAGCTTGACCTTCATCCGGCGCGCGTGTAGCTTACCGCAACGAAAACCGGGGCGCTCCGAAGCTCTGCGCTTGCCGGCTCGTCCGGGCCACGCACAGCCTGCTCGCGACTTCAATCGGCACTCGCCGTGCACCCGAACTGAGAGATGGGGATTAGATGCTGCGGGCTGAACTAGAGGGGGCGCTTGTGACCTCCAAGGAGGACTCACAGCCGGCCGGGCTCGATCTTGCCATCGGGCGTTTGACGCGCGTCGACGCCATGCCCTCAATCCTCCACCGCGTCCGAGGACCGAGGGGAGTGAGGCGGGTGCAAGTGCAAGGAAACAAGCCAAATCGAGCGCAGTCGTAGCAGCGCTACGTCGAGCATCGATTTGGTGAAGGTGACGCCGCAATTGCGCCCGAATCGCTTCCCGAATCCCGGAAAAGGGTGGAGGATTGAGGATGCAGCAACAGGAGATGGCGCCGGCCCGAAGCCAACGCCTCCGCATAAGACAGGCCCGGATTCAGGTGGCTCTCCAGAGGCTCCAGAGCGTCACCTACGGCGAGTGGGTGAGGTGTGGCGAGCAGATTGCCGTGCGTCGCCTACAAGCACGACCCGAGGCACCCTTCTGTGTCCTGTGCGAGGATGGAAGACAAGATCGATGACCGCAAACGCCTCTGGACTGGCTCGTGAGATAGGGCGACGGCGGACCTTTGCCATCATCTCACACCCGGACGCCGGCAAGACCACACTCACGGAGAAGATGCTGCTCTACGGCGGCGTGATTCAGCTCGCCGGAGCCGTCAAGGCCAAACGGGGTCGGCTCGCCGCCGTGAGCGACTGGATGGAGATGGAGCGCGAGCGCGGAATCTCCATTACGACCAGCGTGATGCAGTTCCCCTACCGGGGCAAACAGATGAACCTGCTTGACACCCCGGGCCACGCCGACTTCAGCGAAGACACGTATCGGACTTTGCACGCGGTCGATGGTGCCGTGATGTTGCTCGACTCCGCCAAGGGGGTCGAGTCGCAGACCCGCAAGCTCTTCCGGGTGTGCCGGCAGCGTTCGGTCCCCATCTTCACGTTCGTGAACAAGATGGATCGGCCCGGCCGTGACCCCTTCGCCCATATCGGTGAGGTTGAGAGTGTGCTCGAGATAGGCGTCTTTCCCGTCACATGGCCGATCTTCCGGGGAGGCGTATTTCGCGGGGTCTATCACCGTCTCACGCGCCAAGTCTACCTCTTCGACGCGGAGCATGCGAGCTCCAGCGCGGCGAAGGGCGCCGAGCGCCCTCCCGTTACACTCACCGGTCTTGATGACCCGCGACTGACCGCCGCGGTCGGCGACGAAGGTCATGCCCAGCTATGTGACGACATCGAGATGCTGGAAGACGCCGGAGACAGCTTCGATCACGAACGTTTCTTGGCTGGGGAGTTGTCGCCGATGTTCTTTGGGAGCGCCATCAACAACTTCGGTTTGGAGGCCTTTCTGGAGACGTTCAGCGACTGGATGCCCTCTCCCGCGCCGCGGATCTCCGATGCGGGGAGGGTATCGCCAACGAGCGATGAGTTCAGCGCGTTCGTGTTCAAGGTTCAGGCGAATATGGATCGCGCCCACCGTGATCGTGTCGCGTTTCTGCGGATCTGTTCCGGGCGCTTCGAGCACGGCATGATGGTGTATCATGTGCGGCTCGACCGCGAGCAGCGACTCGCCAAGCCGACCCAGTTCCTGGCTCTGGAGCGGAGCCATGTGGCCGAGGCTTTCGCTGGGGATGTCATTGGCGTTCACGACGCCGGCGCGTTCGAGATCGGCGATACGCTGACGGCTGGCGCGCGCTTTCAGTTCGAGCCCATCCCGAGCTTCGCGCCCGAATTCTTCGTGCGTCTCTTGGTCTCCGATCCTCTCAAGCGCAAACAGTTTCTAAAAGGGTTGGAGCAGCTCGCTCAGGAGGGCACGGTCCACCTCTGCCGCCCGCTTGGCAACCGAGCCGGCGATTTGATAATCGGCGCTGTCGGTCGGTTGCAGATCGAGGTGGTCCAGCACCGCCTCCAGACCGAGTACGGCGTGAAAGTTAAGAGCGAAGCAGTTCCCTACCAGATCGCACGATGGATCGTTCGCCGCGACGGCTGCCCCGTCGACTCCAAGACACTCAACTCGAGCTGGCTCAAGACGGTGGTGCTCGACGTCCGAGATCGGCCGGTCGCGCTTTTCGAAGGAGAGTGGCCGATTCGCACGGCCGAGAAGTTCCACCCGGAGCTTGAATTCGCGGAGACGGCCCAGGGCGTTGTCGTTCGCGGGAGCTGACCCCGGGCGGGCGGGGTGCGGGCGGGGTGCGGGGTGCCACCCAACCCGGTGCGGGCGGGGTGCCACCCAACCCGCAACACGCGGATTATCAAGGACAACTCCGGCAGCCAGCCTGCGGGCGGGGTGCCACCTCGGTGCGGTGCGGGCGGGGTGCCGGGCGGGGTGCCACCCAACTCGCAACGCGCGGATTATCAAGGACAACTCCGGCAGCCAGCCTGCGGGGTGCCACCTCGGTGCTGCCGGGCGGGGTGCCACCTGCCGGGCGGGGTGCCACCTGCCGGGCGGGGTGCCACCCAACCCGCAACGCGCGGATTATCAAGGACAAATCCGGCAGCCAGCCAGCCTGCGGGGTGCCACCTCGGTGCCCCCCCGGGCGGGGTGCCACCCAACTCGCAACGCGCGGATTATCAAGGACAACTCCGGCAGCCAGCCTGCGGGGTGCCACCTCGGTGCTGCCGGGCGGGGTGCCACCTGCCG
>PWKZ01000150.1 GCA_003559575.1 Bradymonadales bacterium | reverse complement strand
GCGCGACGAGCTACCGGACACCGCGGTCGGGCTCGACGGCGCGCCGCTGCCGGAGGCGGTCGGCCTGCAGACCAACAACCCGGGCTACCCGGGTTACAGTAGCTCCGGGTGGTTGCTCGGGTTTGGCGCGACGCTTCGGGTGTTGTTTTAGAGAACCGAGGGATGACCGCCGGGGAAACTTGAAGCGACGGGCGCGATTGGGGATTCTTCACCGGGGATCTGTGGCGCGAGACGGCGCCGCGGACGACAACCGAAGCAAGTCTGGCCGGCTCGGGGCAGCGTGAGGCCGAGCCGCGTGAGGTGGTGATGGATCTTTCCGGCCGTTCTCGTTCTTTTCGAGGTGCCCCAGGCGTGTATCGAATGGCGCTCGGGGTCCTCGCCGTCGCGCTCGTGGGGTGCTCCACCGACATCCCCGTTCAAACGCTCTGCGAGGGGTTCACGCTCCAGGTCGACGAGCTGCAGACCAGCCGCAACCCTGTTCGGTTGGACTTCTTGTGGGTGGTCGACAACTCCACCTCCATGTGCCAGGAGCAGGCTTCGCTGACCGCCAATATCAACGAGTTCGTCGGTACGCTCGAAGCGTTCGCCAACGTCGACATTCGCACCGCGGTGGTCACCACCAACGCCATCGAAGAGCACTGGCGCGGCCGGTTCAACAACTCGGCGGCCGAGGTGTTCCCGCCGTTTTGTCAGGAGCGGCGGCTGTTTCCGGCGCGATCCGATCTTTTCTGCGAGTGTGCCGCCTGCGGTGACTGGGATCGGGCGTTCGAATATCAGCGCTGCTACGACTCCGACGACTGCACCCCCACCACCGATATGGCACCACGTTACGTGGCCTGCTTGAACCAAGGGCGATGTCTCGACGAAGCCGGTAACAGAGATGCGTGCGCGCAAGCCTGGGTGCGTGACGCCAGCCCCAACTTGCAGCGCATGTACAACAAAAACGGGTCGGTCAACGTCTCCTGCAAGATCGAGTGTGGCGGCGCGGGCGTGGGAGTCGAGCAAGCCCATTTGTTCTGTCGCGATTGTATGGCCGACACCTCGATGGAGTGTCAGATAACCACTCCCGGCATGGCCGCCGGCTGTATCATGCCCCCCGACACGATCGGGTGCCCCGACGATCTGCCGCTCGTGCTGCCGTCCTATGACGAGGACGGCAACGTCGAGTATGACCTGGCCGAGTATTTCCGCTGCATCGCGACCGTCGGTGCCGATCAGGAGCATCGCTCGACCATGCTCGAGCAGGGGTTCAAGAACGCATGGCTGGCGCTCGATCCCAACGGACCGGCTCCCACCCAGGTTTGCAATCCGCGCGATCCCGTGCTCGACAATCCCGAATTGAGCCCTCAACAAAAGCGCGAGCGCTGCGAGAGGGTCTTCTTGCGCGACAACGCGTTTCTGATAATCATCTTCATCTCGGACGACGAGGAGTGCAGCGTGGACGACGGCAAAGAGATCATGCCGGAGGACTACAACCGCTGCAACCTGCTTGGCGACAGCGACATGCGGCCCGAGGACGTGTGGATTCACCCCAACGACAAGAACCCCAACACCAGTGATCGACCGCTGGCGCCGGTCTACAAGTTCGTCAACCGCTTCCGCAGCCTGAAGAGCAACCCGGCCAACGTCTTCGTGGCGACTATCTCGGGCGACGCGTGGCACCCCTTGCGCGAGCTCAGCGAGGAGGAGAAGAGAGCCGAGCGGTTGGCGTTCTACGAGTCCATCACCGAGCGCGGCAACCCGTATCGCTGGAACACATACGTCTGCGCCAGCGCGTTTGGCGAGGCGGCGCTCGGGTCACGTTATCTCGAGTTGGTGGAGCGCTTCGGGCCCAACGGCTTCCACGCCAACATCTGCTCTCAGGACGGCTTCGGGCAAGCGCTCGAGCAGATCGCCAAGGATCTCGTGTCGCAGGTAATCTCGATCTGTCTGCCGCGGCCGCCGCGCATTATCGACGGCCAGGAGGCGATCACCGTCTACAAGACCGGTGAGGACGAAGAGCGACGTCGGCTCGAGCAGGGTGTCGACTTCGTCATAGTCGACGAACTCGAGCAAGACGCTTGCCCGGGAAGCGGCCGCGCCATTCAGTTCAGCGCCGAGTCGTTGCCGCTCCCAGACGACATAATCCAGATTCTTTACGAGGCCGAGGCCGTCTGCGGCTTCTAGACCTCTCCACCGCGCTCCTCTCCACCGCGGCTGCGTTTTGGATTGGGGAGCGGGACCCTTCCACACTACCTCGATGAGGCTTTCATGCGTGAGTGGCGTTACGATCCCATCCAGAAACGTTGGATCATCATCTCCACGACACGCCAGCAGCGTCCGGTCGCCTGGCAACCCGGAGAAGAAGTGCCGACTCCACAGGTCGACTGCCCGTTTTGCGAGGGCAGGGAGGGTGAGACGCCGCCCGAGGTGTTCGCCTTTCGCACCGGTGGGCCCAATGAGCCGGGATGGAGGGTGCGGGTGGTGCCCAACAAATTTGCGGCCTTGCAAATCGAAGGCGAGCTGGAGCGTCGCGGCCGCGGGATGTACGACAGGATTCGTGGCATCGGGGCCCACGAGGTGATAATCGAGAGCCCCGATCATGAGTGCTGCCTGTCGGACCAGACCGACGCGCACATCTCGCTTGTCTTGAGCGCCTACCGCCAACGCTTGCGCGACCTGATGAGCGACACGCGCTTTCGCTACGTGCTCGTGTTCAAGAATCACGGCCGAGAGGCCGGTATGTCGCTCTCGCATCCGCACTCGCAGGTCATCGCGATGCCGGTGACACCACGCACGGTGGCCATCGAGCTGCAATCGGCGCGCGACCACTACGCGCGCAAGGAGCGCTGCATCTTCTGCGACATTTTGGATCAGGAGCTTGAGGAAATGCAGCGGGTGGTGGAATTGGATGACGACTACGCCACTCTGTGCCCTTATGCGTCACGTTTCCCTTACGAGATGGCGCTCCTGCCGCGCCGCCACATGGCCGACTTCGCGACGCTGACCGACAATCAGCTCTCCAGCCTGGCGCGGCATCTCAAGCGGGTGTTGCAGCGTATGAAACATGGCCTGGGGGCGCCGGCTTACAATCTAATCTTGCACACGGCGCCCAACACGTCAGGCACTCAAGGGCGGCGTGATTACTGGGTGACGCTCGGGGAGGACTGGCACTGGCATATCGAGATCTTCCCGCGACTGACGAGAGTGGCGGGCTTCGAGTGGGGCTCGGGGTTCTATATCAATCCGCAACCTCCGGAAGAGGCCGCCGCCCGGCTGCGGGCGATCGAGGTATGAGGACCTCAATCCACCACCCTTTTCCGGGATTCGGGAAGCGATCCGGGCACATCTGCTGCGTCACCTCCCCCAAATCGATGCTCG
>PWKZ01000016.1 GCA_003559575.1 Bradymonadales bacterium | reverse complement strand
TGGCAATCTTTCGCGACTTGCGTATGCTACGCGGCCGCGAAGGGACCGACGTATCCCCTTTGCCTGAGGGGAATCGATGCCATACCGAGAGAATGTGAGAAACCTCGCCGTGATCGCGCATGTCGACCACGGCAAGACCACCCTGCTTGACGCCATGCTGCGCCAATCCGGGGTCTTCCGCGCAAACCAGGTGGTCGCCGAGCGCGCGTTGGATCGGATGGACCAGGAGCGCGAGCGCGGCATCACCATCCTCGCCAAATGCACCGGGCTCGAACACGGCGGTCTCAGCATCCACCTCGTGGACACACCGGGCCACGCCGACTTCGGCGGCGAGGTCGAGCGTGTCTTGCGCCTCGTGGACAGCGTGCTGCTGCTCGTGGACGCCACGGAAGGGGCGATGCCGCAGACGCGCTTCGTGCTCGAGAAGGCGCTGGCGCTCGGCCACAAGGCCATCGTGGTCATCAACAAAATGGACCGCGAGAGCGCCGACCCGCACCGCGTCGTCGATGAGGTATTCGACCTGTTCGCGGCGCTCGGCGCCGACGACCGCCAGCTCGACTTCCCGGTGGTCTACGCCTCGGCGAAGGAGGGCTGGGCGGCCCTCGAACCCGATGGGGCACACTTGGACATGGAGCCGTTGTTCCAGCTCATCCGCGAGACCGCCCCCCCGCCCGAGATCGGCGGCGCCACCGCGGCCGCTCCCGGCGAGGGCGCGCCGCCACTGCAGGCGCAGGTGGCGATGCTAGACTACGACGAGTATCTCGGCCGTATCGCCATCGGCCGCATCTATCGGGGGCGGATTAACCGCGGCGATCAGGCGGTAGTCGTGGGACCAAGTGGGGAGCCGCGACCCTTCCGATTCACTGGCCTCATGGGTTTCCACGGGCTGCGGCGGGTCGAGCGCGAGAGCCTTGAAGCCGGCGATTTATTCGCGCTCGCCGGCGCGCCCAACGTCACGGTCGGCGACACGATCGCCGCCCCCGAGGCCGCCGTACCGCTGCCCGCCATCCCCATCGACCCTCCCACGATCACGATGCTCTTCCGGGTCAATGACTCGCCGTTTGCGGGTCGCGAGGGGCGCTTCGTGACGAGCCGTCAGATCCGAGACCGGCTCTGGCGCGAAGGGGAGCACAACGTCTCGCTGCGCTTTGCGTCCACCGATCGCCCGGAGGTGTTCCGTGTGTCGGGGCGTGGCCTGCTCCAGCTCGGAGTCTTCATCGAGACCCTGCGGCGCGAAGGCTATGAGCTGCAGGTGGGGGCGCCCGAGGTCATCACCCGGCGCCACCCGGAGACCGGCGTGTTCGAGGAGCCGTTCGAGAAGGTCGAGGTCCAGGTCGCCCAGACGCTCTCCGGCATCGTCATCGAGAAGCTCGGCGGCCGCGGCGCGCGCCTTGACGACATGGCCCACCGCGATGACGGGACGGTGCGCTTGAAGCTCTCCTGCCCCTCACGCGGGCTCATCGGCTATCGCAGCCAGTTTCTGACGGATACCCGCGGCACCGGGGTGCTCTCGAGCATCTTCTCGCACTATGGGCCGCACGCCGGCGCCCTCCACCGGCGCAAGGAAGGCGCGCTCGTGGTCATGGGCTCCTGCGAGACCGTGGCCTACGCGCTGGACGCGCTGCAGGACCGCGGTGTCCTCATGGTGCGGCCCGGCGCGAAGGTCTATGCCGGTCAGGTGATCGGCCTGCACGCAAAAGAGAACGACCTCGTCGTCAACCCGGGGCGCCAGAAGAAGCTCACTAACATGCGCGCCTCCGGCTCGGACGACGCGATCCGCCTCACGCCTCCCCTCGATCTCGCGCTGGAGCAGTGTCTGGAGCTCATCGGTCCCGATGAGCTGGTGGAATGCACCCCCACGTCAATCCGCATCCGCAAGAGCGTCCTCAACCACAGCGACCGCCGCAAGCACGAGCGCCAGAGCCAGGTGGCCTGACGCAGTGTCCCAAATCTGGCCGGCCGAGTGCCGCCCTAATCCCCCACCCCATCCCAGGATGGGCCGACGATTATGGCTTGAGGCCTGGGAAAACAGCAGGACGTCCTACCGGCTTTGAGATCGCAGGTGGGGAATTAGGGATCACTCTGGTTTGCCGATCTGGTACTGGTACAGCTCCCCCGCTTGGCTGGCCACCGCCAGCTTCTTGCCGTCCGGTGCAAAGGCGAGGCCTTGAATGGTATCATCATGCTCGAGTGAGGAGAGAGTCGTCCAGCCCTCAGCATCCAATATTTCGACGGTACCATCAAACTTTCCGTAGGCAAGCATGGTGCCGTCAGGAGAGAATTCCATTCTCGAGACTCTGCCCTCAGGATCCAAAACCCTTCTCCTGGTGCCATCGTCCAGATCGAAGAGATAGATCTCCCGGCCCAGGTCGGGCTCTGATGCCGCGAGGGTCTTCGCATCGGGCGAGAAGGTCAGGTTGTAGTTCCCACCATGGGAATCGAAATCGATAGTCGACACCAGCTCGTGGCTTTCCACCTCCCAAAACCGCACCTTGCCATCGCGAAAGCCCCCGGCCAAATACTCGCCGTCCGGGGTAAATGCGATCGCGTGGATCATATCGCCGTCGGGGCTGAACTCGGCTGTTTTTCGAAATCTATACCGTTTCCCGCTTGCCACAACCAGACCTCTCCGCTCGTCTGATTGGGGTGTGTTGCCAAAGTGGTACCGTCGGGCGAAAAAGTAGCCCTGCATTCGTTGCCTCCGTGAAGATGCCTGAGCTTCGTCAAATCACCTGCGTCGTATAGATTGGCACCTCTCCACGCAGCAAGCAGCATCGAGCCGTCGGGAGAAAAGCTAACGCTTTGCGATTCCGGACGCTCTCCCTCCAGATCTTTCCCTGAACGTACAACTCTCCGCTCTGTCACGGAAAACAACTCCAACTCCCTGGCGCCCACCGCAATTATCTCACCGCCGGGCGAATAAGTGAGGGAGTAGATCTCTTCCCATTCGTCCACGGTGTAGAGGAGCTCCACTGCCAGTGCGTGCTCTTCATCGCCGGGATCGACACAACCACCGAAAGCGACCGGCAGAAGGAGGAGAGCAAACCCCAAATAAATCGTTAAACCCTTCCATAAATTAGCCGCGAAACTCATTTTCACCTCGCCCGCAATCGCTAGGATTGCCATCAGAATTATGCCGGCGCGGGTGCAGACCCGCTGAGACCGGCGTGAAAGATCGCGTTTTTCAGGGAAAAACGTCGCAGATATGAGCGGGCGATGTCAAGAGAGGGGGGGGCCCTCAATCATCCACCGCGTCCGTGGACCGAGGGGAGTGAGGCGGGTGCAAGTGCAAGGAAACAAACCAAATCGAGCGGAGGCGTAGCAGCGCTACGTCGAGCATCGATTTGGTGAAGGTGACGCCGCAAT
>PWKZ01000202.1 GCA_003559575.1 Bradymonadales bacterium | reverse complement strand
GTCCGTGGACCGAGGGGAGTGAGGCGGGTGCAAGTGCAAGGAAACAAGCCAAATCGAGCGGAGGCGTAGCAGCGCTACGTCGAGCATCGATTTGGTGAAGGTGACGCCGCAATTGTGCCCGCATCGCTTCCCGAATCCCGGAAAAGGGTGGATGATTGAGGGTCCATCTTTCCGTTGACAGTTTTTGCCGGCCCGTGATACCGGGAGCCATGCTCTATTAAGCGCATCGCTTGATGCGATGGGCGACAGCGACACGAACTTGCGACTTTTTTCACGCGAAGAGAAGACAACCAGGAGGAAAAAAATGAGAACACGCTATCTGACCATGACCGCGCTGGCGGCGCTCTTCACGCTCACTCTGCTCGGTGTCAAGCCGGCTGTCGCCGGTGTCAAGCTCGAGGTGGCCCCCGACTACTTCGTCACCTTGAGCTACCTGCTCCAACCGCAAATGCAGATAAACCACGATCTTGGGGCCGATACCACCACCAACGACTGGTACATCCGTCGCTCGCGGATCATCCTCGGCGGACAGGTGAGCGAGTGGGTCAGCTTCTTCATGGAGACCGACAGCCCCAACTGGGGCCGTGGCGGCAATTTCAACGCCAACACGAGCTTTTTCGTCCAGGACGCCTGGGTCAAGTTCAACCTCCACGAGGCGTTCAACGTCCACATGGGGATGATCCTGCCGCCGTTCGTGCGCCACTTCCGCCAGAGCGCGGTGAGCCTCAACACGCTCGACTACCACGGAACGCTCAACCAATACCCGGGCGGCATGGTCTGGCGCGACCTGGGGATCGAGTTCGGCGGTCTACTGTTCAATGAGCGAATCGACTACCGCCTGTCGGTGGCCAACGGCGGTTGGGGCGACGGCCTGACCGAGATCCCGCGCTTCACCGGCCGCATCGGCTACAACTTCCTCGACTCCGAGCCGGGCTACTTCTTCGGCGGCACCTATCTCCGCAGCAAGCGCATCTTCAGCGTCGGCGTGGCGTTCGACGTGCAGCCCGACATCCTCGCGGGCGTCACCGACCCCGCCGGAAACCCCGCCACCGACATGTACTTCGCGGTGGGCGCCGATGTGGCCTGGGATCTGCCGTTCGTGGGCGGCAACCGCCTGAGCGGCAGCGCCAACTTCGTCTACTACGGCGACGAGGACTACATCAACGCCGGAATGGGCATCATGTTCGACATCGGCTACGCCATCGGCAAGTGGCAGCCGCTCCTGCTCGCCAACTGGTTCAAGCCGGAGCGCGCCGACGACTTCGACGATCACTTCCTGCGCCTCGGCGCCGGCCTCAACTACTGGTTGCACGGCCACAACGCCAACATCAAGCTCGAGGTGGCGATGGTCAAGAACCCGACAGTCGAGTTCAGCGACTCCCAGATCGTGACCACACTGCAAACCCAACTATTCTTCTAGTCAGCTCCCCGCGCATCCTCGTCGGGCCTTGACCTGAATCGGTTCTCTGTGGTAGAGAGGCGGCCCGGTGTAGATGGTTTCACGAAGATGCCGGAAACCACCGCCCGAGACCGAATAGCCCGAGGCGCTGCGCCTCAATCTCATAACCGTCGACGTCGATGGAGGAAGTACATGTCAGAATTCAAATCAATGATGACCGAAGGTCGCGTATTCGAGCCCCCGAAGGCGCTGGTCGAGAGAGCCTGGGTTGGCTCCCTCGCTCAGTACGAGCAAGAGTGGGCCAATTCCATTGAAAATCCCGCTGAATACTGGGGCAAAATCGCCGAGGACTTCACCTGGTTCAAGAAGTGGGACAAAGTCCTAGACTACAACTTCGGCAAAACTCCCGACGATCTCTACATCAAGTGGTTCGACGGAGGCAAGATCAACGTCTCGGTTCAGTGCCTCGACCGACACCTGAACACCCGCGGCGACCAGCCGGCCATCATTTGGCAAGGCGAGCCCGAAGAGGACGCCAAGACCTACACCTACCGCGAGCTGTACCATGAGGTCTGCCGGACGGCCAATGTCCTCAAGGCCAAAGGCGTCAAGCGCGGTGATCGCGTGGCGTTGTACATGCCGATGATCCCTGAGCTGGCCATCTCGATGCTGGCCTGCGCCCGGATCGGTGCCATCCATTCGATCGTCTTCGGCGGCTTCTCGGCCGACTCGCTGCGTGATCGAATCCTCGACTCCACCTGCACGATGCTCATCACGGCCGACGGCGGCTACCGCGCGGGACGTCTGCTCGATCTCAAAAAGATCGCGGACGCGGCCGTGGCCCAGTGCGACTGCCTCGAGAACGTGCTGGTGTGGAAGCGCACCGGCTCCGAGGTGGGCTGGAACGACAAGCTCGACAACTGGATGGAAGATGAGCTGGCCAAGCCGGAGATCACGGACACCTGCGACCCCGAGCAGATGAACTCCGAGGATCCGCTCTTCATCCTCTACACCTCCGGGTCCACCGGCAAGCCGAAGGGCGTGCTCCACACCCAAGCCGGCTACATCATCTATGCCACCGAGACCTTCAAGAAGATCTTCGACTACCACGACGGCGACGTCTATTGGTGCACCGCCGACATCGGCTGGGTCACCGGCCACAGCTATATCGTCTACGGGCCGCTTTCGGCCGGCGCCCAGACGTTGATGTTCGAGGGGGTCCCCACCTATCCGGGGCCCGACCGCTTCTGGCAAGTGTGCGCCAAGTACAATGTCACCCAATTCTACACCGCGCCGACCGCGATCCGCGCCGTGGCGAAGGACGGCGACGATTGGGTCAAGAAGCACGATCTCTCGAGCCTACGCGTCCTCGGGACCGTGGGCGAGCCCATCAACCCCGAAGCTTGGATGTGGTACTACAACGTGGTCGGCGGCGGCCGCTGCCCGATTGTCGACACCTGGTGGCAGACCGAGACCGGCGGCATCTTGATCTCCCCGTTGCCGGGCGCCACGCCCATCAAGCCGGGCTCGGCGACTCGCCCCTTCTTCGGTGTCAACCCGGTCATCCTGAACGAGCAAGGGCAACCGGTGGGCCTCAACGAGGGCGGCCACCTGTGTATCGACCGCCCCTGGCCGGGCATGATGCGGACCCTTTATGGGGACCACAAGCGCTTCTTCGAGACCTACTTCGCGATGTTCCCGGGCAACTACTACACCGGTGACGGCGCCCGCAAGGACGACGATCAGTACTTCTGGCTGATGGGACGCCTCGACGACGTGATCAACGTGTCCGGGCACCGCATGGGCACCGCCGAAGTCGAGAGCGCGCTCGTGAGCCACGCCAGAGTGGCCGAGTCAGCCGTGGTCGGCTTCCCGCACGAGATCAAGGGCCAGGGAATATACGCCTTCGTGACCTTGAACGCCGGTGTGGAGCCCACCGAGGAGCTGCGCAAGGAGCTCGTCAAGCATGTTCGCGCCGAGATCGGCCCCATCGCGGCGCCGGATCGCATCCAGTTCACCAACGTGCTGCCGAAGACCCGCTCCGGTAAGATCATGCGGCGAATCCTCAAGAAGATCGCCGCCGGCGACATCTCAGAGCTTGGCGACACCACCACCCTGGCCGATCCCTCGGTGGTCGACCAGCTGGTCGAGGGGCGCCAGTAGACTCTTGCCGAGGGACGAGAGCAGGCCCAGGGCCTGCTCTCGCCCGCTCCCTACCGCTGAGCGAGCAGCCCCATGAAGTTCAAAGATTTCTTTTCTCTTGGGAACCTGCTCGCCGGGTTCGCGGCCGTCATCGCGCTCCTCGAGATCGAGCCCGCCGAGCGAGCCTTCACCTGGGCATGCATATTCATCTATGTGGGCTACGTCTTCGACCTGCTGGACGGGCCGGTGGCACGGCTCACCAAGCAGCACGACACGTTCGGCGGGATCTTCGACAGCGTCTGCGACTACATCACCAACTCAGTCGCCCCCTCCTTCATAATCTACCACTTCTACTCCCATGTGGCGGGCTTCCCCTGGTATATCGGTGCGTTCGTGGGGGCTTTCCCCATCACCTTCGGCACGATCCGCCAGGCCAAGCAGCAAGACCGACCGCTGAGCTACCCGTGCTACTGGTTCGGGATCCCTCGCCCGGTGCTGACCGTGTTCATTCTGGCGCTGTTGAATTCGAGCATCTTCGCCCTGGGGATCGCGCAGGCCTCTCCCTGGCGCGAGCTTGTCTACGGAGTCGGCGCTCTTCTGATCATACTGATGAGCGTCCTGCATCTCTCAAAAATCCCGTTCGTCAACCACCACGGGCGGCGCTGGATGGGCGTCCTGCGGTTTGGGATGCACAGCTTCCTGACCGCCGTTCCGATTGCATTCCTGTTCGTATGGTTGATCCTCGGCAGACCCGCGCTGGTCTACGACATAATTTTGTTCGATCTTCTGGTCTACCTGTTGTTGGCGTGGACCCAGATCCCGCGCGAGGACATCAGGCGCATGCGCCACCTGGTCGAGACGGGTGAACTCATCGAACCGCTGGTCCACAAGAATAGCTCGTGGCGGCCAAGGACGGGCGCCCCGTACTTCTTGGAAGACGAGCCGGAGCTGCGCGCCACGACCACCCCGGCGCGAGACGCCTGAAACACCGGCACGCTCTAGCGCGATCCTTTTCTCAAGGGGGTCTCCACCGGAGGCCCAAGACCTCAATCCTCCACCGCGTCCGTGGACCGAGGGGAGTGAGGCGGGTGCAAGTGCAAGGAAACAAACCAAATCGAGCGCAGTCGTAGCAGCGCTACGTCGAGCATCGATTTGGTGAAGGTGACGCCGCAATTGTGCCCGAATCGCTTCCCGAATCCCGGAAAAGGGTGGAGGATTGAGGAAGATTCCCCAAGAGAGGATCGATGGCACGCGCGCGCTGCATTTTTTTGCCGGGATGTGCGATCGCATTCGCCGCCGGCGTGGGCCTTGGCGACGGAGCTTGCTCCACTGAAACCCTCCTCGCCCGCGCGCTCGTACTGAGTGCCGCGAGCGCAATACTCGCCGTCGCGCTAAGGAGCGCGCACACAACCCGAGGCGCCGGCGCGCTCTTGCTGCTCGTGGTTCTGCTCGCCGGAGCGCTTCGCGCGGGCGCAACGGCCGAGCCGCCGATGCCCTCCCCGCCTCCGGTCACCGGCGTGCAGACCCATACCGCGCTGGTGCAGGACGGCCCCTGGCCCCGAGCCCACGATGGGGGGAGCTACGTCGAGCTCGAGCTTCTCGACGATCACCCGGAGCGCGCCGGCCGGAATGTCCGACTGTTTAGCGCCGAGCCTCTCGAGCATGTCGCCGTCGGCGCACACGTTGCGTTCAGGGCGCGCCTGCGGGAGCGCCGCCCCTTCGGCAACCCGGGCGAGTTCGTCCCGCCCCGCGCCGAGCGCGGCTGGACCGCCTTCGTCGCCACAGCCGAGGCTGTGGCGCCCCTGGCGCGTGAGCCCCTGGCGCGTGAGCCCACGGCACAACCGCGGCCGACCCTCGCGGCCCGCCGCAACCGCCTGGCCCGCGCAATCATCGGCGCCACGGATGAGCGCACCGGCGGGACCATCGCCGCGCTCAGCCTCGGCGCCCGGCAGCTCGTCCCACACAACGTCCGAGAGGACTTCGCACGCGCCGGCACCGCCCACGCGCTGGCCATCTCGGGGCTACACCTCGGGATCGTCGGGCTGTGGTTCTACGCGCTGTTTGGAGTACTTCTCAAGCGAAGCGAGTGGTTGCTCCTCCGTCTGCGCCTCGATCGGCTGCGCGCCGCCGCGACCATCGCCGCGCTCACCGCGTTCACGCTCTTGGCGGGCGCCGCGATCCCGACCACTCGTGCGCTCGCAATGGCCGCCCTGTTCCTGTTGGGGCGCATTTTCGGGCGTGAGATGAGCGGTCGCGATGCACTCTCGGTAGCGGTCTTGCTTCTCTTGAGCGCGGCCCCCGACCTGCTCCGATCCGTCTCGTTTCAGCTCTCGGTCTCAGCCGTCTCCGCCTTGCTCTACACCGCTCCGGCGGGTCGGGCGCTCGCGCGCGAGATGTTCGCCCCGCACCGCACCGGCCCCTTGCTGGGAGCCGCCGGCAAGTGGTTGTTTGCCGGGCTGTGGGCCTCGGTCGCCGCCGGCATCGGGACCGCTCCAGTGCTCGTGACCCATTTCGGCCGTGTCCCCCTCCTGACTTTCGCGGCCAACTTCGTGGCGGTCCCCTTCCTCGCGCTCATGGTGCTGCCGACCGCGCTCCTCGGCGCCTTCGCCACCGCGATCTTGCCATGCTTCGCCCACCCGGCCGCCCTCGCGCTGCCGGCTTTTGTGATGCAAAGCTGGCTTGAAGCAATCTCGCTCATGGCCCGCGGCGCCCCCGAGGTCTTCTTCCCACCACACCCTGTGATCATCGCGGCCTTCGTGGTCGCCACCATGACCGCCTTGCGTCTGCTCTCTCTCCTCGCCGGTCCTGTCTCATCAGAAGGACACCGCGCCGCCGCGCGCGCGCGACGGGCGCTCACCCCGCGCCCCAATGCCGCGCGCCGCTCTAAGCGCCCACCGCGGCGCCTGGCGACCATGCTCACCCTCGTGAGCGCGGTCGCGGTGGCCGTGACCTACTCTCCGCCCCATCCGCCACCGTTGCCCGCGACCCTCGCGGTGCGAGCCTCCACAGAAGACGGCCCGAAACTTACCGCGGTGGTCTTGAACGTCAGCCACGGGGTCGCGGTGGTCCTCATGCTGCCCGACGGACGCCGCGCACTCGTCGACGGAGGCGGGGGGCGCACCGGCCGCTCTCGCGTCGGGCGCGCCCGAGTGCTCCCGGCGCTGCGCGCCCTGGGAATCGGCCACCTCGACATCATGGTACTCAGCCACGCCCACGCCGACCATCTCGAGGGTCTAATGGAGGTGGCGACCATGATGTCGGTGGATGAGCTATGGACGAGCGCCGCGACGAGGGGTGGGGTGCGGTTGCGGATGCTCGAGCAAATCGTCACCGCCGGCGGCGGACGCATACGGCGCCTGGCGGCGGGCGACATACTGTTCAGCCCCGAGGTGCTGCCGAGCCACGTTCTCTGGCCCCCCGCGAACCTGCCGCCGGCCGATGGACAGCGCGATGATGAGAATGATCGCAGCCTCGTCTTGAACATCGGCCGAGAAGGAGCGCGGCTGTTGCTGCCGGGGGATGCCGAACTCTTCGCCGAGGAGGCGCTCCTCGCGTCTCTCGGCGAAGATCAAAGCCGCCTGCGCGCCGAGGTGGTCGTCGCTCCCCACCACGGCAGCGCCACCTCGAGCAGCCGCGCGTGGTTGGCGGCGGTCCGCCCCCGGGCGGTGATCTATTCACGCGGCGAAGGCCCCCGACCGCGGCTGCCGGCCTTGTCGGTAGCAGCTCGCTACCGGGAAAAAGGCGCGCGCGCGTTCGACACCGCCCTGGACGGCGCGATCGGCATCCGACTCGTCCCCTCGGGAGTTTTCGTGTGGTCTCTCGGACGCCCCCCACACGCCGGGAGAGGGCTTCACTTGACGCGCTAGAGCGATGCGTGGAACATCTGCCATATGGGTCATTGGCGGACCCGGAGCCAGGGGCCATAGTCGTGGGCTCGTTCTGCAGGGATGGGCCGACGATTATGCTGGGGAGGCAAGCATGAGACAGGGGTACTCGTTATTCGCGCTCACGCGCGCGACACGTCCGCTGGCCGTACTTTTGGCGCTGGCGTGGTTGGCTGTCTCGAACGTTGGCTGCGACGCCGGCGATGATCTCCCGACAGGCTGCACCACGCTGGATGACTGCCCGTCGGGCCACATCTGTCTCAACGGTGTCTGCGTCCCGCCTCGACAACCCGACCGAGACGTCACGGGGGGCGACTCCCAGGAGACGACCGGCGGCTGTACCCGCGATGAAGACTGCGACATGGGATTCCGTTGCGACGACGACGGCGTCTGCCGGCAGGTGGGCGAGTGCTCGTGTGATCCGGACGACCCATGTACAGAGTTCGCGCCCGAGTGCCAGTGCGATTTCTTTGGTGATGAATGCTCCACCGACTCCGACTGCGACGACGACGAGAAATGTACGCTCAACTCCTGCTGGTGCGGCTACTGCGAGACCGAAATAGCCGACCTCCCGGAGTGTTGCGCGAGCCACGCAGACTGCGACGACGGCATCCCGTGCTCTGAGAACCGCTGCGAATACCTGCGCTGTGTCAACTATTTCGAGCCCGGCTGCTGCGCCGTCGACGCCGACTGCGACAACCGCGATCCGTGCACCATCGACCGCTGTGTCGACCACACCTGCCAACACGAGAGCCTGGGCGATAGCTGCTGCACCCAGGATGGCGACTGTGACGACGGCGACGCATGCACCAGGAACTACTGTGTCGCCGGTAGTTGCGCTCACCCACGACGAGCCGACGATCCCCGCTGCGGCTGCCTCTCGGCGATGGGCTGTGACGACCAGAACCCCTGCACGACCTCGGAGTGCGTCAACAACCTCTGCACCTACAGCGCGGTGACCGAGAGCCCTCCGGGGTACGACTGCTGCCGGAGAGACTCAGACTGCGACGACCCTTCAGATCCGAGCCACCGCGGTTACTGCCACGAGTACCAGTGCCACAGCACACCACGAGTGCGCTGCGACGAGGTCGACGGCGACTGCAGCGCGGCCTACGTCTGTCATGACGCGATCTGCGACCCTGACGGCTGGTGCCGTGAGACGGAGGAGCAACCCAACTGCTGCCTCACCGACAGCGACTGCGACGATCACGATCCGTGCACCAAAAACGAGTGCCTGAGCTCCAACCGCTGCCGCTCCACGGTCCACCTGGTGGAGGGCTGCTGCTTGAACGACGCGCACTGCGACGACGGACTCGACTGCACCCGCGGCAGGTGTTGCCTGACCGAAGAGTGCAGTGGTCAATACGGCACGGTCAACCGGAACCACTGCTACCAGGTGTTCGATACCTCCGGTAGCGACGAGTGTTGCCGTCTCGATCTCGAGTGCGACGACGGGCTCCCCTGTACACTGAATGTCTGCTGGCAGGGACAGTGCTACAACCCCTTGGTGGAGGACACCTGCTGCGCGGAAGACGCCGACTGCGACGACGGCAATCCCTGCACCGAGGACACCTGCGTCGACGGGACCTGCCAACACGTCTGGGAGCCCGGCTGCTGCCGCGACGAAGACGACTGCGACGACGGCGACCACTGCACCATCAACACCTGTGAGGACAACCGGTGTCGAACCGCCTACATCGAAGGCTGCTGTCACCACGACCACGACTGTGACGATCAAGACGTCTGCACCGAGGACCGTTGCGTCGAGGGCGAGTGCGTCCACACCCGGTTGAACCCCTGCTGCACCACCGACGCCTTCTGCACCTCGAACAACCCCTGCCTGGAGGGGCGTTGCATTGACGGCGACTGTGTCTTCAGCGAGATCCCGGGCTGCTGCGTCACGATGGCCGACTGCGACGACGGCGATCCGTGCACTATCAACAACTGCCTCTCGAACCGCTGTCACACCACCCAATCCACCGCCCCCGAGTGCTGCGAGCTCGAAGTCGTCTGGACCAACAACGGCTTCGAATGGGGTACGGCTTCGTTCGAATTCGAGGGCTGGCAGGTCCAAAACCAGTCCCCAAACCTCGGTTGGCAAGTGGTCGAAAACGCCGCGCGCGCCAACAGCCCGCCGTACTCCATGTACTACGGCAGCCAGACCACCGGGACCTATGCCAGCGGCAACTCACACCAGGGAGTAGCCCGCACCCCGGAGATCACCCTCCCCGACCGCGACGACATCTTCGCCGGCTTCTGGACCTACATGGACTACGGCGACGAGGCGGCCTACACCAGCTTCCGGGTCAAAGCCCACACCGGCCTCGGGAGCACCCAACTATGGACCGGCGCCTCATTCGGCGGCTCGACCGTGCCCGACTTCCGCTTCGTCGAGGTGGATCTGTCCCCGTGGCGCAGCCAGACCGTGCGCCTCGAGTTCGAATTCGCCACCGAATGGAACCATATGGAAGGCGGCGAGGGGGTCTTCGTGGACGACATCATGTTCGGCGCGGGGTGCTTCGAGCGACCGGTGGAGTGCCAGGTGGCCCAGGACTGCGTCGACAACGATCCTTGCACGGTGGCCGAGTGTATCGACCAGCGCTGCAGCGTGCTCGAGACCTCCGAGCACCCCACCTGTTGCGCGCCGCGGCTGTTCACCGCCACCTTCCACGACGGCTCGGTCCAGGGCCTCGCCACCGGGCTCCTGCCGGGCGCCAGCCCGCGTTACACCTGGGCGCCGAGCAGCCATCGTTTTGCCAGCCCCCCCTACTCGCTCTACTTCGGCGACCCCGACATCCGCTGCCAGGACAACCCGGGCGAGTACTGCCCGGCCTACGGTCGCCCCGAAGACGGGGGCGAGAGGTGGCCCGGTGGGACCGCCGAGTTCGGCCCCATCAATCTCGCCGAGATAAGCCAGCCAATCTTGAGCTTCTCGCTGTGGACCCAGATTGAAGAGCTGCTCGAGTACGATCACTTCGACGTGATCGTGATAACACTCCCCAACGAGCGCGAGACCACCGTGTGGACCACCCGAACCACGAGGCTGTTCGATACGGAAGGACAGTTCGTACCCATCGTCGTCGACCTGTCCGACTTCGCGTCCTCCGAGGTGCGCATCCGGTTCCGGTTCGTCGATACCATGGAGAACGGCTACGGCTTCAAGGAAGGCGTCTACATCGACAACATCACCGTCGGCCAAGATTGCCGGTAGAGCCTGTTGAATAGTACTCGACGTCGCGGCTGCGTTGGACTGATTCCTTGCACATTCACGTGCCGCCACTTGGCGGGACTCCTCAGAACGATCCGGCGACCAACCGAACACCGAGCGCGTCGAGACGGGGTGAGCTGCAAGGAAGTGAGCCGATTTGGGCTGAGGGAAACGCAGCGCCTATCTCGAGCACCGAATCGGTGAAGCTGCCGCCGCAGATGGCCTCGTAGCGACGCGCGAATGCCGGTGCAGGTGGGGAATTAGGGGATTGCCCTAATTCCCCATCAAACCGAGTACCGAGCGCGTCGAGACGGGGTGAGCTGCAAGGAAACAAGCCGAATTAGGCAGAGGCGTAGCAGCGCTACGTCGAGCACTAATTCGGTGCAGGTGACGCCGCAGATGGCCTCGTAGCGACGCGCGAATGCCGGTGCAGGTGGGGAATTAGGGGATTGGTGGAACACTTGAACCTCCGGCCCCTCTTCAATATGATCGCCGCCACCATTTGGCCGATCTCCCTCTTCGGCCGACACCTGATTTTATCGGGGGAGCCCCGGATGCATATTTGCTCTCGCCTGATAGTGCTCGTGAGCCTTCTCTCGGCGCTGGCGGTCATCAAGCCGCGTGAGCTGATGGCGCACCCGTTCGACACCTACGGCTTCACCTCACGCTCGATCGCCATGGGCGGCAGCGCCACCGCCGGAGCCACCGACGTGGACGCCGCTTATTACAACCCGGCGGCCGCCGTGCGAACTCGCTCTTTTGTGCTGGCGACCGGACTGCTCCTGGCCGATGAGTTCTTGCGCCTCAGCGATGGCAAAGCCAATCTCAAACCGCTCGTCCACTACCAGCTCGGCCTGGCGACCCCCATTCCCCTCGGGCGTCTACTCGAGGATCGGTTGTTTGCGACTGTCGCCGCCTCCCTGCCGCACGACGGGCTCTATGACGTCCGCCAACCGGATGACGAAGCGCTCACTTTCCCCTTCTGGGACGCGCGCAACCGGCGCCTGGTGCTCACCGCCGGGGTTGCGGGGCGCATCACGAGCTGGCTGTCCTTCGGCGTCGGCTTCTCGCTATTACCCAACGTCAAAGGCGAGGTGGAGGTCGACCTCCTGGGTTCGCGCAGCCGCAACTCGACCCGCGTCCAGGTAGAATACAACTTCGCGCCCACCGCCGGAGTGCTCGTCACTCCGCTCTCATGGCTCACTCTCGGGCTCACCTATCGCGGCGGACACGCCACCTCGGTCTCCCTGCCGGTGGACGTCAGTGTCAGTGAAGGTTTCCCGCCAATCGCGGCCCGGATTGCGGCGCCGGCCTACTCTGTCCCCCACCAGGTGGCGTTCGGCGCCGGCTTCGACATCGCGAATCTCATGACCATCACGGTCGACGTCACATGGTACGGTTACCGGTCATTTGATTACAGTAGCCCCGACGTCACCCTCTATGACTCCGACGGGGGGATTGTACGCGAGAGCCTCAAGAGCGCCGGCGAATTCGCGGACGTCTTCGTCCCACGCGCCGGCCTGGAGTGGCACGCTCTGTCGTGGCTCGCGGTGCGCGGCGGCTACGCCTTCGTGATGAGCCCGGTGGGCTACCAGAGCGGCGTCACCAACCTCCTCGACGCCCACCGCAGCGTCATCTCCACGGGTGTGGGGTTCGTGATCCCACGAGCGCTCTTGTGGGACGGCGCCGGCGGCCTCGAGATCGATTTGCACGCCCAACTGGCGGTACTCTGGCGACGAGGATTCGAAAAGCACAGCATCATGGTGGGCAACCCGGGTTATCCGACCATTGAATTCTCCGGCGGCACATACAGCTTCGGCCTGAGCGCGAGGCTCTGGTTTTGAAGGCCGCCACACCCGGAGTCCCGGCAAAGTTGCCTGGACTGAAGCATTCAGCCGTCAGCAAGCAGCCGGCCAACAATCCGCTGATACACCATACAGAGGTTGGTATGCACCCCACTGTCCCTCCCCTTCTGGGCGCTCTCTTCGCTTGTTTGCTCGTGACGGCCTGCGTCCAGGATCGAATCGGACCGGATCGTGACGGTGACGGTCTCACCGACCGTCAAGAGGAGAGGTTCGGCACCGATCCCGACAACCCCGACACTGACGGCGACGGCCTCTTGGACGGCGAAGATCCGTTCCCACGCCTCGACGACACTCCCACAATCGAGCTCGCCCCCGGCACCCCGCTCGCGATCGGCACCCAGTACCATGTGCCCATCGAGATTCGCTTGCAGAGAGGGAACGACACTGAAATCACCAACGCCGTGCGCAACATCTCCGCGACGACCACGTTCGGCCGGTTGGGCGCGATCACCAAGAACAGCGCCGGTTCATATCAAACCGACCTCACCACCCCAAGCGGCGGCCTGGCGACCGTCGTCGTCACTTATCGAAGCCCCAGGGCATACGAACCACCGATCTCCGACTCGCTGCTGATTGAGATCGGGGGCGAGCGGCAGCTGCCCCAGCCGGGGGTCAACCCGGATCAATTCGCGGGCGCCGGGCCGCTTGACGGATCACTGAGAATTATCACCATCCAGGGGGAGTCGGCCGGCTGGCGCGGTCTCACTCCGGCCCCCTATGGCGACGCCTTCGTGCAAGTGGATTTTCCAACGGGAGAATCCCTCACCGCCGTCACAGACGAGCAAGGGGTCCTGCTGCTCGACGATGACCGCTTGACCCAACCGGTGACCGTCACGGTTGGCGCCGAGGGAGCCCGCTATGTGACCTATTTCGATTTCGACTCCGCCAACCTGGTGGTCCCCATCGTAGCGCTCGACCCCATCCCGGGGCGCGACGACGAGCGCGTCGGTCACATCACCGGCAAGGTGTTGGGCTTTGACGGCGAGTTTGGCCTGCCGCCGTTTCCGCGTGAGAACAACAACCCGCTGACGGGCTGGCTCAACGTGGCGATAGTCCAGATCGCGTTGCGCAACGTGCCGCTCTCATCCATGAGCGCCGGCTCGGTCCTCGAGCCCCCCAAGAATCTCGAGGACGCCACCGGTACGACCGACATCTTCCCGTCAAACATGGTGGTCCACTGGGATCTCGGCGAACCCACCTACCGCCTCTCCGGGCTGTTGCCCGGGCGCTACCTGCTGTTCGCGTTGGCAGGCGAAGCCACCGGCGTCGTGGACACCATGCGCGACCCATACCAGTTGAGTTTCCGCAGCCGCGCCCTGGGGCTCAAGGAGGTGGAAGTGCGCGCCGGCCAGGAGACCGAGATAGATCTCGAGCTGCGAGTCGATCTGATCGAGGGCGCCGGGGCCATCGAGGTCACTCTCGGCGGGCTGCCGCCCGATCCGCTGACCGGCATGAACCTCCCCAACGCGCTGATGTTGCCGGTCTTCGATACCGGCAAGGGGTTCATCTTCGTCGACGTGGACGGCAGCTACAACCGCGACGGCTTCAGCAACCCCACCACCGTGGTGTTCCCAACCCCACAGGATCCAGTCTTGCAGGAGCTGGGGTTGGAGCTTGACCCGTTGGTGGTCGGCTTGGCGGGACGCAGCGCCCAAAACGGCGCCGATCCACCGGGGATCTCCACCGTCATCCGCCACCAGCTAGGGCCGCCCGATGGGATCGACTACAGCGACCCCGCCGTCTGGCCGCGGCTGCCATACGGCGTCGACCCGCCCCCCCCGCCCACGGGGGCGCCACTCGACACCGTCGCCGGAGAGATGTCGCCCGATCGGCGTATCGCCTGGGGGATCACTCCCGACGGGCAGCGCGGCGACGGCGGCCGCGATCCCGATCTCTTCGTGGTGAGACTGAACTACATGGTGCCGGCCCCCCCGAACCCACTTTTCAAAGGGTTCAGCATCGGCGGCCCGAGTTCGCGCGTGCTGTGGGAGCTGTTCGTACCGGGGGACCGCCATGAGCTTCACCTGCCGGCGCTCCCCCCGGGCGCTCCCAACCAACCGATCTTGAGGAACCCGGCGCCCACCGGCGAGCACCAAAAAGTGAACCAGCGCTACGACGCAGATGTCCTCGAGGTGGAGGTAAACGCCTACTACATGGGAGCCCGCGACAAACCATTCGACTACGGGGAGGACTTCCTGATGGAGGACTTGAACCTGCACTCGTCGGGAGTGTCTCAGGAGAGCTACCTGTTTCGAGTCCCGACCGGGCCCACTACTCCATAATCGTCGGCTCGTCCCGAGGGCCGAGAGTGCGGAGGCGCGTGCATCTGCAAGGAAACAAACCGAATTACCTGACGGTGTGCATTTTGGTGAAGTTGGTGGTGCCCGACAGCGGCCCCTGCCCGCCGACTATCACTATCACCTCGCCGGCGCGAATCAATCCGGCCTCTTTCAGCGTGTAATCGGCGCGCTTGACCATTTCGGCGCTGTCCTCGACCAACGGCTGCAGAATGGGGGTCACCCCCCAGGCCAACGCCAGGCGCCGCATCGTCTGCGCGTGCGGCGTGAGCGCGACGACGGACGCTTCGGGGCGGCGCTGAGCCACCAGCCACGCAGTCTGCCCGGAGATCGTGAACACAACGATGGCTTTCGCCGCCAACTCGGCGGCGGCGGCGCAGGCAGCGTCGGCCACCGCGGCGGCAAACGAGACGAGCTCGCTCGCGTGACGCGTCGGCGGCTTGAACAGCCGGCGACTCTTTTCGGCCTCCCGTGAGATGCGCCCCATTACATCTACCACCCGAAGCGGGTAGTGGCCGATGGCTGTCTCGCCCGAGAGCATCACGGCGTCGGTGCCGTCGAGAATCGCGTTGGCCACGTCTGAGGCCTCGGCCCGTGTCGGCCGCGGGCTCGTGGTCATGCTCTGCAGCATCTCGGTGGCGATGATGACCGGTTTGCATCTCGTGTTGGCGAGAGCGATTATCTTTTTTTGGATCCCGGGGAGAGTCTCGAGCGGCACCTCGGCCCCGAGATCACCGCGTGCCACCATCACTCCGTCGGCGACCTCGAGGATCGGCTCGAACTCTGCGACCGCTTCGGCCCGCTCAATCTTGGCCACGATGGGCACGTCGGAGTCGCCGAGAGCGGCGCGGAGCCGCAGAATGTCTTCCGGCCCGCGCACAAATGACAGCGCCAAGTAATCGGCGCCGAACGATAACGCCGCCGCCGCGTCTTCAATGTCCTTGTCGCTCAGTGTCGGCGCGCTGACGACCACCCCCGGGAGATTCAATCCCTTGTTCGCGCCGATCTCGCCTGCCGTCACCGCCCTGCAACGCACGAGCCCGCCGTCGACCGCGACCACTCGCAGCTCCATCAGCCCACCGTCCACCAGCAGCCGGTCGCCGGCCGCCACGTCATCGGCCAACCTCTCGTAGGAGGTCGGCACTTGACCCGGCGTGGGCGATCCGGTGGTTATGGTCAGCGCGTCTCCGGCCTTCACCCTGATCGGCGCCGGGAGCGATCCTATTCGGATGCGCGGACCCTGTAGGTCGGCCAGGATGGCGACGCGCCCGGTGGGATCGCTCGCGCGGACACGCGCGGCGGCTTTGGCGTGGCCCTCGCGGCTACCGTGTGAGAAGTTGAACCGGAAACAATCGACCCCGGCCTCGATGAGCGCCCGGATCGTCTCCGAGCGCTCCGAGGCAGGGCCGAGAGTCGCTATGATCTTGGCCTTGGCCCTGGGCGCATTGTATTCATTCGCCATCGCTCGCCTCTCTCTCAATCACCTCGGTCCCCCCGAGCCTAGCATTGATCCGCGGCTCAAAACAGGATAGATAGAGCGTGGGCTGAGCGTTGAGACCTCGGCCTCGGCGAGATCTTCGCCCCACGGCGAAACACCGCCTCATCATCATCTCCGAGCCGCGGCTCCTAAACGCGACGCGCAAGGAGCCCCGGCCGCCGGGCCGCCGGAGAAATCCGACGACCTCCCGTCCTCGGCAGGACGCCAGAGCCGTCGTTGCCGATGACATTGGAAAGGGGATCCAGTGTGCCTCACCATCTTGCGGCGGCTCACGGCCGTCGCGCTCCCACTCGTCATCTCTCTGGCGGCTCTGACCTCGGGCGCTTGCCGCTCGGCGGAGAGAGCCAACCCGCGCGTCCGGCTGGCCACCACCACCAGCACTGAAGCCTCGGGCCTCCTCGACTTCCTGCTGCCCCACTTCCAAAGAGAGACGGGCTACGACTTGGACATCGTCGCCGTGGGTACCGGCGCGGCGTTGAAGCTCGGCGCGAATGGCGACGTCGACGTGGTGCTGGTACACGCCCGCGCCCTGGAAGAGGAATTCATGAGCGCCGGCCATGGGCAAACGCGGCGCAAGCTGATGGTCAATGACTTCATTATCCTGGGTCCCAAGAACGATCCCGCCGGGGTTCGCGCAACCGAGAACGCCACGCAAGCATTTCAGCGCATCGCCCAAAGCGAAGTGTCGTTCGTGTCGAGAGGGGACCGCTCCGGCACCCACCATATGGAGCAGTCCATCTGGGCCGCGGCCGGGATCACCCCCGAGGCGCCCGGTGCAGCCAAACACACCGGGCTCAGGTTCCTGAGCGCGGGCCGGGGGATGGCCGAGGTGCTCTTCATGACCGCTGAGCTTGGCGGCTACACCATAGCCGATCGCGGCACATGGCTGGCGCTCCGCGACAAACTCGCTCTTGTCGTCTTGCACGAAGGAGATCCGGACCTGTTGAACCCCTACAGCATCATCACCGTCGCCCCCAAAAAGCATGATCGCGTAAACGAGCGAGGAGCCGAGGCGCTGCTCAACTGGCTCCTGAGTGAGCGTGGCCGAGGCCTCATCGCCGGCTTCACCGTTGGCGGCGAGCAGTTGTTCCGACCGACCGCGAGCCCGACGCCATGACAGCACTGCGGGAAGCGATGGCGCTCCTCCTGGGAGGGGACGCTGATATCTGGTGGACTATCGGGGCCACTCTGCGCTTCTCTCTCTCGGCGACCTTCTTCTCGGCGCTCCTGGGGGTCCCCTCGGGGGCACTGCTCTTCCTCAGCCGCTTTCGCGGCCGACGCATCGCGGTTGCGTTCATGAACGCCTGCATGGCTATTCCGACCGTTGTCATCGGCCTGTTTGTCTACTCCTTGATCTCACGCTCCGGGCCGCTCGGCTCTCTCAATCTGCTCTATAACCCCGGCGGAGTCATCTTGGGGCAATCCCTGCTGGCCTTCCCACTTATCACCGCGATGGCATACACCGGCCTCCAGAAGCTCGACCCGCGCTACCACGAGACCCTCTTGACCCTGGGGGCTTCGCGGCGACGCAGGATGTCGGCGATCCTGCGCGAGGGGCGCCTGGTGGTGCTTCAGGCGTTGCTGATCGGTTTCGGGCGAATCATAGGCGAGGTGGGGGTCGCCATGATGCTGGGCGGCAACATCCACCGGCAAACACGCACGATGACCACCGCCATCGCCCTCGACGCCGGCAAGGGCGAGTTCGAACGGGCGCTGGCTTTGGGGCTGGTGGTACTGAGCCTCGCGCTGATCATCAACCTCCTCTCGCAACTGGTGGTGCGCGATGCCTGAGCCGACTCTCAACGACGCGCCGGTCTTCTCGCTCGAGGCGATCTCTTTTCCCTTCGGCAAACAGGTCGCCGTCTCGTGCGACGCGCTCGAGATCCATGCCGGCGAATGCGTCGCATTCACCGGCACAAACGGGTCCGGCAAGACCACCTTGCTCAAGCTCATGAACGGCCTGCTCGGACCCTTTGAGGGCACACTGCTCTTCTGCGGCGCCCCGCTCTCACGCGCGCGGGCCCTGCGGCGCCGGAGCGTCTTTCTGCACCAGCAGCCGGTGCTGTTCACCGGCACGGTGCGCGACAACCTCGCCTTCGCGCTCAAGCTGCGCGGCATGGCGGCGGACACGGTGGCCGCGCGAGTATTGGCGACGGCGCGGGACCTCGGGATCGAAGCGCTCCTCAAACGCTCGGCACGAGGTCTCTCGACCGGTGAGACCCAGCGGGTGGCGCTGGGACGGGCGCTCGCCCTGGGCGCCGATGTGCTGCTGCTCGATGAGCCCACCGCGGCGATGGACGCGGCCAGTCAGACCGCGCTCCGCGAGATCTTATTTGGCCTCAAGACCGAGGGCAAGACGCTCGTGGTCAGCACCCATGACGAGCGCCTGGTCACCAAATTGGCCGACCGTCGCGTTGTGTTTTCACCGGAGCGGAACGCCGCCGAGGTCTCAAAAGCAGGAGTCGAGCAATGATCCCCTTCGATCATGCCGTCCAGCAGCTGCGCTCACTCAAGATGCCCTTGGTGACCGAGGAGGTACCCCTCGCGCGCGCGCTCGGGCGTGTCTTGCCGCGCCAGGTGGAGGCGACTCTCGATCAACCGCCGTTCGACAAGGCGGCCATGGACGGCTGGGCCCACGACGGTGGCGACAGCGCCACCCTGAACGCAATAACGACTATCGCCGCCGGCGAGTTTCAAGACCGCCCGGTGTTACCGGGCGAAGCGGTCAAGATAATGACCGGCGCCCCGATACCGCCCCGCGCAAAACGGGTCCAGAGAATCGAATGGAGCGAGTTGAAAGACGGCCTCGTGCGCTTCACCCGCAAGGAAGGCATGGCCAATATAATCCGGCGCGGCGAGAACGCGCGCGCCGGCTCAGTGCTGCTCCACCCGAGAGTCCTGGCCGCCTCCGACCTGGCCGTCCTGGCGGCCGACGGGCGAGCGGCGGTGGAAGTGGCCAGACGTCCGGTGGTCGGCGTCCTGTCCACCGGATCCGAACTCTTTGAACCCGGCGTGGTTCTCGACCCCGGGGGAATTTACGACTCCAACCGGATCATGGTGCTGAGCCAACTGGCGGGCGGCGCGGCCGACCTCGTCGATCTCGGGACAGTCCCGGATGACGCCACCGCCACCCGCGACAAGATCGCCGCCGCCCTCGAGCGGGTGACCATCCTGGTGCTGTCGGGGGGCGTCTCGAGGGGAGACTTCGACCATGTTCCGCAAGCGTTGGACGACTGTGGGGTACGAACCGAGTTTCACTGGGTCGCGGTCAAGCCCGGCCGACCGACCTACTTTGGGCGTACCACACGCTCGTTCGTGTTCGGCCTGGCGGGCAATCCGGTGTCGGTGTTCGTCCACACCGAGCTGTTGGTCCGGACGCTCATCATGACCTTGTCCGGTCTCGACTGGGACCCCAAATTGGTCCCGGTACCGGTGGCGCAAAAGATCACGCGACGTTCCACTGATCGGATCGAGTTCGTACCCATTTCAATCGACTCGGACGGGCTGCGCCCGGTTGACTACGGTGGGCCCTCGGCGCTCCAGGCGCTGGCCGAGACCGATGGGCTGGTGCGCTTCGAAGTGGGGCAGCGCGAGATCGAAGCCAAGGGAGTGACGAATGTTAGACGGGTACGGTAGACGGGTCCGCTACCTCCGGATCTCGGTGACTGATCGCTGCAACCTGCGTTGTGTCTACTGCATGCCGCACGAAGGGGTCGACTGGGTCCCGCACGACCGCATCATGACGCTCGAGTCGATGGCGGCGGTCGCCCGCGCGGCCGCCCAGATTGGGTTCGACAAGGTACGCGTCACGGGCGGCGAGCCGTTGGTGCGCCGCAACGTACTCGAGCTAATCTCCATGCTGCGCGCAATCCCGGGACTCGAGGTAGTGGCCATGACCACCAACGGCACCCTGCTCGCCCCGGTGGCCGCCGATTTGGCGGCCCGCGGACTGACCTCGGTGAACATCTCTCTCGACACTCTCGATCCCGCGCGCTACGCCGCGCGCACCCGCGGCGGCCGAGTCGAAGAGGCGATCGCCGGAGTACGCGCCGCACGGACGGCGGGGCTGCCGGTCAAGCTCAACGTAGTGGTCTCGCCCGACGAAAACGCCGCCGAGGAGGCCGCCGACCTTTTGGCCTTGAGGGCGTTCGCCGCTGAAGAGGGCTGCGCCATACAGACCATCAGGCGCTACGATTTGACCGCCCCCAAACAGGACTCCTCGGAGACCATGCGCCCGCAACCCTGCTCGGCGTGTGATCGAATCCGGCTGCTGGCCACCGGACATCTCAAACCCTGCCTGCACTCGGACCTCACGGTCCTGGTCGATTCAAATGACATTGCGGGCTCGATCCGCGCTTGCGTGGCACTCAAACCCCCGTGCGGCCAGGCTACGGGAGCGCACCTCGTGAGCGCCATCGGCGGTTGAGGAGGATTTTGATGGCGGAAAAAAAGAACCGGCGACCCGCGAGCGAAACACCCGCGCCGCGCGAGCGAGATTCCGGCCTGACCCATCTGGACTCCGCCGGTGAGGCTCGGATGGTCGATGTATCGGCCAAACCCAAGGTGCGCCGCACCGCGCGCGCCGCTTGCACGGTGCGGCTGGCCCCCACTACCATCGCCTTGCTGCGCGAAGCTCGGCTGGCCAAGGGGGATGTGTTGGCGGTGGCCCGGGTCGCGGGGATCATGGCGGCCAAGCGCACCTCCGATCTCATCCCACTGTGCCATGGGATCGAGATCGATCAGGTGACCGTGGAGTTCAACCTCGGTGAGGACCACGTCTTCATCACGACCACGGCCGTCTGCGTGGACAAGACGGGGATCGAGATGGAGGCGCTGACGGCCGCCGGGGTGGCGGCGCTCACCATCTGGGACATGTGCAAGGCGGTCGACAAGGAGATGCGAATCGACGGTCTCGTTCTACTCGAGAAGACCAAGGAAGGGATGTGAGCGGTGGAGGGGAGTTTTTCGATCATCTCGCTCAACGTCTCGGACGAGGTGGGACAGCGCAAACATTCGGTGGCGGAGGCCGAACTCAAGCCCGATCACGGGATTGTCGGTGACGCGCACGCCGGCGACTGGCATCGCCAGGTGTCGCTGCTGGCCGACGAAGACATCGAGACGATGCGCGGGCGCGGCGTGACGCTCGATCCTGGGATTTTCGCCGAGAACATCACCACCCGCGGCGTCGATCTGGCGGCGCTGCCGGTGGGTGCGCGGCTGACCATCGGTTCCGCGGAGCTGGAGGTGACTCAGATCGGCAAGGAGTGCCACCACGGCTGCGCCATATATCAACAGGTAGGCGACTGCGTGATGCCTCGCAAGGGGATCTTCGCCAAAGTAGTCAAGGGGGGGAGAGTCAGCGATGAGAGTCGCGGTCATTACCGTCTCGGATAGGGCCAGCCGCGGGGAGTACGAAGACCGCTCCGGCCCCGCGCTCGAGGAGGTGTTGAGTGAGCTCGCGCCGGGGATCACGGTGGCGCGCGAGGTGGTCGCCGACGAGCGCGATTCGATTTTGGCGGCGCTCGAGCGCCACACCGACTGTGATTGGATCTTCACCACCGGCGGCACGGGGCCGGCCCCACGCGACGTGACCCCCCAGGCCACCGAGACCTTCATCGACCGCCCACTGCCGGGGCTGGCCGAGCTATTGCGCCGCGAATCGCTGGCCGAGACCCCGTTCGCGGTCTTCAGTCGCGCCACGGCCGGGATGCGGGGCACAACCTATGTGGTCAACGCTCCGGGGTCGGTCAAAGCGGCGCGCCTCTGCGCCCGGGTCTTCGCCCCACTGCTCGAGCACGGCAAAAAAATGGCCCGCGGCGAGGGGCATTAGGCTCTGTCCAATAATTCGTCGGCATCGCCACGGTCACGGTCACGGGACGGGCACGGTCCACGCTCCACGCGCACTTTTTTGACGAGTGCCACATGATCGATTTAGCCTTGATTTCAAGCGGTGTGATTCGCGCGAGCGCACAACGATGGACAACGGCCAAGATCACGAGGAGACTCGGTTGCCGACAATAGAACTCGAAAACCTCGCCGAGCGCCGCATCTTGGTGGTGGACGACGATCGCGACGACCGCGAACTCACCTCGCTCGTCCTCTCTCGAGCGCTGAGGATCGAGTGCCAACCGGTCGGCTGCGCGCTCGAGTTCACCCGCGCGCTCATGCGCGGTGGCGTCGCCGCCGTGGTGACCGAGTGGGAGCTGTCCTGGGGCGACGGCGGGGAGCTGGCCCAGGTGGTCAAATCCGCTGATCCGGACTGCCCCGTGGTTGTTTTCACCGCCCACGGCAGTGAGGAGATCGCCGCGCGCGCGCTCGAGGCTCGTCTCGAGGGCTACCTCATCAAAGGGAGCGCCGGATTTTTGGCCCTGCCGCGAGCCGTCGAGCGACTACTGAACCGCACGCAGACCGCGCGCCGAACAGACCCTCCCGCCAGCGCCGCTACAAAGACCGAGCGCGCCGCGCCCTCGAGCGAGCCGGACTTCAAGCGTCAAGCGGAAGACCTGCGACGATCCAACGCCGATCTTGAGCAGTTCGCGTATGTCATCTCCCACGATCTGCAAGAACCGCTGCATATCGTCTCGCGCTACGCGACCCTGCTGGCTGAGCGCCATGCCGACAAGCTCGGTGACGAGGGGGCGCGTTTCGCCGGCCACCTCTTGGCCGGCGCCGAGCGGATGCGCGGAATGATCAACGACGTGCTGGAGTACTCGCGCGCCGGGCGCGAAAAAGCCTCGATAGAGCCCATCGACTTCGCCGAGGTGGTCAAGGAGGCGATGGCCAATCTGGCGCCGGCCATCGATGAGAGCAAAGCGCAGATTGAGATAGGCGCGCTGCCGCGGGTGGCGATCGACCGTGGTCAGATGACTCTGGTGCTCCAGAACCTGCTGGGCAACGCCATCAAGTTCCGGCGCGACGGGCGAGCGCCGAAGATCAGCGTCTCGGCCAAAGAGGAAGACGGCGGCTGGAGGTTCACGGTGGCCGACGACGGGATCGGAGTGCCGAGCGAGCACACGAACACCATTTTCAAGATGTTCAGGCGGTTGCACACCGCGGAAGAGTTCCCGGGCAACGGCATCGGCCTGGCCATCTGTCGTAAACTGGTCGAGCGCCACGGCGGCCGAATCTGGGTGGGTTCAAGCTCTGACAAACACGGCGCGAGGTTTCACTTTACCGTGCCGAATACAGTGGGAGAACAGCCATGAGTGGAGAAACGCTGCGTCTCCTGATGATTGAGGACACCCAGGCGGAGGCCGACCTGATCCGCGACATGCTCGCCCAAGCGCGCGATCCGTCGTTTGAGATCGAGCACGCCCTCAGGCTGGCACCGGCTCTTGAGAAGATCCGAGAGGCGCCGTTCGACATCGTCCTCCTGGACTTCTCGCTCCCCGATAGCCTCGGAATGAACTCGCTCGAGCGAATCCGCGAGATCGCCCCCTCGCTCCCGGTCATCATCCTCACCAACCTGGTCGATCAAGCGACCGCGCTCAAGACCGTTCGCCACGGCGCCCAGGACTACCTCGTCAAGCACGAGACGGACGCCACTCTGCTCGCGCGCGCGATTCGTTACGCCATCGAGCGCCAGGACACCGAGGACGCGCTGCGCGAGAGCGAGGAGCGCTACGCGCTCGCGGTCCTCGGCGCCAACGACGGGCTCTGGGATTGGGACATCAAAGCCGGGACAATCTTCTTCTCGCCGCGCTGGAAGGCGATCCTCGGACACCGCGAGGAGGAGATCTCTGGTCTGCCCAACGAATGGCACGACAGGATCCATCCCGATGACAAGCGGGCGTTCAAAAAACAGCTCAACGCCCACCTCGCCGGCAACAGCGAGCAGTTCCGGTGCGAGTACCGCATCCAGCGCAAGGACTCGTCCTACCTCTGGGTCATGAGTCGGGGGATCGCGGTTTGGAGGACGGGCGACGATCGCAGGAAAACGCCCCCCGTTCGCATGGCCGGATCGATGAGCGACATCACGGCGCGCAAGCAGGCCGAGGAGCAGCTCGTACACGACGCGCTGCACGACGCTCTGACCGGGCTGCCCAATCGAGCGCTGTTTCTCGATCGGCTGGGCCAGGCGATCAAGCGAATGAAACGACGGCCGAACGCGGGGTTCGCGGTCGTGTTCCTGGATCTCGATCGGTTCAAGACGGTCAACGACAGCCTGGGACATGTGGCCGGAGACGAGCTGTTGAGAGCCATCGCAAGACGGCTGACAAAAGTGGTCCGCGACGGCGAGACCGTCGCCCGCCTCGGCGGAGACGAGTTCGCCGTGTTGCTCACCAACGGAGACTGCCTGGCGAGCGCGATCAACGTCAGTCGGCGAATCCTCAAAATCCTGGAGCGGCCCTTCACACTCGAGGGGCACGAGGTCTTCACGACCACCAGCGTTGGGATCGCCGTCGACGGGCCCGACTATCACAAGCCGGAAGAGGTCCTGCGCGACGCCGACATCGCGATGTACCGCGCCAAATCAGGCGGCGGAGCGCGTTACGCGGTCTTCGACCAGGAGATGCACACCCGCGCGATGCGCTTGATGACTCTCGAGTCCGAGCTCCGGCGGGCGGTGGAGCGCAACGAGTTTTGCATGCACTACCAGCCGGTAGTGTCGCTGGACGAGCGCCGCCTCGTCGGGTTCGAGGCGTTGATCCGCTGGCGCCACCCGGACGGTCACCTGGTCCCGCCGAGCGAGTTCATCCCGCTGGCCGAGGAGAACGGCCTCATCATCCCCATCAGCTGGTGGACACTCAAGGAGGCCTGCGGCCAGGCGCGCGACTGGCAGCGCACCTACCCCAGCTTGCCGCCGCTCTCGATCAGCGTCAACATGTCGGGCCAGATGTTCCTGCAGCGCGATATGGTGCGCCGGGTGGCCGGCATCATCGACGAGAGCGGAGTCGATCCGCAGAGCGTGAGGCTGGAGCTGACCGAGAACGTGGTCCTCGATCACGCGGCTCTCGTGCTGACCACGTTGCACGCCTTGCAGGAGCTTGGCATCCAGCTCCATATCGATGACTTCGGGACCGGCTACTCGTCGCTCAGCTATCTCAAACGGTTCCGGTACGACTCGATCAAGATCGACAAGTCGTTCATTCAGGCGCTCGGGAGCAAGGAGGACGACGCGATCGTGAGCACCCTCCTAACCCTTGGCCGTCAATTCGAGATGAACATCATCGCCGAGGGGGTCGAGACGCAGTCTCAGCTCGGCCGTCTGCGGGAACTCAAATGTCCCCAGGGACAGGGCTACCTCTTCTCGCGCCCTCTCGAGCCCGCCGCCGCCGCCTCGTTTATCAGCCGGAGTTGAGCAAACCCGCGCGCGGGATCACTTCTTGGGACGCACGAGTGGGATTAGCTCGCCCAGGGGGGCATCGGAGTCGTCGTCGTTGCGACCCGCGCGCACCTGCGGCTCCGATCCGACCGCGCCCGCCGAAGGCCTGAGCAACCGCTCCCTGCGCACGGACTCGGGCGGGATCAAGCTGTGATAGCCGGCCACCAGGAGCTTGACAATCGTCGGATCGAAGTCCTTGCCCGCCAGCGACTTCATCCTCCCGATCGCCACCTCGGGCTCCATTCCGGGGCGGTAGACGCGATCAGACAACATCGCGTCCCAGGTGTCGGCGACACCGATGATCCGCGCCGCCAGGCAGATATCCTCGCCCTCGAGACCAAGTGGATAACCGCGGCCGTCCCAGCGCTCGTGATGCTGCTCGACTATTTGCCTGAGCTCGTCCAGCTCGGACGCTTTGCCGAGGATCTGCCCGGAGAGGATTGCATGCTGCTGGATGCAGTGGATCTCCTCTCCAGTCAGCGCGCCGGGCTTGTTGAGCACCCGGTCGGGGATCCCGATTTTACCGATGTCATGCAGCAACGCGGCCAGCTCGAGAGTCTGGACCTCGGGCTCCGGGAGGCCCAGGCTACGGCCCAGATAGACCGAGAAGTAGGCCACTCTCTCGGAGTGCCCCCCGGTGTAGTAGTCCTTGGCGTCGACCGCGGCCACGAGCGTGCGCACCATGTTGTAGTACATGCTGCGCACGCGCCACTCGAGTTCGCTCGAATGCCCCGCCATCTCTTCATTGAGCCGGGTCAAGGTCTGCTCCACCCGGCGTCGCTGGAGAAGCTTGATTATCCTGGCCCACAGCTCGTCCTTGTGGAACGGTTTGGTCAGATAGTCGTCGGCCCCAAGCTCGAGCCCGCGCACCCGATCAGGCGCCGAATCGCGCGCCGTCAGCAACAGCACCGGGGTGTCCTTGAGCGTCTCATCGGCACGAAGCGCCTCGAGCATCTCGATTCCACTCATCCGCGGCATCATCACGTCGGAGACAATCACATCCGGTTTGCAGGCGCGGGCCTTGTCGAGCCCTTCGCGACCGTCATGGGCGACCATAACCTCGAACCGCGGCTTGAACTCGCGTCGCAACAGCGCCACCAGGTTTGGGTTGTCCTCGACCAGCAGCATGCGGTGGCGCCCGCTCAGGTCACCACCCCATCCAAAAGTCGACCCATCGGCGCCATATTCCCCGTCGTCGGCAGGTGGGGCGGGCCGCTCGCCGCGGATCGAGTCCTCGGGGAGCATGATCGCCTGCGGCGTGTAGTCGGCCACCGTCTCATCATCATCGCGCCGTCCTTCGAGCGCCCGCGCGTCGCCGGCCGGCAACATGATCCGAAAGGTGGAGCCGTGGCCCGGCCGGCTGTCGAGCTCAACCCACCCCTCGTGGCGCAGCACGATGGACTGGACCAGAGCGAGCCCGATGCCGGCGCCGTCCGACGAGCGGGTGTCGCCGCTGTCCACCTGGACGAAGGGTTTGAACACGTCGGTCTGCTTGTCTTCGGGGATCCCGACCCCGGTGTCCTTGACCACCAGGATCGCCCTGGACTCGTCGCACCGCACGGCGGCCGTGACTCTCCCGCCGCGCGGGGTGAACTTCAAGGCGTTGGACAGCAGGTTGCGGATCACCTTGGCGACCTCGACGCGATCGACATTGGCCGCGACGACCTCCTCGGGCTCTTTAAAGTACAGCCCGACGCCCCGCTGCTGAGCAACCCCCCGCCAGGCGCGGATGTGCTCACCAACCAGCCCACCGAAATCAAGGTCGGCGCGCTGCAGCGGTTTGTCGCTGCGCTCGTAGCGCGACAGGTCGAGCAGGGCGCGGATCTGGTCGTGAAGTTGGTTCGCCGCCCGGTGCATGTCGCCCAACACCTCGCGCAACACCCCCTGCGCGTTGCCCTGGAGCAACCCTTCGAGAGGCGCCAGGATGCATGTCAGCGGGGTTCTGAGTTCGTGGGAGATCATGTCGAGGAAGCGGCTCTTGTGATCGTAGGCGTCCTTGAGATTGACAAAGTGCTGCTGTAAATCCTCGCGCGCGCGCTCGAGCTCGCGCGACTGCTGCGACAAATGGTTGTTCAACAACCGCAGCTCGTCGTTGGCGCGCGCCTGCTCGAGCCGCGCCCGAAAGAGGCGGCGGCGCAGCATGAACGCGGTCTCGGTGACCAGCGATGAGACCCCCACGGTCCCCACCATGAAAACGAGGCTGGTCACAAAAAACGGCCAATTCCAATCGGCCAGGGGCCGATCGAACAGCATCAACAGCCCAGCCCACAGCGCCACGATGAGAGCGCACGTCAAAAACGTCCACGCTCCCCGCCACGGAATGAACCCCACCACCACCATCACCAGGAGCTGCCCGACATAGTAGGTGCTGGCGTGGCCGTCAAGCAGCAGGCTCATGCCCGCGATGGAGGCCGAGGGCCCCAAAAAGCACATCACGACCGCCGCGCACAACAGGCGCGGCGACTTGGCGCGCGCTCCAAGGGCGCCGAACCCCCATATCCAAAAGACGGCCGCGATCCGAAGGGCTAAAAACTCTCGATACAGCTCAATGTCCTGGACCAGATCCAGCAGGTAGAACGCCGCGTAGAACAGAGTCCCGTAGCGCACCGCGATCTCGAGCCCGGACCTGACATTGTCCGCCAACTCTTGGTCGAACTCGGCGCCGAGATCAAAGCGCGACTCTTTGCTCCAGAGTTCTAGCCAGCTCACGGTTCACCTTCACCGGCAATCACTCCGCCATCGGCGGCCAAAACGCCCAGCGGCTTGTAGGCCACCGCGATGTGGGCCATCGGCGGGCTCCCGAACGACAAGTGCTGGCGCGCCCGCACGAACCCGGCCCGACGAACGAGCTCGCCCAGCTCGGCGCGGGACAAGAAGGAAAACTGCCCCTCCTCGACCAGATTCAAGAGGAACGCGGCCGAGTCGGCATAGGCGCGCACCTCCTCCACGAACCGCGCGCGCGAGATGCCCTTGGGGATCGCCACCGGCCGGCCGGACTCGATGCGATAGAGCAGCCGCATGTAGATCTTGCTCATGTCGGCGTCGGGCAACATCGACGAGACCACCAGACGCCCGCCGGGCTTCAGGCAGCGATAGAACTCGTGCAGCGTCTCGAGCGGGTTGTTCAAGTAGCTCAGCACGATGCTGGAGACAATCCCGTCGAAGGACTCGTCGTCGAACGGCAGCCGCTCCTGCCCCAAACTCTCCCGCGGCGCGAGCGTGTCGAGCCGCAGGTGTTCCAGTCCGAGGCGCTCGCCCCGCTCGATGCGCTCGTGCGCCTCTTCAGCGAGATCGGACGCGCTGACGCTCCCCCGCACCAGCCGCGCCACGCGGTTCATGTCGAGGGCGATCTCGAGCTCCGCATCGCCGAGCTGACGCGCCAACGAGTCGAGATCGAGATCGCTCGTATCGGCGCCGCGCAGCACCGCCGGCAAGAGGTCGCCGGAGTTGTTCTGCCACAGATCGAGAGTGTAGTCCGAGATGTTGCCGAACACCCCCTTGAGCGGCTCGAGGTCGGACAACTCTCCGCGCACGAAGCGCCTGACAGTCACCGTCGGATCGAGCTCGAGATTGACGCAGTGGCTCTCGTAGCTCGGGAGCTCCACCCGCGGGTTCTCCCGGAAGAAAGCGCCGAGCTTGCGCTCGCTCTCCTCGATCGCCTGCTCGACCAGGTCGACCAACACGAGCCGCTCGAACCGCCTGAACCGGCGGCGCCCCGCCCGCTGCATCAGCGCGAGCGCCAGGTTGCCGGTGCCGCAGCCCATGTCGGCTATCACTTGCCCCCGGCGCGGGGCGAGCAACTTCACCTGCCGGGCGATGAACTCCCCGTACTCCTCGGTGGTCGAGAGGACGTCGTAGCCAAGGCTCCCGTCACCCTCCCCCAACAGGTAGCCCTGCCAGTAGCTCCGCTTGTTGGCCAGCGGCGCCTTGGGCCGCCGCGCCCACTCGCTGCGACGCACCCGCACGATCCGGCGCAACCCCGGTGGAGTCGGCTCGATCGGTTGGCCAAACAAGAACTTGGAGACGTGGCGCACGATCGCCGCCGACATCACCAGTGCGTCATCGCTGCTGAGCGGCAGATGGCCCGTGGGCAGCATCTCATGGTGGCGCGGCGCCGGAGCCGGAACCGACAGGAACTCATGCACCGTGGCCGGATCGACCCAGGCGTCGTGCTCGCCCGACAGCCAGGTGATGGGGATCCCGATTTCGGCCACCTCGCGCTTGGCGTCGGCCATGAACGCCAAGCTGTTGTCGAGGGCGTCGCGGCAGAAGCGGTCGCAGTCAATGGGGATCCCCAAGATGGGCACCTCGCCCGCGCGGAGGCCGGCGGCATAGTTGGCGATGTAGTCCACACCGCCGCACCCGTTGCGAATCAGCTCGCGCACCGCCGGCGGGCACATGACCCCCAGCCAGTTGTGGATCCGTTGGCCACGGTCCTCAAAGACGGCGCGACGAGCGACCACGCCTTGCAAGCTGAACGACAGCAAGGTGACCTTGGTGGGTTTGAAGCGCGGATTGTTGTAGACATAGTCGAGCGTCGCGTCGATATCCCGCACGGCCTGGGACAAGGTCATGCGCAGGTTCTCGCGCCCCCTGTCGCGGCAGTCGGGATCCTTGTAGCTCTCGCCGAGCGCGCGGATGCCATCGTAGCGCAGCACCACCACATCCTTGCCCGCGCGCGCGAAGCTCTCGACGATTGTGAGCGCGACGATGCTGGTGGACTCCTTGCGCCGGCCGAACGCCGGAGGGATCACGACCACCGGCGCGACGAGCGCCCCCGGGGCGTCGTGCGGGGTCATGTTGAGGATCCCCGCCAACTGCTGGCGGTGCTCGTTCATGTAGCGAACGACGTCCACCTCGGTCGGCGCGCTCGGCTCGCCGGTCAAAACGCCCGGCTCCGCAGGGCGCACCTCGGGCCACAGCTCGCTCACGGCGAAGGCCGCCCGCTCGAGGAGCGTCGGGCGCCTGTCGCGCGCCTTCTTCGCGGCCCCGCGGTATCCCTTGCTATAGCCCTGCGCGCTCAGATCGAAGTTCACACGGACGAGCAAGTGGCGGACCTGCCCACTCGCGTCTTGCTTTGGCTCAATCTCGGAGACGTAGCCGGGACGGTGCAGCGTCTCGCTGCCGGCCGGGTTGACGAGCGCCATCTTCAAGAGAGGGGTCCCCGGAATGAAATACGGCTCGTCGACACCCACGTGGAACGCCAGCCCGCGGTCGTTCTGCTCCACCACCTGACGGATGAGCCTCTTGCCCCGCGGATAGGGGAGCTCGATCTCGACGCGCAGATCCGGGGCGCCCCCTTGTCGCGCCTCGCCACTGGCGGGATAGAGACAAACCATCGCCGGCGGGCCGCATAGGAGACCATTGGTTCGCCGCGCGACGATTTGTGTGCAGGCCTGAACCAGGTTGCCCTCGGAGCGCCAGCTCGCGTACAACCAGGCTCCCGTCTTGAGTTCGAGCGACCCTCTCGGCTCAACCAGAAGCCCACCGTCCTGTTCCCACCGAATGGTCGCCTTCTCGTATCTTCCGGCAACGGGATCGCACAGGGTCGTGTCCCGCGGGCGCGTCAGCTCGCGCCGCAGCTCCGGCAGCTCGTCGACCGCCATGACCCGTCCCTGGGTGACATCGGCCGGGGTCGGCCCTCGCTCCACCGCCTCGGCCATCTGGGCCCTCAACCTGGCCAGGACAAATTGCTCGATGGAGCGGAGGTTCTCGTCTTCTGAAGCGAAGTCGAGGAGTAACGAGCAGCCACCATCTTTGAGACGATCGCTCTCGACCACCTCGCCGTTGAGCGAGACGTCGAGCTCGCCCCCCGGCAACATGAACCGAACGCACAGTTTTTGCGGTAGATTACCCGAGATGAACGGGAAGTAGGCCACCCCGGAGGTCGGGCCGAGCTTCACAAGGAGCCCGTCGGGGCCCAAATCCGTGGTGCACTGAAGCGCACACGAGACACGGATCTCCGGAGACAACAGGGCCAGACTAAGCGCGCTCTGCTTCTGCACTAGTTAACTCCCCGGCCCCCCCTGAACGACAGGGTGTAATCTCGCTAAAAACTCTGGCTTTACCTTGTTGCCCAAGCCTCCGCCGGCCCCCGCGCCCGCCGGACGGGCCTGCCTGGTCCGTCGCGACGAAAGTGCGCTCCAGCAGCTACATGACGGAGCTTATTCTCAATTTGCGCCAAGGTCCATATTTTTTTCTGGTGGGAGCCCAAGGACAGAGTCCGTTATCAGCTCTCACCTCAGGACCCCTGACTCCAGTCGCCCGGCTGATTGTCGGCCACCGACTCCGTTTCGCCGAAACATTGCACCAATATGTCAAACCCGGTATTACGAGTCCTTGAAAACTCACCGTCGATTTGCCTCGCGGCGACGCGTTGAGACTTGTCAGGAAGCGCGTGAACGACGGTCGATTGAGAAAGGACGCTCCATGCCCACCGGCCTCGACAACGCCTCTCTTCGCCTTGGGCTACCCAAAGGGCGCATGCAGGACGGGATCTTCAGTCTGCTCGCCGAGGCCGGCATCCGAGTCCACGCCGACGCCCGCGGCTACCGGCCGAGCCTCCCCCTGCCCGGTATCGAAGCCAAGATTTTGAAACCGCAAAATATAGTCGAGATGCTGCACGCCGGATCACGCGATCTGGGGTTCGCGGGCGCCGACTGGGTGGCCGAGCTGGACGTTTCTCTCATCGAGCTACTCGACACCGGGCTCGACCCGGTGCGAGTCGTGGCGGCCGCCCCGGTGCCGCTACTCGTGGACGGACGACTCCCCGCCAGGAGGCTGGTGGTCGCCTCCGAATACCAGCGCCTGACCCGCGCCTGGATCGAGCGAGCCGGACTCGACGCCGCATTTGTCCACTCGTACGGCGCCACCGAGGTGTTCCCTCCCGAGGACGCCGACTGCATCGTCGACAACACAGCCACCGGAGCGACCTTGCGGGAAAATGGGCTCCACATCTTGGACGAAGTGATGCGCTCGACCACCCGCCTGTATGCAAACCCCGCTGTGCTGGACGACCCACCGCGGCGTGACCTGATCGAGGATTTCTGCATGTTGCTGCGCTCGGTCTTGGAGGCGCGCGAGCGCGTGATCCTCGAGGTCAACGTGACCTCCGCCCAGTTGAACGAAGTGATCGCCATCTTGCCCGCCATGCGCAAACCCACCATCTCACCGCTCCACGGCCACGCCGGGTACGCCGTCAAATCGGCGGTCCCCCGAGAGGCTCTGCCGCAGCTCATCCCGGCCATTCGGGCGGCCGGCGGGGCCGACATCGTCGTCACCAAACCAGCCCAAATAGTGGCCTGAGAGGCGGTATGGATCGCTCCCCGCACCCAGACCAACGAGGCCCGCGACCGGTGGCGCCGCTCGCCCGCGCGAAGCCCTATCGCCCCTCAGTGGCCCGCGCGCCGGTGGACCTGCGCCTGGACGGGAACGAGGGGCTCGGGCCACCGGCGGCGCTAATCGACCACCTGAATCCGGAGGGAGACGAGCTTTTTCGGCGCTATCCCAACACCGCGGCGCTCGAGAGCGCGCTCGCCGCGCGCCTCGCCGTCTCACCCGCGCAAGTGATCGTCACGGCCGGCGGCGACGACGCCATCGAGCGCGCCTGCCGCGCCGTGCTAGAGCCCGGCCGCGAGCTGGTCTTGCCGGTGCCGACCTTCGAGATGTTCGCGCGCTTTGCCCACCTGGCCGGCGCCGAAGTGCGCGAGGTGCCCTGGCCCGAGGGGCCCTTCCCCACCGATGAGATCCTGGCCGCCGTCTCAGCACGAACGGGAGCGGTCGCTTTGGTCTCGCCCAATAACCCGAGCGGCGCCGTAGTGACCGAGGACGACCTCCGCCGAGTCGCCGGAGGCGCTCCCGAGGCGCTCCTCATAGTCGATCTGGCCTATGTGGAGTTCGCCGACGAGGATCTCACCCCGGTGGTCGCCTCAATGCCGAACGCCGTCGCGATCCGCACCCTGTCCAAAGCCTGGGGCCTCGCCGGACTGCGCGTGGGCTACGCCGTCGGCCCGACGGCGGTGATCGGCTGGATGCGGGCCGCCGGGTTGCCCTACGCCGTGGCGCGCCCTTCCCTCTCATTGGCCCAGGCCTGGCTCGAAAAGGGCCACGCGGCGGTTGGCGATTTCATCTCCCGCGTGCGCCATGAGCGCCGCGCCATGGAGGAGGTCTTGCGCGAGACCGGGGCCCGTCCCCTCCCCTCGCAGGCCAACTTCGTGACAGCGCTGGTCGATGACCCGCGCCGACTTCAAGACGCGCTCGCGGGACTCGGGATCGGCGTTCGCGCCTTTCATGACAACCCGTGGCTAAAGAACGCCGTCCGGATCTCCTGTCCGGGGAACGAGGAGGAGTTCAGCCGCTTGCGACACGCCCTCTTGACCGCTCACTCGCCGGAAGCGCTGCTGTTCGACATGGATGGAGTGCTCGTCGATGTGTCGCGCTCCTACCGCGAAGCGATCCGCGCCACCGCCGCGAGCTTCGGCATAACCCTCGCCGCGGCGGAGGTGAGCGCCGCCAAACGCCGCCCGGGGAGCAACAACGACTGGGTGACGACCCAGCGCCTGCTGGCCGCCCACGGCGTCGAGGCGCCGCTCGAAGAGGTCACCGCGCGCTTCGAAGCACACTATCAGGGTGAGGGTGACCTCAGAGGGCTGTGGCGGGAAGAGCGGCTGCTCTTGAGCGCCGAGCGGCTGAGAGCGCTTTGTAACCGCCTCCCCCTCGGGATCGTCACCGGCCGCCCGCGCGCCGACGCCGAGCGGTTCCTCGCGGAGAACGGGATAGCCGACCTCTTTACAACGCTCATCTGCATGGAGGACGCCCCCGCCAAACCCGACCCGGCGCCGGTTCGCCTGGCGCTCGAGCGCCTCGGCGTCACCCGCGCCTGGATGATTGGCGACACCCCCGACGATATCGGCGCCGCGCGCGGCGCCGGCGTCCTCCCCCTCGCCATCCCGGCCCCGGGCGAAGCGGACGAGATCGTACCCCCGACACTCTTGCGCGCCGGCGCCGCCCGCGTGCTGACGACCCTTGACGAGCTTGAGGAGCTGCTCCCATGAACCCACGCCGAGCCACTGTGACACGCAAGACCCGCGAGACCTTTGTCGAGGCCGCCCTCCACCTGGACGGAACCGGAGAGGCCGATGTGAAGACCGGAGTCGGGTTCTTCGACCACATGCTGGAGATCCTCGCGCGGCATGCCGACTTCGACCTCTCACTCCGCGCCGAGGGCGACTTGCAAGTGGACGATCACCACACGGTCGAAGATTGCGCGCTGGTACTGGGTCGAGCGCTCGATGAGGCGCTGGAATCACGCCGCGGAGTAGCGCGCTTCGGTTGGGCGCTCGCGCCTCTCGACGAGGCGTTGGCGAGAGCCGTGATCGATCTCTCCGGGCGCCCCTCCGCGAACATCGACTTGGGCCTCGCCGGACAACGGCTCGGCACCCTGACAGCCGAGATGCTACCGCACTTCTTCACCTCGCTGACGGTGACGGGGAGATTCGCCCTGCATTTGGACGTCATCCGCGGCGCCAACGACCACCACCGCGCCGAGGCGGCCTTCAAGGCCGTGGCGTTGGCGCTCCGGCAGGCAGTCTCCGGCACGGGGAACGATGAGATTCGAAGCACGAAGGGGAGCCTTTGAGAAATAAACCTCCACCACCCGAGCATGACGTCACCGTATTCGCCACCGGGGTCGCCAACACCGCGTCAATCATGGCGGCGTTCGAGCGCTTGGGGGCACGACCTCGACTCACCGCGGCCGCCGTCGAGATCCGCAGGGCGCCGTTCCTCGTGCTCCCCGGGGTGGGCTCGTTCGGGGCGGCGATGGAGAGGCTCGAGCGCCGGGGGGTGATCGAGGCGCTCCGCGCCCGAATCGCCGACAACCGCCCAACTCTGGCGATCTGTGTCGGAATGCAATTGCTGGCCGAGAGCAGTGAAGAGAGCCCCGGCATGAGAGGGCTGGCCGTCTGTCCCGGTCGCTTTGAACGCTTCCAGCCCGGAGTGCGAGTCCCCCAGCTCGGCTGGAACCGAGTCTCAGCCGAGGGACGCGGCTACGTTCTGCCTGGAGACGCCTACTTCGCCAACAGCTATCGCCTGGCGGCGGCCCCGGATGGGTTTCGCGCCGCCACCGCCCATCATGGCGCCCCGTTCGTGGCGGCGCTGGAGCGCGGGCGACTGCTGGCCTGTCAATTCCACCCCGAGCTGTCGGGGGCCTGGGGAGCGGCGCTCCTCAAACGCTGGCTCCAGGACGAGACCGTTTGGGCCACGACTCCACCGAGGCACGGAGGCTCGCGAGGGCTGCTCGCCCGCATCATCCCCTGTCTGGACATCTTGGACGGACGCGTGGTCAAGGGAGTGCGGTTCCAAGGTCTCACCGAGGCCGGCGAGCCGGTGGAGCGCGCCGCTTTGTACGAAGCGCAAGGAGCGGATGAGCTGGTCCTGCTGGACGTCTCCGCGACCCCGGAGGGGCGCGGCACCGGCCTCGAGACCGTGCGCCGAGTGCGCCGCGCGCTCTCGATCCCGCTCTCGGTGGGCGGAGGAGTACGCACCGTCGAGGACGCCGCGCGGCTGCTCGAGGCCGGCGCCGACAAGGTGGGCGTCAACACGGCGGCCTTCGAGAACCCAACTCTGCTCACAGAGCTGTCGGAGCGATTCGGACGCCAATGCACCGTGCTGGCGCTCGACGCCGCCGCAAAGACCGGCGGCGGCTGGGAGGTGATAATCCGCTCGGGTCGCGAGAAGACGGGGAGAGACGCGCTCGAGTGGGCACGCGAAGCGACCGCCGCCGGTGCGGGAGAGATATTACTGACGAGCTGGGATCGCGACGGCACCAGGCTCGGCTACGACTTGGAGTTCACGACCGCCGTGGCGCGGGCCGTCGATGTGCCCATCATAGCGTCGGGCGGGGTCGACTCGCCCGAGCACCTCGCCGAAGGGCTCGCGGCCGGCGCCGACGCCGTGCTGGCCGCCTCAATTTTCCACTACGGTGAGCACACCCCCGACGGCGTCAAACGTCTGCTGGCAGCGCGTGGACTGGAGGTTCGTCAATGATAATACCCGCGATCGACCTCATGGCCGGCCAAACAGTCCAGCTCGTGGGGGGGCGTGAGACCGCGATCGAGGCCGGCGATCCGCGCCCGCTCCTCGAGCGCTTTCGTCTCGCGAGCCCCGTCGCGCTGATTGATCTCGACGCGGCCATCGGCACCGGCAGCAACGAAGCACTGATCCGTGAGTTGCTCGAAATGGCGCCCTGCCGAGTCGGAGGGGGAATCCGCGACGCCGAGAGCGCGCGCCGATTCCTGGACGCCGGCGCCTCTCAAGTGATTTTGGGCACCGCCGCCACGCCCGAGGTGCTCGCAGAGCTGCCCCGCGACCGGGTCATGGCGGCGCTCGACTCCATCGACGACGATGTGGTGGTCAAGGGTTGGCGCGAGCGCACGGGGCGCCGTGTCACGGAGCGGATGGCCGAGCTGCGACCACTGGTGGGCGGCTTCCTCGTGACCTTCGTGGAACGTGAGGGCCGCCTCGAGGGGATCGACCTGGACCGAGTCGCCCAGGTGGTCGAGGCCGCGCAAGGCGTCCCGGTGACCGTTGCCGGCGGGGTCTCGACGCTCTCCGAGCTGGCCGCCATCGACCGTCTCGGGGCCGACGCCCAGGTTGGGATGGCCATCTACACCGGCCGCATGAAACTGGCCGACGCCATCGTGGCGCCGCTCACCTCCGATCGCTCCGACGGACTGTGGCCGACGGTGGTCACCGACGAACACGGGGTTGCGTTGGGGCTCGCCTGGTCCAACCTCGAGTCGGTGCGTGAGTCGGTCGAGACCTTGCGCGGCGTCTATCACTCGCGGCGACGCGGGTTGTGGCGCAAGGGCGCGACCTCCGGCGATCACCAGGAGTTGATCGGGATCGACCTGGACTGTGATCGCGACGCGCTCAGGTTCCGGGTGCGTCAACACGGACGCGGCTTCTGCCACCGAGGCACTCGCACCTGTTTCGGCGATGCGACCGGCCTCGACCGCTTGGCGCGAACCCTCGCGACGCGCCTCAACGAAGCGCCCCGGGGATCGTACACCCGGCGCCTCCTCGACGACCCCGCCCTGTTGGCCGCCAAACTGGTCGAGGAGGCCGCCGAATTGGCGGCCGCCGAGACCCCGGACGAGGTCACCTCCGAGGCCGCCGATCTTTTCTTCTTCGCGTTGACGGCCCTTGTGCGGGCCGGCGTGCCGCTCGCCGATGTGGAGACGCTCCTGGACCGCCGCGCGCTCCGCTTGACCAGACGCGCCGGCGACGCCAAACCGGCGCCGCGAGATGACCGCTGAGCCTGAGGGAATGCCGTGAGCGCCACCCAACTGAACCGCCTCCGCGCTGGAAAACTTCTCGAGTCCGGGAGAGACTCCCGGCGCGCCGTGACCCCCCGGACCCTCGCCACCGCGGCAAAGATTGTCGAAGAGGTCCGCTCTCACGGAGAGCGCGCGCTCAGGGCGTACGCCGAGGAGTTCGATGGCCTGGCACCGGGGGCGGATCTGCTGCTGGGCCCCGACCAGCTCAGCGCCGCGCGCGCCGGGTTGTCGTCCGACCAACGCCGGCTACTGGAGCGCACTGCGGAGAGGATCCGCGTTTTCGCCGAGGCGCAAGCGGCCACTCTCCTTGATTGCGAGGTCAGGGTGCCCGGAGGGCGCGCCGGCCACACCATCGCCCCCATGGAGCGCGCGGGCTGCTACGCGCCGGGGGGGCGCTTCCCGCTGCCGTCGTCGGTGTTGATGACCGTGGTGACGGCGCGAACAGCCGGGGTCGGGCAAGTCTTCGTTGCCTCACCGCGCCCGACCCAGGTGACACTGGCGGCGGCCGCCGTGGCGGGCGCCGACGGGCTCCTCGCCGCCGGCGGCGCCCAGGCGATAGCCGCGTTGGCGTTTGGGGCAGGACCGCTACCGGCGGCCGATATCGTGGTGGGGCCCGGCAACCGTTTCGTTACGGCCGCCAAACAGCTCGTGGCCGGACATGTGGCGATCGATATGCTGGCCGGCCCTTCAGAGTTGGTGGTTCTGGCCGACGAGCAGGCTCCCCCCGAGTTGGTGGCCGCTGACTTGCTGGCCCAGGCCGAGCACGATCCCGACGCGCTCGCGATCCTCGTCACCTGGGCCGGCGAAGAGTTCGTCGCCGCGGTCGACGAGGCGCTCGCGCACCAGTTGGCGACTCTTCCCACCGCCACGACGGCGCGCCGCGCCCTCTCACAAAGCTTCGCCGTCATGGCGCAAGACCGCGCGCAGGCCGTCGCGGCCTGTGACCACCTGGCGCCCGAGCATCTGGAGATACTGAGCGCGGACGCCTCCAGCCTGGCGGCCGAACTTCACCATTACGGCGCGCTGTTCATCGGCCCCCTCTCGGCCGAGGTGCTCGGTGATTACGGAGCGGGCCCGAACCACGTCCTGCCCACCGGGGGAACGGCCCGCTCGCAGGGCGGTCTCTCCGTGCTGACATTTAAACGGGTCCGCACCTGGCTCCACCTCGACAGTCCGGCCGCCATTGCGCCGCTTGTCAATGACGCGGCCGCTTTGGCAAGGCTGGAGGGGCTCGTCGCCCACGCCCGCGCCGCCGAGCGGAGAGAGCCCTAGGACACTGAGTCAGCCGCCTGGCGGCGTCCCGCGGGCGGTCCCGGCGCGCTGCTTCGTCAGATCGGGAAAACCCTTGTGCGACGTGACTTTGGCCACGACTCCGCGGGTTTCCCCG
>PWKZ01000177.1 GCA_003559575.1 Bradymonadales bacterium | reverse complement strand
CAGGAGCCAATCGCGAGTGGTAGCCGAGAGTGCCTCCGAGCGCTTCGGGATCCCAAGCTCCGGAGTGTCTCGCCCCATTTGTTGTTTGCCGCGCTTCGCCATCGTGCCCCACCAGATGAACGCGACTCCTCAGAAGTCGGCATGTCCCGGGGTGCGCGGGAACGGAATGACATCACGAATGTTTTGCAGCCCGGTAATATACATCAGCAGACGGTCGAAGCCCAGCCCGAAGCCGGCATGCGGCACCGTCCCGTAGCGTCGCACGTCCAGGTACCACCAGTAGTCATCGCGCTCGAGGCCCTGCTCCGCGATTCGTGCCTCGAGCACGTCCAAACGCTCCTCGCGTTGACTGCCGCCAATGATCTCTCCCACCTGCGGCACCAGCAGGTCGGTTGCCGCGACGGTTTCGTCGTCGTCGTTCAGCCGCATGTAAAACGCTTTGATGTTCTTGGGATAGTCGGTCACGAAGAGTGGCCCGGCGGTGAGCTTTTCGGTGAGATAGCGCTCGTGCTCGGCCTGAAGGTCGGCGCCGAAATGGACCGGGTACTCAAACGACTCGCCCGAACGTTGGAGCGCCGCCACCGCTTCTCGATAGGTCATCACCTCGTAGCTGGACTCGGTGAGCAGCCGCAATCGCTCGGGGACACGTTTCTCGACCCGCTTGGCGAAAAAAGCGAGATCATCCTCGCAGCGGTTCATCACCTCCAATGTGACACTCCGCAAGAAATCCTCGGCCAAGCTAATGTCGTCGGCAAGATCGGCGAACGCGATCTCGGGCTCGACCATCCAGAACTCGGCCACATGCCGTGACGTGTTGGAGTTCTCGGCGCGAAAAGTCGGCCCGAAGGTATAGACGTCCGAGAGCGCGAGGGCCAACAGCTCGGCCTCGAGCTGGCCGCTGACGGTGAGGCCGGTGCGGCGGCCGAAGAAGTCCTTGGAGCAGTCCACCTCACCCGGACGGCATTTGCCGACCAGCTCCTCGATGTCGAGGGTCGTGACGCGGAACATTTCGCCGGCGCCTTCGCAATCGCAGCCGCTGATGATGGGCGTGTGGATCCACTGAAAGTTGCGCTCCTGGAAGAACCGGTGGATGGCGTACGACAGCGCGTTACGGACTCTAAAGACGGCGCCGAAGGTGTTGGTGCGCGGGCGGAGGTGGGCGATTGAGCGCAAGAACTCGAGGCTGTGGCGTTTGTTTTGGAGTGGGTAGGAGCTGTCCGCTTCGCCGATGGTCTTGATCTCGGTGGCGTGCAGCTCCCATTGCTGCTGTTGGCCGGGGGAGGCCACCAGCGCGCCCTCGGCCACGAGGCTCGCGCCCGTCGTCAAGCGGCGGGCGATTTCGAAAGCGGGCTGGTCGGCCGGGACCACCACCTGGAGGCTGTCCAGGCACGAGCCGTCGTTGATGGCGACAAAGACAACGCCCTTGCTGACCCGGACCGAGCGCGCCCAGCCCATGGCGCGGGCATGGGCGCGCGCGCCGTCGGAGTGGAGCAGATCGCGCACCCTGGCGCGCATTTCGCGTGACGCCGTGCGTCGTCGGTTCATGTGGCAGATCCTCTCTCTCCTCAGTCAATACCTCTCGTTGGGCCGTCGCCGGCGGAGCTTGGGGCCCAAGTGTGAGGGCTTGATGAGGTTAGCACAGAATGAGGAAGAGAATGTAGAGCAGCCAGACGCTCAGGAGCCCGCCGCCGAACACGCGACCGATTCTGCGGCCGTGCAGGAGCGCCGGCCCGAGCGCCAGGGTGAGCAGCAATACGAGTGCAATATCCAACCATGTTACCAATTGCTGGTCGCCTGGGATGACTATCGGAAACACGAGGGCGGTGATTCCGAGGGCGAAGAGCGCGTTGAAGAGGTTGCTGCCCACCACGTTGCCCACCGAGACGTCCTGCTGTCCGCGCAGTGAGGCGAGGACCGAGGTGGCAAGCTCGGGGGCCGAGGTGCCGATCGCGACCACCGTTAGGCCGACGACCCGGTCGCTCAAGCCGAACGTGTGGGCGATCGTGCTTGCGCCGGTGATGAATAGATAGGAGCCGGCAGCCAGGGCGCCTCCGCCGGCCAGCGCGATCAAGGCATAAAGAGGCCAGGGACGCGTCTTGCAGGGCAGCGGCGTCTTGTTGATTGACGCCCTCGCGAGTGATCTCTCGCGGCGACCGCGCCGGACGAGATCAATGTTGTAGAGCACTCCGCCGAGCACAAGGAGCGCTCCGTCGATGCGGCCGATTTGTCCGTCGAGCGCCATGAGGACGAGCGCCGACTGAGTTGCCATCAGGACGAGCCAGTCGCGCTTGGCGAGCCCTTGTCCCGACGGGACCGGGCGGATGAGGGCCGCGAGCGCGAGGACCAGCGCGATGTTGGCAATGGAGCTGCCGAGTATGTTGCCGAGGGCCATGTCTGTGCTGGCTTCGTGGGCGGCCGTGATGCTGGTGACGAGCTCGGGCGCCGAGGTCGCCCAGGCCACCAGGGTGAGGCCGACGATGGCCGCCGGCACGCGCAATCTGATGGCGATCCCGACGCCGCCGCGCACGAGCCCTTCGGCGCCGCCGACAAGCAACCCGAGACCGGCGATGAGGAGAATGGCGCTCATTCAAGCATCCATGAGGTGGAGGATTGAGGCGATAGCGCGCTCTTCGGCGCACCGCCGCACAATATAGCACGGATGATCACCGTCTTGATGGTTTGGCGCCAATATCAGAGTATGGGTCGCGGAGCCACACCTCGAGGTGGCCGAGGGCGGAGGGCTTTGTGATGGCACCCGGCAAGCGCAAAAACAGATGGCACCGACCGGGTCTGAGGTGGTGGCTCACGGATTACTTGCGCCAAACCCGCTCCCTCGGGAATTCGTTGTTGTTCATCACGCCGCTCTTGGTGGTTTACAACGTCGGGCTCGTGCTGACCGGCCCGCGAGTGATGAACGGGGCCGACTTCGTCTCGGGGCATCTTTTCGATCTCCTCGGCGCCCGGAATTACATGCTCCTGCAACCTGTGTTGCTGTTGGCGGCAGTGATCGTGGTCCTGATGCTGCGGCGCCGCGGGTCGTTGAATCTGCGCCACTTCCCTTTGCTTCTCGTCGAATGTGGGGTTTACGCCTCTCTCATGGGCACCCTGATCCTGCTCGCGATGCACGAGGTCAATCTTCTCCTGCTGGGGAGCGTGACGCCTCCCGGCGGCGGCCTGACGGATGTGTTTGTGATCTCCGCCGGCGCCGGATTCTACGAGGAGCTTGTGTTTCGCCTTCTGCTGCTCGGCTCGCTTTGGCGGGTGCTGGCGGTGTTCATGCACCCGGTGGTGGCCGGCGTGGCCGCCGTGGCCTTGACCTCAGTGTTGTTCTCTTTGGCTCACTATCTGGGGCCGGAGGAGTTCGCCTGGTTTTCCTTTTGGTATCGCAGTTTCGCGGGAGTTATTTTCGCGACGTTGTTCATGTTGCGGGGCTTTGCGGTCGCGGTCTACACCCACGCGCTATACAACATCTTCGTCTTTTTGCGCTGACAAGTCGGGGCCCGGGAGACTATGAAAGCGCCGGGTTGCGGGTTCGTAGCGTCTGATCTCCCACTCTGTGAGCGCTCCATCCTTGATCGTATAGATGTTGTAGCGTGCCACGGTGTTGGGGTCGTTTGTCAGCGCCGTACTTGAGCCGCAGCCGATGACGGGGATGCGCCGCCGCTTGCCGCCGCCCAAGAACCCCACATGCGCCCGGTGATCGTGCCCGTGCAAGACGAGGTCGATCCCGTTGTCAACGAGCAGCTCGGCCAGTTTTTCCCGTTCTCTCAAGCGCGAAGTGGCGGCCAGGAGGCCGCGGGTGTCGTGGAAATAGTGGTGCAGGAGCGCGATGTTGTATGACTCCCTGGTGCGCGGCTCGTTGGCGAGGGCGACGAAGCGCATCATCTGGGCCTGATCGATTTGCCCCCAGGACATGAGCGGCGGGGTCTCGGCCGCGGAGCAGAACCCGAACAGAGTAACGGGTCCAAGGCTCTTGGCGTAAGGGTAGGGATCGCTGTCGAGATCACAGAAGTCAGGGAACATGTAGCGGTAAAAAGCCTTTTCGAAGCGGCGTGAGCGACGAGTGCCGGCGGTGTAGTAGTCGTGATTGCCCGGCACGACGCTCACCTGGTCGAAATCCCAGACAATTCGCAAATAGGCGCTGACGCGCTCGAACTCACTCTGCAGCGCGAGATTCGACAGATCGCCCGTGATGACCACGTGATCGATGCGCTGTTCGAGAGCGTCCTCCAGCAGGCACTCGAAGACGAGCGGGCTGTGCAGGTTGCGGCGCGCTGTGAGGAGGTTCAGCGCGCCGAACGCGCGCTGGTTTAAAAACCGTCGTGGCCCGACCCCCTTGAGGTCGAGAATGTGGAGATCGGAGAGATGGGCGATTCGCATGTCGGTCCTCTTGTCAAAAGGGACGGATCCGGCCGAGTGGATCCCAATGGCCTCCAGACTAACAAAAAAAAAGACTCCGGGCGCGATTTCGCCATAATCGTCGGTTCGTTCTGAGGAATGAGCGTGTGGAGCCGCGTGCGTGTGCTAGGAAACAAGCCGATTTGGCGGAGGCCGACGCAGCGCCGATTTGGTGAAGCTGACGTCGCAGATGGCCCCGTAGCGACGCGCGAATGCCTGTGCAGGTGGGTAAGTAGGGTTTGGACACCTGTGGTGCCGCGGAGAAGCATCCATGATAATTCTGTTCCCTCGAACTCCGGGGGCCTTGCCCTGGCGCAAGTGCCGCCCTCGGCGGGAGGAGTCGGTATCCCGTGGCGAGTCCCAGCCTGAGAGCACATTGGCCGCTGGCCTTCAGTGTCACCGCCGTGAGTGCGCTGTCCTATTGGACCGGCGGGACGCAGTCCTATTGGATCGATGAGATATTTTCAGTGGAGTTGGCGCTGCGAGGGCAGAGCGGGGCGTGGGGGATCTTCGCTTATGCGGGCGGCGCCGATGTCCACCCACCCGGCTATTATCTCTTTCTCGCGGCTTGGGGGGCTCTCGTTGGGGTTTCCGAGCCGGCGACGCGCCTGGCGGCCGTTTTGCTCGGAGGGATCTGCGGTCCGTGGCCTCCCAACTGGCCACCCGGCCGGGTGCGCCGGCCGTCGTTCTGCCGCGCTGGGAGAAGCCCGGCATAGCTTACTACGCACCCGAAGCCGATCTCGCGGGAGTCGATGTCGCCGCGGAGATCGCCTCCGCGCTTCCCCCAAGCGGCGGCTGGTTGGTACTCGGCCGCGACGCGCATCGCGAACACGCCCGCGCTCCGCGATGGATCGAGCGTGTGTTGGCAGCCCACGGCTCCGCGCTCGAAATAAAGACGGAGCAGCGGCTCGAGGGGTTTACTGTGCTGTACCTGGCATCGGCGCGCCCCTGAGCGAGCCCGGCCTGGTCTGGACCGGGGGGCGGGTATGTGGTCTCATTTGTTGGCTCCTCGCTCCCGCCCTTCGCTCAAAAGCGCGGGGCGGGCGGGGGCGTTTTGGGTAGGCGAGATGGGAGGCGAGCATGGGCTTTCGTGGCGGGTCACTTGGCGCCGAGGAAAAGAAGCAGATGATCAATCGTTTTGGGCGCCATATCAACGCCGCCCAAGTGCGCTTCCTCAAGGCGGGACATCTCGACCTGGTGGAGACGCAACGGCGGGGGGTCACCTTTGTCGAGGCCTATAGCGGGCGGACAATCATCGACTGCTTCACCTCGGCTGGAAGCTTCAATGTCGGGCGGTTGAACCCGGTGGTGGTCGCGGCGCTTCATGAGGCGCTCGCCGACGGCGCCGATATGGGCACTCCAGGGCGTCCGAGTGAGGCCAAAGATGGCCTGGCGAGGCGCCTGGCCGAGCTTGCGCCAGGCGATCTCGACCATGTCCTGTTCGCGTCCGGTGGCGGCGAGGCGGTGGACGCAGCGTTGAAGTTGGCGCGTGGTGCGACCGGGCGCGGGGGGGTAATCGCTACGATCAAGGCCTATCATGGGCACACCGGGTTCGGGTTGTCGGCCAACGGGAAGGCGCATTACCGGCACTACGCGGAGCCTTTGATGCCCGGCTTCGAGTTCGTCCCCTATAACGATCTCGCGGCGGTCGCCGACAGCATGAACGAGCACACGGCGGCGGTCATCGTCGAGCCGGTGCAGGGCGAGGCGGGGATCTTTCCCGGGACTGACGAGTACCTGCGAGGTCTCCGCGAGCTGACCGCGCGCCACGGCGCGATGTTGATTTTCGACGAAGTGCAGACCGGGTTCGGACGCACGGGGAAGTTGTTTGCGGCCGAACACTCGGGTGTGGTGCCCGATATCATGGTGCTGGCCAAGTCGATCGCAGGCTCGGTCTATGCCAACGCGGCGGTCGTCTACCGGGATGAGCGGCGGTTGAACGAGTTCACGGCGCACCACCCGCGCTTCCACGAGACCCTGGGGGGCGGCACGGAAATCGGGTGTCGCGTCTCGCGGGCGGTGGTCGAGTGGATCGTGCGCGAGCGGTTGTGGGAAAACGCCGAGCGTATGGGACGCCGCCTGAGATCCGCTCTCGAGGAGATAAGGGCGCGTGATACATCGGTCATCCGCGAGGTGAGGGGGCTCGGCCTGATGGTCGGGATCGAGTACGCCCACGAGTTCATGGGGCCCATGATGGCCGAGGCGCTGGCGCGCAACGGAGTTCTGGCGGCCTACTCCGGCAACGCGCCGCAAGTGATGCGGTTCATGCCGCCCTTGACCATCGACGACGCGGAGATGGATACCCTGATCGCAGGTATCGAGGGTGCCGTGGCGCACATGAAGCGGATGTTGCCGTTCGCGCTCGCGGCCGCCAAATTCCCGCCGCTATTGACATTGCTCAACAGCGAAGGCGTCCAAACTTCGCTGTTCGGAGGTTTGCGCCGGCTTGAAGAGCTTAGAGACAAGCTGTTGTTGCGAGGTTGATAATCATGCAGAGCCCGACTACGAGCACGAAACCCACCACATCGCACCGCTGGCCGCGAGAGGCCAAGGCGCGGGGCTGCCGAGTGTACGACTCCGACGGACAAGTCTATCTGGACGCCATCGGTGGCTACGGTACTTATAACCTTGGCCGCGCCCACCCGCGGTTGGCGGGTGCGTTGGCCGAGGCGACGGCGCGCCGGACCGACCAGGGTAACTTCCCGCTTATCTCACTGGAGAAGGCAGCTTTGGCCGAGTCTTTGGCGCGTTTCGTCGGGGGGAAGCTGTCGGTGGCGCTGTTCGGCGTCACACGTGGCGAGAGCATGGACGCCGCCTGCAAGGCGGCGCGGGGCGCGACGGGGCGCGCACAGCTCCTCACAGTCGACGGCGGGAGCTATGGCCAGACAGGGTTTGCCCTGAGCCTGAGCGCGCGGCGAGACAAGGATCTGTACGGGCCCCTTATTCCGGAGGTCGGCCTCATCACCATGAACGATCCTGCCGAGCTTGATCTGGTCGGCGGGCGGACCGCGGCGGTGGTGCTGGAGCCGATGCAAGCCGAGAACGGCTGTCGCGCCGCCACGGCCGACTACCTGCGCGCTCTCCGCCGCAGGACGCGCGAGGTCGGGGCCTTGCTGATCATTGATGAGACCCAGACCGGCTTCGGGCGTACCGGCCATCGCATGGCGTTTCAGGCGGCGGGTATTGAGCCCGACATCCTGGTTCTGGGCGAATCCTTGGGCGGAGGCATGTTTCCAATCACGGCGACATTACTGAACCCGGCCGCCAACGCTTTCATGAGCAAGAATCCGCTCGTTCACCTATCCACCTTTGGTGGCCACGACGCCGGATGTCGCGTGGCGCTCGCGGCGCTCGAGACCTATGAGCGGATCGCTCCGTGGGAAGCGGCGGCCGCGAGCGGCGAGCTTCTCGGGGCCTCGCTGCGGTCTCTCGCGCGGCGCTTTCCCCGGCTGGTTCGCAGGATCGCGGGGGCGGGGCTTCTCTTTTCCCTCACCATGACCGACTCCGCGGTGGCGGAAAAGCTGATCCAGGCCGCCGTGGTGCCGCGTGTGGTGGATGGCGCGCCCGCGCCGCTGGGGCTGCTGATCGAGACAGGGCGGGTGGCGACGGACTCGGTGGTCCTGCGACCGAGTCTCCTGATGGACCGGAACGACTTGACGACCCTGGTTGGCTTGCTGGAGTCGGCGCTCACAACCATTCAGCGGGATTGAGGGCGTACAGGGGTGAGGATTACTTTTATAATCGGCTGGGCGGGTCACCAGCAGGCGTCGACAACTACAATGTGGTTGGCGTTCGAGGGCTATCGGCGGGGGCACGACATTGCGTTCGTCGACTATCTCGATCTCTCGATGGATCCCTCGGGGGAGGTGTGGGGCAAGGCGCGGGTACCTTCTCCGGGATACTCGACCCGCGGACAGTATGCGGCGGCGTTGAGATCACCCGAGGTGCCGCGGAGGGAGCGCTGTCTCTCCGACGACGCGATTGTCTTCCTCCGCAACAACCCCGCCGACCGCATGAGCTCCTGGGTCGAGAAGGTTGGTAACCCTGCGATACCATTCGGCCGTTTGTTGCAGAGACAGGGCGTGGCGGTCATCAACGATCCCGCCGGCCTGGCCGAGGCCGGCCACCCCGGCTACCTGTTGACTCGCATCGCGGATCTGATGCCGCCGACACTTTTGTCCCGTGATCCGGTCCGGATCGAGCGGTTTCTCCGCGATCTGGACGGCCCCGCGGTTTTGAAGCCGCTGGCCGGTTACGGGGGGTTTGGGGTCTTCTATCTCCAGCGCAATCAGGTGCGCAATGTCCGCGCGATGATCGAGACTCTCGCGTCCGGGGGGTATGTGGTCGCGCAAGGCTGGATCCCCGGCGCCCACGAGGGTGACAAGCGGGTCTTGATGTGGCGTGGTCGGCCACTCGAGCTTGCGCCCGGGCGATGGTCGGCCTATCTCCGGCGTGGTAACGCCGGAGAGCACCGGCATAACATTCACGCCGGCGGGCGGCCGTATCCTTGCGAGCTTGGCCCGCAGGAGATCAAGGTGATCGAGCGAGTCGGCGGCCATCTGGCGAAGGACGGCCTCGCGCTGGTGGGACTCGACTTGATCGCGGAGACGGTGTTGGAGATCAATATTTTCTGCCCCGGCGGGCTTCACAATCTGCACGCACTTTACGGTTTCGACGTGGCCGCGCATATTTGGGGGGACCTGGAAGCGGGGCTTATCTCGGGAGGCTCAAATGGATTTTGATCGCGAGCTTGACGCCATCGCTAGCTACATGAAAAGCGGCGGGAAGGCCGTCGCGCTTACCGGGGCGGGGATCTCGGTCGACTCCGGGATTCCCGACTTTCGCTCCGAGGGAGGTCTGTGGGCCCGCTTCGATCCGATGGAATACGCGACCATCGACGCCTTTCGGCGCGATCCGAAGCGAGTCTGGGAGATGGTCTTCGAGCTTGAGGAGACCGTTTTGAACGCGCGCCCCAACGAGGCGCACTACGCTCTCGCCGAGCTTGAGAAGAGGGGGCTCCTTGAGGCCGTAATAACTCAGAACATCGACGGACTACATCAGCTCGCGGGATCGCGCGAGGTGATCGAGTTTCACGGGAGCGCGGCGCGGCTCGTGTGCCTCCGGTGCGAGTCGCGGGTCCCCGCCAAGGAGATCGCGCGCTGTCCGCCGGAGCCACCGATTTGTCGCTGCGGGGGGATTTACAAGCCCGACATTGTGTTTTTCGGGGAGGCGATCCCCCCCGCGGCCGTCGCGGCGGCATCGTATTGGGCCAGTCACTGTCGGCTGATGTTGATAATCGGCACCTCGGCGCTCGTCTCTCCCGCCAGTGAGATCCCGGTGGCGGCCCTTGGCGCCGGTGCTTTGTTGGTCGAGGCCAACTTGGGCCCGACGCCGTTGTCCGCGCTCTGCGCGCATCGCATCGAGGGCAGCGCCGTGACGACTCTGCCGGCGCTCGTGGCAGCCCTCTGACCCCCCGCTCATCGACATCGGCTTGATCCTCAATCCTCCACCCTTTTCCGGGATTCGGCAGGAGCCCATAATCGTCGGTTCGTTCTGATGGGCCGACGATTTTAGGCCCATAAGCGTCGGTTCGTTCTGATGGGCCGACGATTATGGGGCAGCTGGACCTGCCGGCTAAGACACGGTACCATTGGACCGATGGTGTTCGTGAGAGGCACGGAGAGTTGTAAGTGGCGCTCTTTCGCTCGGACAAGCGCTCAATCCTTCAGCGATTGAAGAATCGCGACTGGAGAACCCCTGAGCATCGTGAGGAGCTACTTCAAGAGCTCCTCGAATATGAACTCAAACTCTCCGATCTGTCCTGGATGCTGGGCTCGCGGGAGCGCGTGTTGCGTTCCTTCGCCCTTCAGATAATCAGCCAGAGTAATGATCCGACCATTGCCGACGAGCTTATCGATGTGGCGCTCGAGTCGGAAGAGGGCTCGCGCACGACGCTCTACCGGGTGATTGTCGACAACGCCGACAGCGGGACGATTTCGCGTCTCCAGGGCATGCTGAACTCCGACAAGATGAACCGGCGCGATGTGGCGGTGGGCGTTTTGTTGACCTTCCCCCCCGAGGACATTCGGGAGCTGTTCTTCGATCTTCTGCGGCACTCCGAGCGCGAGGTTCGTCTCCGCGCGCTACGAAAGGTGATTGACAGCGAGAATCGGATCCCGGAGCGCACCCTCAGGCGCCACCTGTTGGCATTGGCGCGCGATCCTGAAGAGCGAATCCGGGCTCTGGCGATTCAGACGCTGGCCGACAATCCGGACGACGAAGTCCTCGATCTTCTTTGCGAGCGGTTGCGAGTCGACAGTTACGCGATCAAGAGGACGGTTGGGAAGGCGCTCGATGTGCTCGCCGAGGCGAAGGATTCGCGCTTGATGGATCGGCTCGTACCGCTGCTCTCGGCCGGCGACTTTGAGGCGCGCGACATCGTCTTTCGGATCTTGTTCAAGGCCGGTGATCCCACCGAGTTCATCCGGCGCGTGATCCTCTACTCCAGAACTCTGATGGGCTGGATTCGCGAGCGGATCCACCAGACAATCAGTGCCTTCGGTGAAGAGGTCCTCGATCCGGTCATCCAGCTCATGTCCAGCCCCGAAGAGGATATCCGCAACGCAGCGCTGATCTTTGCGACCCACTTCAAGTCGGATCGCCTGGTGGAGCCTCTCATTGCGCTCACGAGCGACGTCAACTGGTGGAGTCGCATCATCGCGCTCGAGACGTTGGCTCAGTACGAGGACGAGCGGGTGGTGGACGTGCTCATCGGTTGTCTCGAGGATGAGGAGGTGCGCTGGAGCGCCATCGAGGCGCTGGCCAAGATCGGCAGTCCGCGCGCGCTGGGGCCGATAGCGCGGCTGCTGCGCGACTCCGTGGTCGATGTTCGACGGGAGGTCGTCCGGGCCCTCGAGGCATACAACGACCCTCGTGCGTTGCCGCTGTTGGAGCAGTGCTTCAAGAGCGACCCTTCGCTGGCGGTGCGTGAGCAGGCCCTGGGCGCGTACCGCAGTGTCTCCAAGAAGAATCAGCTCGCCATCGACGAAGCGGCCTTGCTTGAAAAGTTGCACGCGGGGCGCGGAGGACGCTCGGCGCTCGAGCGCCTGTTGGTCAAAACACGGCGCTGTGGCGCCTCCGACTTGCATCTCTCGCCCGATACCGAGCCTGTAATCCGCCTGAACGGTGAATTGCGTCCGCTCGGGTCCCCGGAGATCAAGTTGACCGCCGATCAGGTGCGCGAGATGGTGGCCGATATCTTGACCGAGGACTTGCGCCAAAGGTTCAAAACCGAGCGGCAACTCGATTTGTGCCATGAGGTTCCGGACGTGGGACGCTACCGGGTCAACATCTTTCAAGAGATGCGTGGCGTCGCGGCCGCGTTTCGAGTAATCCCCAACGAGATCCCCGATTTCGAGTTCACCGGGCTTCCGTCTTTCGTAATGGACATTGCCAATTACAATCAGGGGTTGGTGATCATTTGCGGGCCCGCGGGAGCGGGCAAGACGACCACCTTGGCGGCGCTCGTCAATCTATTCAACGAGAGGAGGCACGGGCACATCCTCACCATCGAGGATCCGATCGAGTTTCTTCACCCTTATCGCAACTGCCTCGTCAACCAGCGGGGAATCGGGAGCGACACCAAGAGCTTTCCGGCCGCGCTGAGGGCGGCGCTGCGTGAGGATCCCGATGTGGTCATCGTCGGTGAGATGCGTGATCTCGAGACCTGCCGGTTGGCGTTCAACGCGGCCGAGACCGGGCATGTCGTAATTGGGACCATGCAGACCTCATCAGCCACCAAAGCGTTGCGTCGTCTGATAGACATTTTTCCAACCGGCGAAAAGCCGCAAGTCCGATCCAGTGTGGCCGAGCTGCTCAAGCTGGTCATATGTCAGACTCTCGTCCCCGCGCGGGTCCGAGGGCGAGTCCCGTGCCACGAGATCCTGGTGATGACTCGAGGGATGGCGCATGCCGTGCGCGAGGAGCGCGACACGCTGCTACCGTCGCTCATCCAGATGGGCCGGGGGGTCGGGATGCAACACATGGACGACGGTTTGATGCGGCTCTATCGTGACGGTCTAATAACAGCCGAGGAGGCCTATCTGAGAGCCGAGAAGCGCGAGTTGTTCGAGCCGTTTGTCAGCGAAACGTTTATTCAATCGGTCTACCACTGAGGCGCCTCCCATGAGTTCACCGAAGCCGACGCAAGAGTCCATGAAGGTGACTTCGCCGCAGTCTGCCGATGAAGCGGCGCGCTCGCCGCGCATCGACCGTTTTTTGCGTCTGATGATCGACCGCGGGGCCTCCGACTTTTTCTTTTGCGTCGGGCAGCCGCCGATGATGATGACCGTGCCGAAGGTGCCCTTGTGGCCGTCGAGCGGCCGGGCGGGCAACGGTGGGGGCCGGTCATGGACAGGGCGTCCCGGGCCGGCCATTACTGATCCCTTCCTTGTGGCATCCCCGGCGTGGTGCGGAGGCGCAGGCGCTCGAGAAACGCATCGAGCCGGCGGGCATCCGCTTCGAGGTCCTCACCGTCGAGCATGTCGTGTGCGATGGCGATGCGGCCGGCATGGTTGGCGCTGGTGATGGCATCGATGTCGACCCATCGGGCGCCGAGTGGCTCCGGTTCGCCTTCCCTTGCCGGCTCATCGCCCCCGGCCCATGCCTGCACCCACATGCGGAAAGCAAACACCGGGTCAGGGTCACCATCTTCCGCTTGCTG
>PWKZ01000039.1 GCA_003559575.1 Bradymonadales bacterium | reverse complement strand
GCAGCGCCTACGTCGAGCACTAATTCGGTGCAGGTGACGCCGCAGATGTGCGTGAATCCGCGCGCGAATCGAGCGTGTGGAGTCGCGTGCATGTGCAAGGAAACAAGCCGAATTAGGCGCAGTCGTAGTAGAGCTACGTCGAGCACTAATTCGGTGCAGGTGACGCCGCAGATGTGCGTGAATCCGCGCGCGAATGCCGGTGCAGGTGGGGAATTAGGGCCCGAGATGAACGATTGCTCCTAATTTGCTGTTGGCGTAACCTGGACTGGGTCGTGAGACAAAAGGGGAACATCATGTGGCCCAGGAGTGACAGTATCACGCAGTTTTCGCGCGCTTTGCCGATCTTGTTCGTTTTGGTATTGCTCGCGGCCGGTTGTCGTCGGGACAAGCCCGATCCGCACTCCACCATGGACACCGCCCTTGGGCTGTCGGCCGGCGATGAGGTGCGCGATAGCGTCAATGTGCCCAAATACGATCGCGTTGACTGGCGTGTGTTTTCGCATTCCGAGGAGGCCGAGATCAAGGTCGTCTATCGGGTCGGCGACTTCACCGGAGACCATGATGTTACTGGAGTCATTGAGGTTTTCGACTCGGAGGGGAATGTCCTCGACACGGCTCGGGTGGCACCCGGGAGCCGCAACTTCCCGCTGCAGTTCGTGGCGCGCCCTCACGCCAATTACTTCCTCCGGCTGACCGCCACCGAGGGGGCGGCGACTTACATCATCTATGCCCAGGCGGAGCGCATCGACCCCTGCGAGCGCTGTGGACCCGACGAGCAGTGCATAGATGATCGCTGCGAGTTAAAGCGCCCCGCCTGTGATCCCGAGTGTGATGTGGCCGAGGAGTGTCGGGACGGCCGGTGCGTGGCGATCGAATGCGCGCGGGGGGAGCATTTTTCTCGCCGGGCGGCCGAGTGTGTCCCCGACCCCTGCTATCGGCACCGCTGCCGGCGAGGTGAGCGTTGTGTGAGGCGCGCCGGTCGCGCTGTCTGCGTTCGCCCACGCCCGGCCCGGCCGGCGGGTTGCGACCCGCCTTGCGGCGCGGACCAGATCTGCCGGCGGGGGCAGTGTGTCGCCAAGCCGACCGAGTGTCCCCCTTGCCCATCGGGGCAGAAGTGCGATCCCGAGACCAACACCTGCCGGCCGATTGGCCGCATCGAGGCGAGAATCCTGAACCATTGGCCTGCGGACGGGGCCACCGTGATGCTTTTGAACCGCGGCAGCGTCCACGGGATCACGAGAGGAATGAAGGGACGGATCTCGGGAGGCGGCTCGGTGCAGGTGATCGAGGTCTACCCCGCCCAGAGCCGGGCCCGCACGACACTGAGCGCCGATCAGTTGAGAGACCGCGGGACCATCACGTTTGAGCCCTGAGGGAGTGCGCGCTACGGCGCCCCGCGCCATGGGAAGCGCTGTTGGCGGCCGGCCTCAAACATCACCACCGCCACCGAGTTCGACAGGTTGTAGCTGCGCACCATGCCGTTGGACGGGATCTGCAACAGCCCGCCGGCAAACCGTTGCCGCAGCCCACTTGGCAACCCCACCGACTCGCAGCCGAACACCAACCAGTCTCGCGGGCCGTAGCGCACCTCGGTGTAGTCGCGGGTGGCATGACTGCTGAGCGCCCACACCGGCTCATCGTTCAGGTGAGCGAGCCATTCCTCCACCGTGGCGTGGTGATGCAGGGTCACCGCCGGCCAGTAATCGAGCCCTGCCCGCTTGAGATAGCGATCCTCGAGAGAGAAGCCCAGCCGCCCAACCAGGTGCAGGGGGATCCCGGTCCCGGCGCAGAGTCGGGCTACGCTACCGGTGTTTTGGGGGATCTCCGGCTCGATCAAGACGACGCGCATTCATTTCTCCATTTGATTGTCATTCCGGTTCGGGTGATTCTCCCTCGATAATGTCCGCCGCGTGTTTGGCGACCAACATCTCGGGGTCAGAGGTCAGCGGCGTGAGCGTCTCTTGCAATCTCTCATCGCCGGTGTTCTCCATTATGGTCATCGCCCGGTTGCGCACATTCCAGAAAAGATTGTTGTTTTGAGCGACTTCGGCGAGCACGTCAAAAACCTTCTCCTTGGTGACGAAGTCGCGGTCATTGCGAACGTACCTTTCCAGCCCGGCCAAAAACTCCCAGCTCAATGACAGATCATCAGCGCGGCGGGCGGTCTCGGCCAACACCTCCTCGAAGGCTTCCTCGACCCCTCCGTGCCAGTTGCCGAGCAGGTAGGCGGCGTCTGCGGAGAGTCTTGCCTGGGGCCAGGAGAGCGCCTCGCGCCATAGCGCGACAATTTCACTCCGGCGATCAGTGCCGATGTTCCAAAACGCGCCGAGGGCGGCCGACCTTATCTCCTCATGCTGGTCTTCTCGTGCAATCTCGGCGACGGCCTCGAAGACTCGTGACACCTCGCGATTGGCAAACAGGATTTGCCCGACTAACACGATCCGTGCCTCCCGCCTGGGGTGACTCCGCAGCGCCTTCAGGACCTCTTCTGTCTTCCCGGCTTGGGCCAGGCGGAACCTGCTCACCAGGCCTCCGAGTTCGGCCAGGATCGGACCTTCCTGTTCCTCCCATAGCGCTTTGAGAGCGGCGTCCAAGGAGGCGGAGTCTGTCAGCGGTTGCTCGCCGAAGTGGTGTGTCCGGAGCGATTTGGCGGCCGCGAAGCGTACGCTTGGGGATTCGTCTTCAAGCAGGTTCAGCAGTGTGGTGAGGCCCAAGGGTGGGGGGAGGTCGCCGGCCTCCCGCCGAAGATCCTCGAGCGCCGAGCAGTCGCGCGTCGTCAATCCCTCATCGTAATCGCATTGCGCCACCCGCTCGGCGATAGGGATAAGCTCCGGCGCGTTGTCCGGGTTGTGGATCCCGATCGCGCCACGTTCGGCATTTGTCTCGCTCTCTTCGGCCTCCGGTGGTCTCTCCGAGGCGGCGGTGGGTGGCTCTTGGCGGCCCCCGCGGCACCCGCCGCTCACGAGCAGGAGCGCCAACCATGCGAGAAACAACGGGTTCGAAGTCGACCTCTCTCTCATCCCCAGCTCCTCCTCAAGAAAGCCATTCGCCCGCGCCCTGGGCCTCCAGGTGGATTTTACTGATCTCCGCGTGTTACTGCCAGAATCGTCGGCCCATCCTGGGATTCGCGCGCGGATCCGCGCACATCTGCGGCGTCACCTGCACCGAATTAGTGCTCGACGTAGGCGCTGCTACGCCTCCGCCTAATTCGTCTTGTTTCCTTGCACATGCACGCGACTCCACACGCTCGGTCCTCAGAACGAACCGAAGATTATGGCTCGGCTCCGCGTTGACATGGGGCGTGTGGGTCGGCACAAAGAAAGAGAGCTTGCGAATGGAAAGCGAGTGGTTGATGAGAGGAGTCTCGAGACAGGTGTTTCTGGCGGTGTTGCTT
>PWKZ01000237.1 GCA_003559575.1 Bradymonadales bacterium | reverse complement strand
GAGCCCGAGCCGCCCGCCCCTGAGCCCGAGCCGCCCGCCCCTGAGCCCGAGCCGCCCAAGGTCGAGCCCGAGCCGCCCAAGCCAGAACCACCCAAGCCGCGTCCGCCAAGACGCCGGCGGCCACCGCCGCCCACCCCCGAGCCTGAGCCCGCGCCCGAGCCTGAACCGGGGCCTGAACCCGAGCCGCCTCCGGTGATGAAGTTCAGCTATGAGATGAACGGTGGGGCGCAGGGAAGCGTGGCCGTTCCCGGCGGGGGCGGAGGAAGTCGCGTCGGCGCCGTCGATGGGGTCGAAGGGGGCACTCTGGATCGCCGCTTTGGCGAAGGTGGCGGGGGCGATGAGGCCAAGAGCGAGGGGCGTGACGAGATAGTCGCGCTGGCGGAGGTGACCTCACGACCGCGGCTCATCTCGCAGCCGTCCTCCGCTGAGCTTCGCCGGGCTTACCCCGACGCGGCGCGCCGCAAGGGGTTGGAGGCCGACGTGGTGCTCCGGGTGTTGGTGGGACCGGAGGGTGAGGTGCGGAGGGCAACAGTGTTGCGCGGCGCCGGCGAAGGGTTCGACGAGGCGGCAGAGAAGCTCGCGCGTAGGTTGCGTTTTCGTCCCGGACGCCAGGGGGGGCGACCGGTCGCGGTGTGGGTGACGTTTCCCTTTCGCTTTCGACTGGACGATTGAAGGAAGTCGTATGAGCGCATCGAATTTTGGAGTCATGGTTTGGGGGGCGCTCTTGGGGGCGCTCCTGATCTCACCCGGGGCGGGAAGAGCAAGCCCTGGGGAGGTCGCGCCGAATGCCTCCGACGAAGATCTCTCGGCGGCGCCGTTCCTGGCCGCGCCGCCGGAGTTGATTGAGCTGGTGCCGGCCGAGGTGCCGGCCGAGACGGTCTTCCCGGACGAAGATGTGATAGTCGTGCTGGTGTTGGAGGTCGATGAGACCGGTTCCGTCCGTGAGGTGGCGCTCGAGCAAGGCTTCGGGGCGCCCTTTGACGAGGCCGCGACGGCCGCGGCGCGGCAGTTCGAGTTCGCGCCTGGGATATTGAACACCGGCGAGGCGGTCCCGGTGACGGTCACTTTCCGCATGTTGATCCCGCCGCCGCCTCCACAACCGGCGAGTTATGTCGGGCGGCTCGTCGAGCGTGGCACCCGCAACCCGTTGGGCGACGTCCCGGTGGCCGCTCGCCTCCCGCGGCTGTCGGAGGAGGAGCATGAGGAGCATGAGGAGGACGCCCCCGAGAGCGAGCTTCCACCGGCGGCGTTCGAGACGGTGGCCGAGACGGTCACGGACGCCGACGGTCGCTTTGAGCTTGCGCTCATGCCCGGGCGTGTTTGGCTGGTGGCGCTGCCACCGGCCCACGAGCGGCTGGAGATTGCGCTCGACCTCGAGCCCGGCGAGCGCCTCGAGGAGTCGTTTTTCCTTCAGCGCACCGGCGAGGCGTTCGAGGTGGTGGTGCGCGCTGCTCGCGTGCGCCGCGAGGTGACCCGCCAGGTAATCTCGCGTGACGTGGTGACGCAGGTGCCGGGGACCCAGGGTGACACCATCAAGGTGGTCTTCAACTTCCCCGGCGTGGCGCGCGACTCGTTCGGGGCCGGCACCTTGGTCCTGCGCGGCGCGAGCCCCGGCGATAGCTTGGTGTTTCTGGAGGGGCTCGAGATTCCACTGATCTACCACTTCGGCGGGTTGCGCTCGACGTTCAACAACTATTTCCTGGAGGCGGTGGAGTTCGTTCCCGGTAACTTCGCGGTGGATTACGGCCGCGCCACCGGTGGAATAATCGACGTCCGGGTGCGCGATCCCGCGAGCGATATGTTTCGCGGCGCGGTGGATTTGAACGTCTACGACGCGGGATTTGCCCTGGAAGGCCCCCTGAGCGACGAGTGGTCCATGGGCGGCGCATTCCACCGCTCTTACATCGACGCGCTGCTGCCTCTGGTCTTGCCGGACGATGTGCCGTTGTCGTTCGACGTGGCGCCGCGCTACTACGACTATCAGTTCCTGACCACCTGGCAGCCGCGAAGAGACGACGGCACCCCCACGGGGCAGCGTGCGCGGTTGGTGTGGTTCGGATCGCTCGACAAGGTGGAGCTTCTGTTTGATTCGCCGCGCAATGATCCCAAATTACGCGGCCGAGTGGACGGGCGCATTATGTTCCACAACGCTCTCTTGCAGTATGGCTCGGATGTGACGCCCTGGCTGCGGCAGGAGAGCCAGCTCTCGTTCGGCTTCAACCAGATCTCGGCCACCATTGGGGCCGACTTCTTCTTCGACCTGGACTTCTTTGTCTACGCCGCGCGCAGCGCGTGGACCGCGCGCGTGCTCCCCTGGCTCGCCCTGAGGCTCGGGGCCGATATCGTGCTCACCGACTTCAGTATCTCGCTTGCGGCCCCGAGCCCGCCCAGAGAGGGCGAGAACTCTGTGCCGGTGGCCACCCAGGGGACGATCGGCGCCACCCGCTCTTCACTTTTCAGTGACCCGGCGCTGTTTTTGGACATGCTCATCGAGCCCACGCCGCGGCTTTCGCTAATCCCCGGGGTGAGGGTCGACTACTGGAGCCTCATCGACGCCTGGGCGGTGGATCCCCGGCTCAGCGGGCGTTATCAGTTGTTCGAGGCGACCGCGCTCAAGGCCGGGGTCGGCCTCTACCAGCAGCCGCCGACGCCCGACGAGGCCGACTCGGCGTTCGGCACTCCGACCTTGCTGCCGCAGCGCAGCGTCCAGGCGAGCCTTGGGGTCGAACAGCGCATCATTGACGGGCTCGAGATCGAGGTGACCGGGTTTTACAAGTGGATCGACCGGGTGATTGTTCGCAACCCCGATCCCTCCGCCCGGCAGGATCTCTCCGCCGACACCTATACCAATGACGGCACCGGCCGTATTTTTGGCCTCGAGGTGTTGCTGAGGGCCTCGTTCGGTTCGTTTGAGCGCGGTTTCACCGGGTGGCTGGCGTACACGTTCCAGCGCTCCTACAGAACCGACGCGCCGGGGCTCTCGGAGCGACTCTTCGACTTCGATCAGCCGCACATCTTGACGGCGCTCGGGACTTACCGGATCGGGTGGGGGGTCTCAGTGGGGGCGCGCTTCCGGTTTGTTTCGGGCAACCCCAGTACGCCGGTTTTGGGCGCCATCTATGACGCCGGCACCGACACCTATGTGCCGCTCTACGGGCGCTCCAACTCGACGAGGTTGGCTCACTTCCATGCTCTCGACGTGCGAATCGACAAAGTCTGGACCTTCGAGCGCTGGAAGCTTGAGCTCTACCTGGACGTGCAAAATATCTACAACAACGCCAACCAAGAGGGGTGGTCATACTCCTACGACTACTCACAGCGAGCCCGTCTGACCGGGCTGCCGATCCTGCCGATTTTGGGGATCAGGGGGGAGTGGTAGCAATGGGCGTGCGCAATCTT
>PWKZ01000269.1 GCA_003559575.1 Bradymonadales bacterium | reverse complement strand
CCTGCACCGAATTAGTGCTCGACGTAGGCGCTGCGTTGGACTGCGCCTAATTCGGCTTGTTTCCTTGCACATGCACGCGACTCCACACGCTCGTTCCTCAGAACGAACCGACGATTATGGGACAACTTTGCCACTTATCAAGCTCGCGCGCGGCGTGTTACTCTAAGCGATGGACTCAAAATACGGAGCCCCGCGCAGGGCGAGCGGTTCGTCGACAACCCTTAAAAACAAGGAACGGAGCCCAAGAGATGGAACTGATTTACAAGGGCAAGACCAAGGACGTCTACTCCCTGGACCAAGATCACTGCGAGCTGAGGTTCAAGGATGACGTGACGGGCGAGGATGGCGTCTTTGATCCGGGCGCGAACAAGGTCGGGGCGCGGATCGAGGGGGTCGGGACAGCGGGCCTCAAGCTGACGGTCTTCTTCTTCGAGAAGCTGAACGCGATGGGGATCCCGACCCACTTCGTCTCGGCCGACATCGAGCGCGGCACCATGAAAGTGCGCAAGGCGACTCCTTTCGGCAAAGGGATCGAGGTGATTTGCCGCTACCGGGCGGTGGGCAGCTTTCTCAGGCGTTATGGGCTCTATGTCGAGGAGGGGCAGCCGCTCGACTCCTTCGTGGAGGTGACCCTCAAGGACGACGAGCGCAACGATCCCCCCATCACCGACGACGCGTTGGAGATGCTCGGCATTCTCACCAAGACCGAGTATCGCGAGCTAAAGCACCAGACAGTCCGCATTTGCGGGGTCATCAAGGACGAGCTGGCCCAAAAGGGGCTCGAACTCTACGACATCAAGTTGGAGTTCGGCCGCATGCGCCCCGATGGCGCCGTGGGGCTCATCGACGAGATCTCCGGCGGGAACATGCGCGCTTACAAGGGCGGCGAGGTGGCCCACCCGCTGGAGCTGACCCGGCTAATGGTGGGCGACTGAGAAGGTTGAGGGCCGAGTGATGACACTCAAAGTCGGGTTTGGACACACCGACCTTACCCCGCCGCTCCCGTTCCCACTGGCCGGTGTCGTGGTCAAGGGGGGGCGCGAGGCGACGCGAGTGCGTGATCCGCTCTTCGCGCGGGCTATGGCCGTCTGTGACGGTGAGCGGACCATCTGCCTCGTGTCGGTGGACCTGCTCACGTTTCATGGCGCGCTGAGCGAGGCCGTCAGGAGTGAAATTGCCGCCGCGGGCGTGCAGCTCGAGGCGCTCCTTCTGACCGCCACGCACACCCACTCGGCGCCCGGGGGGTACTGGGACACGCCGAGCACTGTCGCCTTCATGGGGCCGCCGCAAAGAGCCCTGTTCGACCATTTGGTCCAGGGGATAGCCGCCGCGGCCATCACCGCGGCGGGCGACCTGCGACCGGCGCGCCTGGCCTTCGGGGAGACCGCCGCGCCGGCGCTCAATTGGAACCGGCGCCATCCGGCGGGAGCGATAGACGACACCGTCTCGGTGCTGCGGGTGGAGCGTGATGACGGCCTCCACCGCGTCGTCTCGTTCGGAGCCCACCCGGTGATAGTCAGCGAGCACGATCCGCTCACCGCCAGCGCCGACTTCCCCGGTGAGATAGTCCGCGCCCTGTCCAGTGACGGCGGCGGGGCGATTTATGTCTCGGGATCGCTCGGAGGGGTCAGCCCGTTGTGGCCGGATCATGTGCACGACGCCGAGGCTCACCTCGCGCTCGTCCGCGACGCTCTGCTCGCGCGCATCAGGGTCGCCGAGGCCGGGGCGACACCGGTTGTGGGCGAGAGCGTTGCGGGGGCCACCGTTGTCCGGCGCCTGAAGATTACGACCCCTCGGCTCTTCCCGTCCCGTTGGCGCTTGCTGGACCTGGTCGCGCTCCCCGCGCGGCTATGGCTGAGGCGGTTCATGCGCCGTGGGCTCGGGGAGGCCCCGGCGGCGCCCGTCACCGTGCTCAGAATAGGGGACCTCATCATCGCGGGCTTCCCGGCCGACATGGGGCCCGACGTCGGTCTCGCCGCGCGCGCGGTGACCTCTGCGGCCGGCTATCGTCTCTTCGCCGCCGCATCGCACAGCAACGACTTCGTGGGCTACGTGCACCTTCCCGCCGCCTACGAGCAGCCTCCAACCCGTGGTGAGGACTACGCCTTCATGACAATTTACGAGAACGCGATGGCGGCCTGCGGCCGTGATGTCGGCCGGGGCTTTGTCGAGCAGCTTCGCGAGGCGCTGAGCCGATGACTATGGCTAGTTGGTGGCGGGGGTGAACTCGATGGTGAAGGTCTGGTATGTGCTGACCCCTTCGCTCGAGTTGCGAATGACGATCGTCCGCGCGACCGTGGCGGCGGCCAGGTCTTCGCCGAGGAGGCACTGGAACGACGCCGCCGGGATCGGGTAGTAACCCTCGACAGGCTCCTCCGGCATCCCTTGACCATTGCTGAACGCGCTATGAACGTCGTCATAGTCGGCGCCCACCAGGCTCTCGCCGTGAACCACATAGTCCTGGCCGGCCTGGGCGTCGGGGGCCAGCTCGAGGTCGACCGACCCGTCGACGGAGACGACGATTTGGTTGGTGTCGGTTTTGATGTCGAGCTTGATGTCGGATGGCGCCTCGGTCCTCAGGGTATATTCGGGCGCCGGGACCGTGTCGGTGGCATAAGAGCCGGTGATCGCCGCGAACTGCGCGGCGTGTGTCGCGGCCGCGGCGGCGATGTCGGGATCGTCGGAGAAGAGGATCTCGACGTCGAAATCGGCGCTGAACTTGCCGGCCTCGGCGCGGTTGAGCCGCGCGTTGGCAAAGAACTCGATTGGCCCCGGTGGGTCTCCGGGAGTCCGGAAGTCCTGCGCAGCCCCCCAGCCGTCGGACAGCGCCATCTGCGCTTGCGCCTCGAGCAGCTCGATGTCCCAGGTGGCGTGGTCTTCGTCGCCCTCGTTGTCGTCCCGGACGATCTCGAGGTGGGTCAAGGTGAGCTGACAGTCATGGTTGTTGAGCCAGACTGTCAGCGGGCTCTCGATCACCGCGCCCGGGGTGATCGCGATGCTCCAGGTTCCGTCGTCGGGGCGGCCGGCACAGTTCGTGTAGAATCCGTGGGCCGCGTACAGCTCATCGAACCGCAGCGCCTGAGTCGACATGTCGAAGGTGACGCCGCGCGCGCCCACGCTACCGCCGAATTCGTCGCTGCAGCCGGGGAGCACGAGGGTGGTCGCCACCAGGATCAACAAGAGGGCGCTGCGCCTTGGGTTGAATGGGCTCATCGGGCATGGCTCCTCAAAAAAAACAGAGCAAAAAGGTGGCGGAGCGCCCCCCTCCGCCTGAATTGGGCGAGGGGGGGCACCGGTCGTGAGCTTGGCGGACTAGTCGTCCCAGCCTTCGACCCTCAGGAACGAGATCGTGAAGGTTTGATAAGAGGCCACACCGCTCGCGTTATCGCGGTTGCGGAT
>PWKZ01000278.1 GCA_003559575.1 Bradymonadales bacterium | reverse complement strand
GTGCAAGGAAACAAGCCAAATCGAGCGGAGGCAAACGCAGCGCCTACGTCGAGCATCGATTTGGTGAAGGTGACGCCGCAAAATCACCCGAATCGCTTCCCGAATCCCGGAAAAGGGTGGATGATTGAGGCGAAGGCATGGCATTGACGAGCCGTGTTGTTCAGGTGTAGGTTCGGCAGTCGTCTCCGGGAGCGGCTCCCTGGTGGAGAAATAGCGGTGACTTTTCAGGAATTGATTCTTCAGCTCCAGCGCTTCTGGTCGGAGCGCGGGTGCCTCATAGTTCAGCCGTACGACATCGAGGTGGGCGCCGGGACCTTCAACCCGGCCACCTTTCTCCGCGTCCTGGGGCCCGAGCCCTGGAACGTAGCCTATGTCGAGCCATCAAGGCGCCCCACCGACGGGCGCTACGGCGACAACCCCTACCGACTCCAGCATTACTATCAATTCCAGGCGGTTTTGAAACCGAGCCCCAAGGATATCCAGGAGATTTATCTGGACAGCCTGCGCGCGCTCGGGATCGACCCTCTGCGCCACGACATCCGGTTTGTCGAGGACAACTGGGAATCACCCACCCTCGGTGCTTGGGGGCTCGGCTGGGAGGTCTGGTGCAACGGGATGGAGATCACCCAGTTCACCTACTTTCAGCAAGCCGGAGGGATGGATCTCCATCCGGTCTCGGTGGAGATAACCTACGGGCTCGAGCGGATCGCGATGTACCTGCAAAACAGGGACAGCGTCTACGACCTCGAGTGGGCGACAGGGGTCAATTACGGACAGGTTCACCACGAGAGCGAGGTGCAGTTCTCGCGCTATAACTTTGAAGAGGCCGATGTCCCGCTGCATTTCGCCCTCTTTGATCAATTCGAGAGGGAGTCTCGGAGGCTCGCTGAGCTTGACCTGGCCCTGCCGGCGTACGACTACTGCCTCAAGTGCTCCCACGTCTTCAACGTTCTGGACGCGCGTGGCGCAATCAGTGTCACGGAGCGCCAAAGCTACATCGGGCGAGTTAGACTGCTGGCACGGCGAGCCGCCGAGGCGTGGGTCGAGACCCGGATTCGTCTGGGCTTTCCGATGCTCCCGGCCGACGCCCGCGCCGCCGCGGTGGCGGCCGCCAAGAGCAATGGCGCCAAGCGATCCAGGTCCAACTGTTCCCGAAAGGGTGCTTCAAGCCAATGACCGGCGACTTCGTTTTCGAAATCGGCACAGAAGAGCTCCCGGCACGCGTCGCGCCCGCCGCGGCGGAGCAGCTGCGCACTCTCTTCTTGAAAGAACTCGAGACACTGCAGGTGGCGCCGGGGGAGGTCAAGAGCTATTGTACCCCGCGCCGCCTCGTGTTGCTCAGCACCGAGATGAAAACCCGGCAGGCCGATCGCACTGAAGAGCACATTGGCCCGGCGACACGCGTCGCTTTTGACGCCGAGGGACGCCCAACCAAAGCCGCGCTCGGATTCGCGCGCGGTCATGGGGTGGAGGTCGAGGATCTGGACCGGGTTCTGACCCCGAAGGGCGAATACGTCTGCGTCCGCCTGCAAATCTCGGGCAGCCCGGTGGGCCGGCTCCTCGAGACGGTGCTGCCGCGCATTCTCACCCGACTGCAGTTCCCCAAATCAATGCGCTGGGGTGCGGGAGAGCAAGCCTTCGTACGGCCGATCCATTGGCTGCTGGCGCTCTTCAACGGCCAGGTGGTGCCGTTCTCCTTCGCCGGGGTGACGAGCGGCAACTTCACCATCGGGCATCGCTTCATGGCGCCCGATCCGGCTGAGGTCCGCGGCGTCTCCGATTATCTCGCCTACCTCGGAGAGAGTCATGTGGTGCTGGATCCCGAGGAGCGCAAGCGGCGGGTGAGCGGACAGCTCTTGGCGCTGGCCGAGGAGATCGGCGCGCGAGTGATTGAAAACGAGGCGTTGCTCAATGAGGTCGTACACCTGGTGGAGAAGCCGACGGCCACCCTCGGTCACTTCGACGAACATTTTTTGGAGATGCCCAAGGAGATCTTGATCTCCGCCATGGCGACGCATCAGCGTTACTTCGCCCTGGCGCGACCGGATGGCGCGCTGGTCAACGCCTTTGCCGTCGTGAGCAATACCGACACCGTCTCGCCCGCCGCGGTCACTCGCGGCAACGAGCGAGTGCTGCGGGCGCGGCTTGACGACGCGCGCTTCTTCTTCGCCGCGGACCGCAAATATGGGATCGAGGACTATCTGCCCGGCCTCGATGAGCGCATTTTCCTAAAGCCGCTCGGCACCGTCCGCGCCAAGACCGAGCGCACCACGTCGCTCACCGGCCGCCTCGCACGCCTGCTGGCGCCTGCCGCCGAGGATGTGGCCGTTCGTGCCGCCACACTCTCAAAGGCCGACTTGTGCAGCCGGGTGGTGCAGGAGTTCCCCGACTTGCAGGGTGTCATGGGGTGCGAATATGCGCGCCTGTCGAACGAGTCGGACGAGGTCGCGGATGCAATTTTCGAGCATTATTTGCCACGCTCGGCCGACGACAAGCTCCCGCGCGGCGATGCCGGGGCGCTCGTCTCCATCGCCGACAAAGCCGACTCCATCGTGGGCTGCTTCGGCATCGGGCTTGCGCCCACCGCCACCCAAGATCCTTACGCTCTGAGGCGCCAGGCCCTGGGAGTGCTGCGCATTTTGGCCGCGCGGGGGTGGACGCTGCCGCTCTCGACCATCGTCGGTGAGACGCTCGAGACGTTTGGCGGGCTACTGTACGAAGCCCACCTCCAGCTTCATCGAGAGCGACACGAAGCCCGCAACGAGCGGAGACGACCGCGCGCCGGCGGTTCGGTTCATCCCGAAACGCAGACGCCGCCGGCCGGGCCGGTGGGGGTAACCCGCGACGAGTTTGACGAACAGATCGCGCGTGTGGTGCTCGAGTTTTTGCGCCGCCGACTGCGCCAGTTGCTTCGCGCCGATTTCCCCACCGACGTGATCGACGCGGTGCTGGAGATAGACTCCGAACGAGTTCCCGACGTCTTCGGCAAGGTGAAGGCGTTGGCGGAGCTTCGCCGTGAGCCCGGCTTCGAGCCTCTGGCGTTGACGTTCAAGAGAGTCGGGAACATCATCAAGGATCATGCCCCCGAGGAGCTTGTCGAGACCGCGCTCCAAGCCCCGGAGGAAAAGGCGCTGTTTGCCACCCATGAGCGGATCCGCGCTCGGGTGGAGGCGCTCCTGAGAACTCGCGAGTTCAGTCGGGCGGCGGTCGCCGTGGCCGAGCTGAAGCCGGCGGTCGATCTCTTCTTCGACCACGTCATGGTGATGGTGGACGATGAGAGTCTTCGCCGTAACAGGGTGGCTTTGCTCCAGCAGATCGCCGCGACTTTCCGCCGCCTGGCAGAGTTCGGGCGAATAGCGGCCGGTTAGGAGCGATTAGTGGTTTTGTTCTATCTACGCCTACTCACATGCTTCGTAGCGATCCTGACGCTCTCCTGCACGGAGTCTCCGGGGATCCCGCACCCGACTGATCGGTTGCACTTTCCCGGAGCCCTGGCAGCGGATCCCAATGGTGACTACTTGTATGTGGTCAGCTCGAACTTCGATCTTCGCTACCGTGGCGGCGCCGTCACGGCCATTGATCTCAACACGCACCGCCTGATCGAGCAGGGTGTGATCGGGATCGGAGACTTCGGCGGCCAGCTTGTGCTTTATGAGCCCCCGCCCGACGGAGACGACTCGACCCCACGGCTCGTGGGCTACCTCCCGTCGCGCTCGGAAGGGCGCCTCTACTGGTTCGAGGTGAACGGTGGTCAGGCCGACGCGCCGCTTCGCCTTGGATGCAACGAGGAGGGGCCCACGGAGGGTGGAGGGATCCAAGAGTGTGACAACTCGCATAGGGTCGGTCGCGTTGAGCGCAAACGCTTGCCGTTCGACGACCAGAATCTTGACGAGGACGCGCGCGCAAGCCTGGCGGGCCGCCCCGTGAGTATGAGCGTGGGCCTCGACGCGGTCGGGACGATGATCTATCCCGGGATTGGTGACTTGGAAGACCACCTGATTATCACCAACCCGCGCACCGGGCGGGTGAGCGCGTTTCACATCCAGGGCGGAATGCCGATGTCCCCCTCGACTCCGGGGGCACCGGCGCACGACGACGACTTCGACGACAGCGTGTTGAGTCGCCCCGGCCAGCCGGTTTTTTTGGAGAACCGAGTAGTGAGTGGAGGGGCCTATGACCTGGCGCTATCGCCGAGCGACGGTCTCGTCTATACCACCAACCGCTTCGCGGGGCTGGTGGTCCCGCTCGAGCTAAACGCGCACCCCGATCCGGCCGGACTCCCGCGCACCTGGACCGAAATCGCAATCGGCGATCCGTTCGCGATCCCTTCCTCCGGGACCGCCTCCGATCACGGGCGCAGCATGCTGTTTAGCCTCTCAGGCAACCTCGCTTATCTGTCCTACCGCAACCCCTCCGGCGTGGTGGTCATCGACACGAGCTTGGACAGCACCGGGAAACGGCGAAACAAGGTGCTTGGATCAATTGGGGTCGGAGCCGGTCCCGCGCGCCTCGCCGCCGCCAAGAGCGGCCAAGACGGACGCGAGTTGTTGTATGTGGTGTGCTTTGGTGCCGAGCAGATCTGGGTTGTCGATCCGGCGCTTTTGACGGTGGTCGACATCATCGACTTGCCGGGCGGACCGTTCGACCTGGCGATTGTCGACAACCCGGAACGCGGCCGGTTTCGCGCCTATGTGAGCATGTTCGAGCTCGAGGCGGTGGCGGTCATTGATCTGGACCGCGAGAGCCCCTTCTACCACCAAGTGATTGCCTATATTCGTGGCGGACATGAAGGAGGGGTGCAGTGAGACGAGTTCTTCTGATTCTCTCGGTCTCGCTCATGATCGGCTGCGCCGATCAAGTTGTGCGCGAGACTCAGAACTTCGACCGACCGACCGACATCGCGTTCGCCTGCTTCCGCCCCGCACGGGACGGCGGCAGCCCGACCCCGATCCCCGAAGCCGCGTGCGACCCGACGCGCCATCAGGTTTATGGGTTCGTCTCCAACACAATCGAGGGTGATGTGGCGGTCATCGACATCCTGGCGCGCCGTAACATTGATGTCACTCGCTGGATACCGGGTTTCACCCGCGCGCCGGTGGGCGATATGCCGGAGGCCATCGCCGCCCACCCGACCGGCCGGTTCTGTTTCACGGCCAACCGCGGCTCCGGCGACTTGAGCCGCCTCGCGACCCACCCCGGCGGTGACTACGAAGTGTTGACCCAGCCGCTCCCGCATGCCCCATACGACATAGTGATCGGGCCCAACCCGGTCTTCTCGGAAGACAACTTGCAGGCGTTCGACGATTTCCGCGCGCTGGCCGCGTCGCGCCCGAACGCCGCCGCTTTCGATGCCCAGTTCAGCGAGGAGTTCCAGCTCGAGCTGCAGGAGTGGGAAGACCATCTCTCGAGCGCCGTTGAGAATGTGGCCTGGGCGGCGTTTCTCTCGACACCGCACGACGCCTCAGTCTTGATAGTGCCACTCTCATCGCCCGACATTCCACAGGACGAGGATCGATTCGGCAGCCTCGGCTTCGCCGATATGTGGCGCATTCCCCTGGACGACGGGGTGCCGGCGCGCCTGGAGCTGGCCAACGATGGGCGGACGCTTTTTCTCACCCACTTCGAGCGTTCCTACATCTCGGCGGTTACACTCGCCACTGGAGTCGAGGAGAAGATTCACCTCTCTCCACCTTGCGACGACCCGGTCTCGTCCGAGTCGCCGGCGCAGGAAGACTTCTCCTGTTATCAGCCGGCCGGTGATTTGCCGTCGAAGGCGGTACCGCACGATCTGGTCTCGCTCGCGGTGAGCCCCGACGACAAATATCTGTATGTGCTGGACCGAACAGCGTTTGAGGTGCTTGTGGTGCGCTGGCCCGAGGGCGAGCTGGTCGACGTGCTCGCGCACACCGAGACCAATACGCCTGAGCTGGGCGCCGATCCCGTCAGGCGACGCGAGGGGGGGAGAGGGCTCCCCCTGCTCACGGCGCCCCAGGACATCGGCTTTGTGGCTCTGCCCGACGAGGGGGTGGTGGCCTACGTGTCCGAGATCTCAGGCCGCACGACACTGTTGGAGTTCAAGCGCCCCGGGCTGCGCTGCCCGGAGGACGATCCCGACGGGTCTTATCGGGTCGCGCCGCGCGAGACCCACCGGATAGGTGCCGCCGACCGTTACGCCGAGCCCTCCGTCACTCAACCGATGTTGCTCAGGGGCGACGAAGAGATCGATCTCGCCTTCGCTTTGATCCCCTCCTTGCCCTCGATGGGACCGTTTCGGATCAGGCGCGTCGACCCCGCGGAGTACTATCCCCCGCGAAGGCCCGAGGACACCGCCAGAGATGAAACGGGAGAGGATCTTCAAGAGACCATCGAGTGCGCCGGAGGGGTGACCTTCGACCACCCCTGGCTGTCGCACCGCACAGGCGATCCCCGCATCTGGTACGGGGTTCGTCTCTCGGACACCAATCGTCTGGTGAGGAGCGAGTCGTGGACCGTGCGCTACGAGGGTGAACTCCCCGGCACGCAAAGCACCGGGCAACTGACCAGCGGAGGCGCGCTCCACGATCCCGCCGTGGACTACTGCGAGCTGGGCGTCGAGCCCGGTGATTTGCTCCTGGTGCGCACCGACCAACGCCACACCTGTGGCGACTACGATGGGATCTTGTTTGAGTGGCCGATAGTCGACCTCAGCGCCGACGAGCTTTATCTGGGGGCTCCCGGACGCTCATTCATCGAGCGGACGCCGGGCGACGATGATGACTGGGATGAGACCGAGCTGGTGGTCAATGAGAGCGACCTGCCGCTCCCCGATCCGGAGTGCTTCGCCGGGCCGCTCGAGTACGCGGTGCGCGCCAGGGAACAGTATGTGATCACGGGCTCCCAGAGCGGCTATCTGCACAACTGGCACAACGTCGAGGGGCGTTGCGAGAGGCGACCGGACGCCGATTCGCGGTTCGTTGGGCGGACCACCGAGGCGCGCAAGCGCCCTGATGTGACCTTGCCCGACTGCCCGCCGCCGGCTGACGGCTTTGAAGACTTCTATGAGGGAGATTTTTTTGAAAACTTCGCGCTGCGCTTTCGGATGTATCCGGGGTGTGAACGCGACCCCGACGGCGACGTCGTCTCGCTCGACGGCGAGACCGAGCGGGATGTGGCCTGGCAGTTCAGGGTGACGAGCGCCTTCGCGCCGCAGCAGTTTCGGACCGGCCGGCTCCCGGCGCGCGTGATTCCCTTGAGCCTTCCGGGATACCGCCGCGCGTTCATCGTCGACAGCGCCGGGCGCGCGGTCTTTGAGCTTGACGCCACCTACGGCGCCTCAGTGCTTCGCCATACCTTTTTCTAGAAATAGTCGGATATACTGCGCGCCCGCCCGAATGATGCGGGGTCGGTGTTTCAACCTGGAGGAGTCGACGATGAAGGTTGGGGTCCCAAAAGAGATCAAGGTCCAGGAGTATCGTGTCGGAATGGTGCCGGCGGGCGTGAGGGAGCTCGTGCAGCGCGGGCACACGGTCTTTGTCCAGCAGGGCGCCGGTCTCGGCAGTGGGATCGAGGACGAGGCCTATGTGCGCGCCGGGGCCGAGATGCTGCCCGACATAGAGGCGGTCTATCGGGCTGCGGACATGGTGGTCAAGGTCAAGGAGCCGATCGCCGCCGAATACCCTCTGATGAAGGAGGGGCAGACGATCTACACCTATTTTCATCTGGCGGCGGCGCCGGAGCTCGCTGAAGTGCTTCTGGCCAAGCGCATCAAGGCGGTGGCCTACGAGACGGTTGAGCTACCGAACAAGACTCTGCCGCTACTCGAGCCGATGAGCGAGGTGGCCGGGCGCATGTCCATTCAGGAGGGGGCCGCCTGTCTCAAAAAAGAACGCGGTGGCCGCGGTGTCCTGCTGGGGGGAGTGCCGGGCGTCGGGCCCGGCTTCGTGACCATCCTGGGGGGCGGGACGGTGGGCCTCAATGCGGCCAAGATGGCGGTGGGGTTGGGCGCTCAGGTGACCATTCTGGACCTGAACCTCAACCGGTTGCGCTATCTGGATGACATCTTCGGCAACCGGGTCATCACATTGTACTCCAACGTGACAAACATCGAGAAGAGCGTGCGCGGTGCCGACTTGGTCATTGGCGCGGTGCTGGTAGCAGGGGCAAAAGCGCCCCACCTCATCAAGCGGGAGCTGGTGACCGAGATGCTTCCGGGGGCGGTGATAGTGGACGTGGCGGTCGATCAGGGTGGCTGCGTCGAGACTTGCCGGCCCACTACCCACGAGGCGCCGACCTATACGGAAAGTGGCGTCGTTCACTACTGCGTTGCGAACATGCCCGGTGCCGTGGCGCGCACCTCGACGTTTGCGCTCACCAACGCGACCTCGCGTTATGCAGTCGTGCTCGCGGACAGGGGGGTCGAGTCGGCCGTCAAGTCCGATCCCGCCCTGGCCGGTGGTCTCAACACATACGAGGGACACTGTGTTCACGAGGCGGTGGCCCGCTCATTGGGTTACGACTACGTGCCGTGGGCGGAGTTGTTCTAGGCGGTCCGCGGCGGAAGGCGGCGAACCCGAGGGAGAGAGAACATGCCGGAACGAGAAGAGCTGGTCGCGCTTTTGGCAGCCGCGACCAAGACGGATGAACGGGGCCGCAAGACGCTTGCGTGCGCGCGCGCCCTGGCGATAGCGGAGCGTCAAGGAGTGACGGCGAAAGAGATCGGGCTTATCTGCGACGAGAGCGAGGTCCGCATCGTGGGCTGCCAACTCGGCTGCTTCAAGTGAGCGGGAGGGCGCAAGCGCCGCCGATGTTGATGATCGGATCGGCCGGGCGTGATGTGGGGAAGACCGAGTTCGCGTGCAATCTGGTCAGGCGTCTCGCGGCCGAAAGCCCGGTGGTGGCGGCCAAGGTGACCACGGTGCACGACAACCACGGTCGTTGTCCCCGCGGCGGTGAGGGGTGTGGAGTATGCACGTCCTTGACCGCGCCGTTCGAGATAGTCGAGGAGCGCGGCGGCGCGCCGGGCAAGGACACTGTGAGGTTGCTCGAGGCCGGCGCGCGGAAGGTCTATTGGTTGCGCACGCGTTTCGAGCACTTGGATGCCGCGGCCGCCCATTTGCTCGAGACAATCGGACCTGGGCGCGTCTGTGTTTGCGAGTCCAACAGCCTGAGCCGGGCCGTGGCGCCCGGGCTGTTCGTGATGTTGCAAAAGGCCGGATCCGACGCCGCCAAACGCTCCGCCGCCGAGGTGCGTCATCTCGCGGACATTGAGATCGAGTCCGACGGCATACGTTTCTCCGTCGCCCCGGAGGAGCTGGTGGTCGCGCCGGGGCCTCGCTGGGCCTACAAACGGCCCGCGACGGCGGTGGTGCTGGCGGGTGGCGCGAGCGAGCGAATGGGACGCGACAAGGCGTTACTCCCGTTTCGCGGTGGGACGCTCATCGAGCACATCGTCGCCCAACTCGAGCCCCACTTCGGAGAGATATTGATCAGCACCAACTCGCCCGCGCGATACGCTTTTCTGGGCAAGAAGGCTGTCGTCGACCAGCTCCCCGACCAGGGGCCGATGATGGGGGTCGCCTCCGCGCTCGCGGTCTCCAGCCACGATTGGAACTTCTTCGTGCCGTGCGACACCCCCTTTGTCCCGATTGAGGTGGTGCTGGACCTCCTACGCCGCGCCCGCGGCGGAGACGGAGCGCTACCGGTGCAGAGGGATGGACGGTGGGAGCCCCTGTTCGCCGTCTACCACCGACGCCTCCGGCCACAAATGGAGGCGGCGCTGGCTCATGGGGAGCGGAGGATCGCGCGCCTCTTTCCCAAATTCGACCTGCGCTTCGTTGCGTTGGCCGAGGGACAGACGCTTTTGGACGTGGATACCCCCGAGGACTTTGCGCTGTTACCTGAATTAGGTTAGATATGTAACGAATTGAGCGGTGTGGCCCCGACGGGGTCCATCCGCGGCTGCGCTTCGGAGCTTCCCTCACTCATCCACCGCGTCCGTGGACCGAGGGGAGTGAGGCGGGTGCAAGCGCAAGGAGACAAGCCAAATCGAGCGGAGGCAAACGCAGCGCCTACGTCGAGCATCGATTTGGTGAAGGTGACGCCGCAAAATCACCCGAATCGCTTCCCGAATCCCGAAAAAAGGGTGGAGGATTGAGGCGCTTCGGCCAAACGGTTTAACATGAGTGTTGAATGAGGACTGGAATGCCAGCACCGAGTGCCGCCGTCGTGAGGTCAGTGACCTCGACGGCGCCGGTTTACGATCTCAGAGAGAGCGACGCGGACGGTGTTCGCGAGCTGTTTCGTGCGTACGGCCACCGGGACTATCAGCTCCACCTGCTCGGCATCACCAAGGATGCGATGGTGGGATTCCTTTGGGATGCGCTGGCCGAGGCTCCTGAGTACTCATTTGTGCTCAAGGAGCGGGGGCGGATCACGGGGCTGTTTTCGCTCAGCTATCAGAGGTGGCTCTCGAAACGTCTGGGAACCCGCACCTGGTCGGTGCGCCACCTGGTGCTCTCGCCCGACGTCTCGCCAAGCTCCGTGCAACGGCTGCTCTCGGTGGGGCTCGACTCGATCTCGTGTTTGGCCGACTTCGTCTACGGGCGGGCCGCCAGCTCGGACATTCCAGTGATTGTCGGGTTACAGGGGGTCGGGTTCGAGACCGTGGGCGGGGAGATCTGCGGCGTGCTGGCGCCCGGCGGGGCGCCTACGGAACAGCCTCAGCCGGACGGCCTGCGATTTGTCAAGGCGCGCACCGAGAAGCTCGATGAGGTGGCTCGGATCGCGCGCCAGTCGCACGACATCAACCACTTCGCGTATGATCCGCGCTTCCCCGCTGAGCGGGTGGCTGCCCTCTATGAGGGGGTCGTGCGGTTTGACGCCGCCGACCAGAATGGCTCCATGATGGTCGCCGAGAAAGATGGGGCGGTCGTCGGTTTTCACACTTATCGCCGCAATCGGCGTCTCGAGTGCTATGTGGCGCCGGGGCTCTACAGCCTCAATTACATTGGGGTCGATCCCGAGGCGAGACTGCGGGGGCTCGGCGAGATGCTCACCTGGAAGGTGCTCGAAGAGTTGGCGCAGTCGGGCGCGCGGGGGATCACCGTGCGTACGATGCTGAGCAATTATCGGGCGCTCGCGACGCTTAGGAAAGTTGGAGCGCGCATTGCTTCGGCGAATCTGGTCTTCCACCGCTGGTTACCACCGGCAGATGGTCCGAGAGGCGCAAGATGGGTCGACGAGCTGGACTCTGGATCCTGTTATTCTGCATCCTCCCTTCGAACGCTCTGGCGATCGAGATAATCACGGGGTTGCCTTACAGGGATCGGAGAATCGGTCATACCTCAGTGAGAGTCCGTGATCATGATCGCCAGGAGGACGTGATCTTCGACTTCGGGCGGTACGGCAAAACATGGGGATACTTGCGCTTCCAGGGCGAAGGGGTCATGCGCGTCTGGCGCGGCGAAAGAGCCGTCAGGCAATTTCTAAACGAGCAGCGATCATTTCGCGACTCTGTCGGGATTCGCATTGAGGTCACCGAAGAGGAGGAGCGGCAGATACTCGCCTACTATGAGAATCTCCTCAAGGACGCGAAGTGGCGCAAGCACTACCCCGACCGCCACCACACCCGCTACAGGTTGGCCGAGGACTATTACGGAGTGACCATTCAGTGCACCTCGATGTCGCTCGACGGACTGCGCGAGGTGTGGCCGAGTGATCGTTTTCTGGCCATCTTCGATCTTCGCTTCAACCGTGGACGAGGCTTCGACGCCGAGCAGCGCGAGTATTTCTTCCGTCGTCAGCGAGAGTTGTCACGCACTGAAGTGGCGCTGCCGCTGGATGTCTTGGTGGCGCTCCGGGCGGCAATCGAAAACGGCAACCCCGATGTGGGCGAGGTGCGTTCATATTCGCGCCGTTGATTTGTTCACACCCTCACCAAAGAATCGTGCGGTCAGGAAAAGAGCGCCCTCAGCGTGTCGCGGTACGGTGGTCGGACGACACCGCATTCGGTGATGAACGCGGTCACATAGCGGTGCGGGGTCACGTCGAAGGCCGGGTGGTAGGCCCCTTGGCCCTCGGGTGCGGTGCGCACTCCGCGAAACTCGCAGAGTTCTGCCGAAGTCCGCTCCTCGATGGCGATGTCCTCACCGTGCTGGAGTCGCAGATCGATAGTCGAACGGGGCGCGGCGACATAGAAGGGCACTCCGTTCTCACGTGCCAGCACGGCGAGCGAGTAAGTGCCGATCTTGTTCGCCACGTCTCCGTTGGCGATGACCCTGTCGGTGCCCACGATGACGGCGTCGATGAGCCCTTGGGCCATCACGAAGCCCGCCATGTTGTCGGTGATGAGAGTGGTCGCGATTCCGTCCTGCGCGAGCTCCCAGGTGGTCAGGCGGGCGCCCTGGAGATAAGGGCGGGTCTCGCAGGCAAAGACCTTGACGGCTTGGCCTGCCTCAACCGCGGCGCGGACTACTCCGAGCGCCGTCCCATAACCGCCGGTGGCCAGCGCGCCGGCGTTACAGTGAGTCAACACCGTCACCGGATTGGGCAGGAGCGCGCTGCCGTGGCGTCCCATCTCCCGATTGGCGGCCACGTCTTCGTCAAGGATCGCCTGCGATTCGGCCTTGATGAGGCGTCTGAATTCCTCAGGCGATTGATCGCGGGCAGAGTGGGCTACGTTGCGCATTCGCTCGATGGCCCAGAACAAATTGACCGCGGTGGGGCGGCTTTGGGCCAACAGCTCGCCGGCATCGTCAAGCATCGCGATGAGTTGGCCGGTGGTCCGTCTCTCGTCACCCAGCACGGCTAGCGCCATCCCCATGGCGCCCGCGATGCCGATTGCCGGCGCGCCGCGAATCACCATGTCGCGGATGGCCTGAGCCACCTCGGCCGGCGTCTCGTAGCGTCGATACAGGATCTGCTCCGGCAGCGCGATTTGATCGAGCAGCTCGACCTGGTCACCTGCCCATCCGATGGTGTGGAAGGTGGCTCGCTGGGGCTCGGTCATCATTCCTCCGTGCGGGCGAATTGGGTCTCCCCCGCCGGAAGCTCGGGAGAGCTGACAGTCACCGAAGTCTTGCACGTCACAGCACCTCGAGGCTGACGAGCCATCTAAGCGAATGCCGGTGCAGGTGGGGAGTCAGGGGGCAAGGCTACTCCGCGGCGCTCTTCTCTTTGTCCGCTTTGGCCTTCATTGCCAGG
>PWKZ01000163.1 GCA_003559575.1 Bradymonadales bacterium | reverse complement strand
GTATCCGGTAGGCGACCCCCTCATCGTCCTTGGTGCGGATGAAGTAGTCCTCGTCGACGATGTCCTTGTGGAACATCTCCATCGTGTGGAGAGTCTCGGCGCAGGCCTCCTTGACCCACTCATCTTCGGCGTCCTCGACCACATAGTACAAGAAAGTCACCAGCCGGCTGATGGCGCGCACGTCGTCCTTGCTGCGCATGTTGGTGACCCAGATGGAGCCCCAGGTGGGGTTCTCGGGCCAGGCGAACCTCTCGAGGTTCCAGCGCCGGGCTTCTCGATAGGCGCCGGAGAACATCACGTTCTTTTTGCGCCCGTCGTCGCGCCAGGTCTCCTCGTCGAGGGTGAACTCCTGGTCCATCGGGAAGATGGCGCGCGCCATCAGCCAGGGCGCCGGGTCGTCATCGCCCCAGACGAAGCCCTTGACGGTGGCGGTGAGTCCCTTGCAGTACTGCTCGGTGAGCTTGGCCGTCTCCCAGTCGCCCGTGTGCAGGTAGGCGCCCATCACGGCGCCCAGGACCTTCGACGAGGGGATCCACATGTTGGCCTCGGTGTTTCTGTGTTCAAACGTCACTGTGTCGCCCTCTTTGACGGCAGAGACTCTCCGGTGCCAGGCCAGGTAGTCATCATGGCCGGTGGAAGGATCGACTCCGGTGCTCGTCCGCAGCAGCCAGCGGAAGTAGCCCACGTCATGAAGTGTCCCCGCCACCCGCTCGGTGAACGCCGTCACCTCCTCGGCGGGGACTGGTTCGCCCACCGGAGGACGGGTGAACTCGAACGCCAACTTGCGGGGCGGGTAGTCCACGTCGAAAAACTCGGGTAGCTCATCGTTCTCACCGGTGTCCGGGGTCTCGTCTACATCGGGAGTCGGGACGGCGTCGGGGGCCGGCACCACGTCGGGGGCCGGCAGCACGTCGGGAGTGGGGGGTACGGGGTCCTCTCCCGGGGGAGAGCACGCACAGGCCAGGGCAGCACAGAACAAAAGAGATAACCCAACAAAGCTCCGCATCTCACCTCCAAGCGGCGGTTTCATCACATCTGACCGGGACGCTGCGACTCGGGGGAGACGCGCCATGAACGAGCCGAACGAGCCGAACGAGCCGACGATAATGGACCATACCGACCGTTCGACGCTCTTGCAAGGCCGTGGTATATAGACTCGCGCTCGTCTGGAGAGGTGGTGGACGCCATGGCAGCACGCTTCATATTGTTCCTCAAGGGCTTTTGCATGGGGGTGGCCGACGTCATCCCGGGCGTCTCGGGCGGCACGATGGCGCTCATCCTCGGGATATACAAGCGGCTCATCGACGCCATCAGCGGGGTCGGCTTGCGCCTGGTGAGAGAGGTGGTGACGGGGTCGTTCTGGCGCCGGTTCTTCCGTCTTCTGGTGCGGCCGGAGGAGGAGGATTTGGGCTCCCCGCAGCAGCGGCCGGCGGCGGACGCCGCTTTTTTGGCGGTGCTCATGCTCGGAATCGTCGCGGCGGTGCTCACCGGTGTGCGTATTATCCCCGGGCTGCTCGAAGATCACCCCGAGCCGACGATGGGGTTCTTTTTCGGGTTGGTGCTGGCTTCGGTCTTGTTGCCCTACCGGTTGATGGCGCGCCGAGGGTGGCGTGAGCTGCTGGTCTTCATGATGGCTTTGGGGGCCTCCTTCGTGATAGTCGGGCTCGGCACCGGCATCACAGCCGGGGATCCGTCACAGCCGGTCGCCGAGCCTGCGCTGGCATATATTTTTCTGTGCGGCGCCGTCGCCATCTCGGCGATGATTCTGCCCGGTATCTCGGGCGCCTTCATCCTGCTGTTGATGGGGCAGTACTTCTATATCGTGGCTACGGCGCGCGCGATAATCTATGATCGCGACTTGTCGCAGCTGCCGGTGCTGCTCGTTCTCTTGGCCGGGATCGCGGTTGGGATCTTGCTGTTCTCGCGGGTATTGTCCTGGCTCCTCAGGCACTTCCACTCGCCGGTGATGGCGGTCTTGATGGGGCTGATGCTTGGCTCCTTGCGCCGGATCTGGCCGTTCAAGGACGAGGCCGCCGACGTGGGAGTCAATCGGTTGCCGGCCGTAATGGACAGCTCGGTCATCGCCACGCTGTCCACCTTCCTGGTGGGGCTCGGCGTAGTGCTTCTGCTAGACTATTTGGGCCGCCGCAAGCAGCGGGCTACATGATTGCGACCCAGAATTTGCGCCGCCGGGGGCCGTCGAACTCCCCGAAATAGATCCCCTGCCAGGTCCCAAGACGCGCTCGCCCGTCCTTGACCATGAGAGTCACCGACGAGCCGAGCAAGGCGGCTCTCACATGGGCCGCCGAGTTCCCTTCCGCGTGCCTGAACTCTTTGAGGTCCGGCGATATTCGGGCCAATGCCAGCATCAGATCGCGCTGGACGTCGGGATCGGCGTTTTCGTTGATCGTGACTCCCGCCGTCGTATGCGGCACGAAGACGCAGCACAGGCCGGTGTCGACGCCCGAGGCCGAAATGGCGTCTTGCACTTGAGCGGTAATGTCGATCATCCCCTCGGCGGGGGTTTGGATCTCGAATTCGGTACTATTGGACATGGGTTCTCCCATTGCGGCCGTGATTGCGTGATCTCTTCAATGATCCTGATCGCGTCGACCATTGCGCGAACTCAATAGCGATCATATCACAGTTGGGAGCCATGGTCGTCGGCTCATCTCGGCCCATAATCGTCGGCCCATCCTGGGATTCGCGCGCGGATTCGCGCACATCTGCGGCGTCACCTGCACCGAATTAGTGCTCGACGTAAGCGCTGCTACGACTGCGCCTAATTCGGCTTGTTTCCTTGCACATGCACGCGCCTCCACACGCTCGCTCCTCAGAACGAACCGACGATTATGGTCGGCGATTCGCGTGCGGATTCAGGCGCAACCGCGGCGTCACCTTCACCAATTCGGCTTGCGTCCTTGCATTCGCACTCGCCCCCATCCGCAGAACATTTTTCCCTTGACGTGGTGCTCCGTCAACGCTAGGAAGGTGGGTGTTTTTGAAGGAGTAATCCGCACGATAGGGCTTCTGCCGGATGTGCGGTGAAAAAAGGCACTGATTTACAGCCAAGTTTGCTACGATCTTATAATTTCCCGCGGCGGCAACCACTTGCGGGGGTAGGAGTGGAGACGGAAGATGACGAAGTCGGAACTCATCGAGACCATCGCTTCCAAGCAGGGCCTTCCCTTCCGGTATGTCGAGACGGCCGTCAACGCGGTGGTCGACTCGATCACAGAGGCGATGAGCCGAGACGAGCGGGTTGAGATCCGCGGGTTCGGGAATTTTACGGTCCGCTACTATGGGGCATACCGTGGCCGTAACCCAAAGACCGGAGAGCGGGTCGATGTACCGCCCAAGCGTCTTCCGTTTTTCAAAGTGGGCAAGGATCTGCGGGAGCGGGTGGACACCTCTTCCTGAAGTCCATCGCCGGTTGATTCATCTCATCTCAGGTGTGCGCCTGGGGCTGTGGCTCCTTGTGGGCGTCGTCCTCGGCTCCGGGTGCGGCCCGAGCGCGGCGGAGTGCGTCGCGCGTCGGGTTCACGCCGGTGTCTTGTCTCCGTCGTGCCCGCCCGGGCTTGAAGTGCCCCATCCCTCGGAGCCGCTCCTCGACCGCCAACGGTTCGCCCCCGAAGTGCGGCACCGACTGGAGAGTGTCATTCGGTCCTTCGGGCGGCCCGATCTGCCTCGTGATCAGCGTCCCGTGGCGTTGTTCGTGCTCGAACACGCCGCCTGGGAGGATGATCCCGGAGTGGTTCTGTTCCAGTCCATGACGGCGCGGTTGGCGTTTCAGTTCGGCCCGGAGTTTTGGAGCGCAATTCCCGAGGCACTACTACGAGATGAGTTGAGTGAGGCCGTCGAAATCCTCTCCGCCGATCCGCCGGAGTCATCGCCTCCCGAGAGAGCGCCCTCTGATTCCAACTCCGGCGCGAACGCCATAACGCGCCCTGGTCCGGTGTCCATTCCCGCGCCGGGCCTTGATCCTGAAGAGCGCCACGCGCTCGCGCACGAGACTTTTAGCGGCGGCATGTGGCGACTTCATGAGCGCCTGCGGCGCCGCGACGGCCCCGCGCGGGCCTGCGCCTGGCGCGCGGAGCTTCTCGCCGGACTGCTGGATGGCGATCTGATCGCGCTCGCCGAGGAGGCCTTTGCGGCCCCGGTTCAGTTTGATTGGGGCGGACGTTCGGGCCGCGCGCCGGCCTCTTCCAGTGGGCCGCGCGCTGAGATCCGCCATTTGATCTCGACTCTTCAGCGGTTTGGTTTTGACGTCTGGCTCATTTCAGGGTTGAATCAACGTGGGGTCGAAGTGGCGGGAGCGCATGTCGGTTTGCCGGCTGATCGCTGCATCGGGACACGCAACCAGCGCGACGCCGCCGGGAGGCAGACGGCCGAATTGGCGCCACCGGCGACTTGCGAAGGAAAGCGAGCGGCGGTCAAGCAGTACGTCGGGCGCGCTCCTCTCATCGTCGTCGCCGGGGCCGCGGAAGACCTCACGCTTCTGGAGACTGCGCGTGAGCTGCCCCTCGCGGTGGACAGCGGCGATGCCGCGCTCCTTAAAATTGCGCGCGACAGGGGCTGGATGGTGCATCACCCGTCTCCGTCGCGCGAACCGTTAGGGCCCGTGCGGTCCAACTTGGAAGATGAGTAGTCGCGCCCGGCGCCAATCGGCTACGTCTGTGACTCGCCGGGAAGCCTGATTTGTTGGGGATTTGTCGGAGGACCACACCATGAAGCGGATCTGCTCCCTCTCGATGTTAGTCGCGCTAGTGCTCGCTTCGTATCCGGTCGAGGCCCATGAGCACCACGCGGGCGGCCGGTTTTTTCCCGATTATCACCCCGGGATGCTCACCATCGAGAGAGGTGAGTTACAGGTCTCTCTGCGGGCCCAGATGCAAATTCACGCGGCCTTCTACACGGGTGACGACACGCTGATCAGCAACGGCGACTTGCTCGAACAGCCGGGTTTCAGGCTGCGCCGCCCGCGCATTTATCTGGGAGGGCAGTTCATCGAGGGGGTACGCTTCGGGATCGGGATCGAGCTGTTCGATCAGGAGCGCACCGATGGTCCGCTGCTCGACGCCTTCATCGACTATCAACCGTGGTCGTTCATCGGCGCCACGGTGGGTGTCATGAAGACCCCGCTGTCTTACGGCAGGTTGCAGGCATCCTCACGCCTGGCGCACCTGGACCGTGCCCTGGTGCAGCGCGCGCTGGCTCCGGACCGCCAGCTCGGCTTCGTCCTGCGCGGGATGCCCTGGGGCGACAAGGTGACCATCGAGGCCGGCGTGTTCAACGGTATGCAGCGCTCGGCCTATCCGTACCAGGGCTACGAGGGTATCGGCATCAGCCTCGGCAACCGGTTTGGTGGGGCGACCTTCGTGGGCCGCGTTGAAATCGAGCCGCTCGGCGACCTGGGAGCCGGCACGGCCGACGTGACCCACAGCCGAGCCCCCCGGGTGGGCTTCGGCGGCGGCTACATGTACGACACCGGCGGGAGCACCGACACCATGATCTGGTCGGCCTATCTGCACGCCAAATGGATGGGCTTTCACATCCTGGGCGAGTACATCGGCGATCACACTGCACCACGCAAGGAACCGACCACCACCGCCACCATCAGCACCACCATGGAGCGGATGGGACTCTACGGCGAGGTCGGCTACATGATTTTGCCCGAGCTTCTCGGGCTCGCGGTGCGGGTCGAGTGGCTCGATCTCAACACTCGGATCGACGACGAGCAGGATGTGCTGGCCGTAACCGCGACGGCGACGGTTTACGCGGTGCGCGATATGCTCAAGTTCCAGTTGGAGTACACGCACCGCGAGGAGCTGCACGGCGCTTCGCTCGCGAACGACAGTGTCCTCGCCGGGATGCAGCTCGTATTCTAGGAGGCTCTGATGCTGATTCCAACCGCTGTTCGTAATCGTCTGGTTTTTGTCTTTCTTTTGACGGCGGTGATTCTGCTGGGGCTGTCGGGGTGCAACGACGGTGAGGGACTCCTGCGCGCCAAGCTCGTGGAGCGTGAGGATGAGCTCATCGGCGGCCCGATGGGCAAGGGCAAGATCGGCGATTTTATTCTGGAAAACGACAAGATAAAAGCCATTGTGGCCGGCCCCGGGGCTACCTGGACAGCCGGAATCTTTGGCGGGACCCTCATCGATCTCGATCTGCGCCGCTCTCACGCCGAGTTTGCCTACCGCGAAGCCCGCAGCTCCTTTGGCGAGACCTTCCCGACCATGAACCTGATCATCGCCGATCCGGTCTCCGATCTGCGGCAAGTGTTACCGGGCGGGGATGGCGAGGGCTTCGAACTCGAGCTCAAGGAGAGCTCCATCCGGGTGCTGGAAGACGGCTCCAACGGAGAGCGCGCGGTGGTGCGGGTGGAAGGCGCCGGCGGCTACATTTTCGACGTGCTCAAGTATTTGAACCGTAACTTTTTGCTGTCGTTCGTCGACGAACCACTCGATCTTGCGGCCCTGATCCCCGAGGAGTTCGAGGGAGCGCTCGGGCTGCTGGGGGTTGAGGAGGCGTATATCCCGGCCGCCGCCGCGGCGATCCCCGAGGTCCTTGGGCTGCTCGGTCCGGTGTTGGGGTTGACCGGCGATCAGATAGCCGCTCTCGACGGGGCCAACATCCATCTCTATCGCCTGCTCGAGCGCCTCGCCATCGACTTCGACTTTCAGACCGACTATATCGTCAAGCCCGGCGACCGTTTCATCACCATCCGCACCACGGTCAAGATCGCTCCGCCGTCCGCGGAGGCGCTCTCGGAGCGCTGCCCGCCGCTCAGCTGCGAACTGGACTGCGGCCCCGACGGCTATGTGATGCAAGAGGTGCTGAGCGACTGCGATCCGCCCGAGCGGTGCAAGCTGCCGTTGCGGACGGCCGGGATCCCCGGCACCCAGGACGCCATCTTTTGCCCCATCTGCGAATGCGCCGAGGAGCACTCTCTGCCCGTGCTCACCGAGACCCGCAGCATTTTCAACGACATCATCGGGAGCGGGATCGACAACTGGACCGATCCGCTTTGGCGCAGCGGTCTGGTGGCGGGCGACTTCCTGTTCTTCGGCAGCGAGTGCAACATCTTCGCCCCCGGGGTCGGCTACGACGAAAACCGCAAGATCTTCGAGAATATGTGGCAGGGAGTGGGCACGGTCGCCAACCCTCTGAGCTTTCCCTGGGTGGGAGGCGTGGCCGGCAAGGCGGGCGTCTCGTATGCCGCCGTGACCACCAACCCCCATAAGCGCGATGGTGAGCGCTGGGCCGACTGCCCCAGCTATCGCTATGCGCTGGTGTGGCTCGATCCCGAGGCCGAGGCGGAGCTCTTGGACATTCTCCTCGAAGAGTACCCCGAGCGCGGCACCGGGCAGGTGCGCGCGGCGCTTCGCGGGTTGGCCCTTGATCGCACCGAGTTGGCTCTCGAACCCTTCGCCACCGCCGACATCGGTGATCTGAGTTCGTTCGAAGCTTTCCGCGCCGAGGCCCTGGCGGCGCCGCGCGCCGTGGAGCTCGAGGCGCTCTTCGGCGATTACGCCGAGATCGACATCATTCCGCAGACCGACTGCCGCCCGGCCCGGCTGCTCGTGCCCCTCTTCACCACCTCGGCGACTGTCGTCATGACCCACGCGGGGATGGCCGGCCAGGAGGTGGGGGGCGAGATCGTCCCCGGACTCGAGGAAGGCGAAGACGGCGTAATCGTAGATCGCGGCAGGGTTTTCAGCTACGAGAGGCACATCGCCGTGGGCAAGGGCGACATCGGCTCGCTGCTCGACACGGTGCTCGACCTTCGTGGTGAGAGCTACGGATTCATCGAGGGCGTCGTGGTCGAGAACGGCACCGGGCGCCCACTCTCCAATATAGATGTCTTCGCGGTGCGCGATCCCCGACCGGTGATGGCAGAGCTCCCGGAAAAACGGGCTCGTCGTCTCCCGGATGTCCCCGGGGATCTCCGCCAGTGGGATTATGACCTATTGCTGGCGGTCAACCGCGAGGTGTTCGGTGACCTGGGGTTCGTGTCGCAGATGCAGACCGACCGGGGCGTCAACCCGGTGCGCGACGGCACTTACAGCGGCGCGCTGCCGCCCGGCGATTACATCCTGGTGGCCAAGGGCGCCGATCATGCGCCTTCGAGGCTGACGGCCGTGACCATCAGCGCGGGCCGCACCGGCGTCGCGCACCTGGCGCTCGAGCAGACCTCGACCGTCAGCTACCGGATTGTGGACGCCTCCGGGGCGCTTGTCCCGGCGCGCCTGACCTTCGTGGCGCTCGACGACGAGGGGCGTCCCCTCTCGTGGGATGGCCGTCTGCGGCCCGAGCTTGGCGACACCCGCAACGACTACGGTATCCAGGAGGTGGTGCTCGGGGCCTATGGCGCCGGGGAGGTCAAGGTCGAGCCGGGGCGCTACCGGGTATACGCCTCGCGAGGGCTCGAGTACGACATAGACCACAAGGACGTCGAACTCAAGCCGGGTCGAGATCTGGCGCTCGAGTTCCAGCTTTTCCGCTCGGTGGACACCAGCGGCTGGCTCTCGGGCGACTTTCACCTGCACGCCCGGCCAAGCGTCGATAGCGCGCTGCTGATGGAAGACCGGGTGATGTCCAACGTGGTCGAGGGGCTCGAGATGGTTGTCTCGGCCGACCATGACACGATCACCGACTATCGCCCGGCGATGAACGAGCTTGGGCTGTACCCCTGGATTGGGTTCCAGGCGGGGGTCGAGACCAGCAGCCTCGAGTTCGGCCACTTCAACATCTGGCCGCTCGACTACGACGATCGTCTGGGCGAGGTCAAGGATCCTCCCCCCTGGCGCTTCCGGCGCACCGGCGAGGTGTTCGACGGGATGCGTGCGCGGGGCCTCGGCGGCCCGGACGGGACCGTCATACAGGTCAACCACCCGCGCGACGGCTTCATGGGGTATTTTGCGCAGATGGGGCTCAACGGCTATGACTTGAACCGCGCAACGCCGGGGCTCGAGGCCTGCAACCCGGTCTCGGTGGAGATCTCGTGCGATTTCGACGCGGTCGAGGTGTTGAACGAGAAGCGCTTCGAGTTGGTCCGCACCCCAACCGCCGTTGAGGTGGCGCGCTATAACGACTGCAATTCGGAGATGGTGGAAGCCCGGTATCTGAGCGACTTCAGGGACGGGAGCATGTGCGAGGAGCTTGTCGCCGGCCCGTCCTACTGTCCGCCGGCGGAGATCCCGGAGCCGGGTGCGGTGCCGGATGAGGAACGCCATCGGCTCATCATCGAGCGCAACCACTGTGACTGGCACCAGGAGTTTCGCGATGAGCTGAACCGCTGCCAAGAGGTGGACGAGCTTCTCGCTTGTAAGCGGATCGCCTTTGAGGCGCTGAAGCTCTTGATGGTGCGCTACATGCTCGAGCGGACCCCCGAGGAGCAGGCGGCGCTTGCGTTCTTCCGTGAGCACCCTGAGTTCGCCCCCGGCTGCGACGCCGACCTGGCGATGGCGGGCTGCGAGCCGCGCCGGGACGAAAATAACGGCTATTTGCCGGGCTGCGGCGGCGACGATGGGAGCGAGTGTGCCTGCTTTGCGTGCGTCTGCGGCACCCCCGACCTGCCCGGGATCATGCCCGAGTGCTGCTTGCCGCCTCCGGCCGAGGGCGCGCCAGAGCCGACCGAGGGCGAGCTTGTGGGCACCGGCTGGACCGTCGAGTGTGCCGCCGCCTGTCGTCATGACTGCCACGCTTGCGAGGCCTCGCCGTGCTCCGACAGATTTCAGATGCTCGACGACTGGATGACCTTCTTGAACCAGGGGTTCAACGTCACCGCGCTCGGCAACAGCGACTCGCACGATCTCAAGTTCGAGGCGGGCTTGCCGCGCAACTGGATCCGGGTCAAGAACGACAACCCGGCGAACATCGATATCCGGGAGTTCAACGCGTCTATTCTCGAGCACCGCGCGATAACCTCCAGCGGCCCGTTCGTGGAGTTCGAGTTGAATGGGCATGAGGTGGGCGCGATGGTCGAGCTGGGCCCGGACGAGGAGGTGGTCGCACGAATCCGGGTGCAGACCCCGAGGTGGTTTGGGATTGATCGGGTGGAGATCTACCGCAACGGCCGGATGGAGCGCCTCATCATGGTCGATTCCACCCCGGAGAACGTGGTGGTTCTTGATGAGACCTTCTCGCTCGGACGCCCGGCGACCGATAGCTGGTATGCGGTGATAGCCTACGGGTTGAACGCCGACAGCCGGCTCGATCCGGTCTACAACGGCATCCCCTACGGCAAGATTCTACTGCCGACGGTCCTGATGCTGGCGATGGAGGCGGTGTTGTCGCCCTTCGAGGATCTGCTCGAGCCGTTCTCGGCGTTTCTCGATATCAGCGCGCTACTGGGGGGCTCTGAGCTGCCCGACAGCTTCCCGACGCTGCCATTTGCGCTCACCAACCCCATCTGGGTGGATGTGGACGGCGGAGGGTTCGATCCGCCTCAGGGTCGTGACGCCACCGGTGACGGGCAGTGGGATTTACCCGCGTTCTGCAGCCAGCCGTGCGATCTTGTGCGGGACGGCGACGGCGCGGTGGTTGAAGCGCGATCCACCTGTGGTGTGGGCCAGGTGTGTATGGACGATGGATCCGGCGCCGGGGTCTGCGGGATCCCCATCAACCCCGAATGCTTCGACGGGCACTGGGCCAACGATTTGAGCGTGCGCCGCGCGCCGCTCAGCGTCGAGGAGGAGCGCGAGACCACCTCCTCGGGGCTTGGCGTGCGCCGCGCGCTTCAGTCTCCGAGGCTGTTGCAGAGCGCCATCGAACGAAAGCTCGAGAGTCACTTCGAGGTGGAGCGCGGGGTCCGCAGGCGGATGCCGGCGCGGCCAGTTGACTAATGCGCACCTTATCCCCAGCGTTGGCGGTCGGCCTGGTCGTGGTCGGGACTGCCGTGATCACGATCTATCTTTTCGGCGCCGTGCAGAAACGGACGATTCGCGCCGAGGACAGCATCGAGGTGCGCGCGATCTTCGACGATGTCTCCGGCCTGGCGGAGCACTCGCGAGTGACCATGTCCGGGTTGCCGGTGGGTGAGATAGTCTCCATCGAACTGGATCCCGAGAGTGGACGCAGGGCACTCGTGCGGTTGCGGGTCGAGAAGCGAGTGGCGCTCCACGCGGGCGAACCCGACAAACATGGGCGGATAGTCAACGGCGCGGTCTTGACCAGACGTCAGGCGAGCTTGTTGGGTGACTACTACCTGGATTTGAGCCCTGGGATAGCCGGGCCGCTTCTCGAGCCCGGAGGGGAGATCCCCAAAGTGGTGAGCGTCTCCGGGGTCGCCGCTTTGATGGACCAACTCGAGGAATCCGGCGACACCTTCGAGCGCCTGGACAAGATCGTCCGCAACATCGAGTCGGTCACCGACAGCCTGGCGGCGGTCACCGGTGGGGATGTGGGGGCCGAGCGGCTCGATGGAGTGTTGAGCGACATCGCGGCGGCGAGCGAGAACATCGCGGCGGCCACCTATGACATGCAACGCTTTCTGCGGGAGACAGTGATCGCGCGCCAGGGCAACATCGACAACATCATCCTCAATGTCGAGCGGTTCACCACCGACGCCATGAGCACCGTCGCCAAGCTCGACAAGTCGTTGCATCGCACGGCGCAAAATATCGAGTCGGTGAGCGGCACGGCGCGCCAGGTGGTGGATCGCAACGCGGACCGGGTGGACCGGATTATCGGCGGCGTCGAGCAGGCGCTCGTCGAATTGCGCGCCTCCGTCGCCACCCTCGACGGCGCCCTCGGCAACATCCGCGATGTGACCGGGAAGGTGAGCGAAGGGGAGGGCACGCTAGGGCGGCTGGTGACCGACTCCCGGCTGGCCGACAGCCTGGAGGACACTGTTGATGATGTCTCCGAGCTGGTCAGGGGGTTCTCGAGCCTCCAGACACGGGTCGAACTCAGGATTGAATACGGCATCTTGGCCGAGAGCACGAAGACCTATTTCGGGCTGAGGTTGCAGCCGCGCTATGACCGCTGGTACCAGATCGAACTCATCAGCGACCCGCGCGGCAGGACCAGGCGCATGACCCGGTTGACCGAGACCAACGATCCCACGATGCCGCCGCTGCTCCGCGAGAGCGTGGTGAGCACCACCGACGATCTGAAGTTCTCCCTCTACTTCGCCAAACGGTTCCACTTCCTGGTGGCGCGGCTGGGCATTATCGAGAGCACCGGAGGATCCGGGATCGACTTCGTTCTGTTGGACGACGCGCTTAGGCTCGCAGTGGACGCCTTCGCGTTCGGCGAGGACCGGATCCCACGCTTTCGAACCTCCATCAACTGGGTGCTGTTCAACCACCTTCAGCTAACCGCGGGGGTCGACGACATCTTCGACGGTCGGCATCGAGACTACTTTTTCGGCTTGGGCCTGACTTTCACCGACAACGATCTGAAAACACTGCTGACCGTGGCTCCGAGCCCCTAAGCTGTCAGCTGTCAGTCAAGCTGCTGGAATCACAGATCCTGAAACCTTAGAACCAATCGATCAGCTGCTCCTCGCTATCCCCACAAAAGAACGGCACCGCCTCGGGCGGCGCCGGATCGTGCAGGTGCGCCTTGACAGTGCTCAGCACAACCGCGGTGATCAAGGGGAGATCGAGTGATTGTGCTTGCTCTAGCGGCACCCACCGCAGGTGGCTGAGCTCGCCGCTCGCGGCGGAGAAGTCGTCGGGCTCGGAGGAGAGCCGGTCGGCGTCGACCAGGAAGAAGCGCGCGTCGAACCGCCGCGCCGGCCCCGGTGGAGTGACCGCGCGGAAAAAGAAGCGGAGCCCGGTGGGATCGGGCCTCAGGCCGGTCTCGGCGAACGACTGCCAGCTCTCGGGTGGCGTGCGCCAGAGTTTGGGGGCGCCAAGCAGCTGGCCGGTCTCCTCCCACAGCTCGCGAATGGCGGCGGCGACCAAGGCGTTTGGCGTGACGCGGCTCTTTTGCGCGAGCCGGGTGGCGCAGGGTTCCCGGATCGGTGCTCCAAGCGCGACGTCTGCGTCGGCGCTATCCACCGCGCCGCCGGGGAAGACGAACTTCTTCGGCATGAACGCCGCGCCCGCCCCGCGCTGGCCCATCAGGACTGCCGGGGCCGCGCACCGGTCGCGCACCACGATTACGGCGGCGGCGTCACGAATGGGGGGGGCGTTCATTCCGCTACTCCTCAAGCGCGTGGACCATCTCACATGGGTTTCCCAGTCCCGCGAGCGAAAAGCTCGCCGCGGGCCGCG
>PWKZ01000281.1 GCA_003559575.1 Bradymonadales bacterium | reverse complement strand
CAAGCCGCGAGCCACGCGCCGGCAAGCTACAACTCGAAGGTGCCTGCCTGCGGCGCTCCGCCTGGGATGCTCATCACGAGGGCGCCGATTCGCCCTCGCAGTGGCTACAGCGCGCGCTGGCGGGCGGGGGCGTCAAGGTGGCTCGTCCCGACGCCGTGATTCTCGAGTTCCCGGCGCCCGACATCCCGTCGGCCAAGGCTCCCGCGGCAGGCGCCACTTCCAGTGCGCCCACTCCTCACAAGCCCTCTCCCGCACGCCAAGCGCCTTCCGAGGCGGGGCCGCTATGGCGTCGCCCGCTGGAGGCAGCCCGCCAGGCAATCGACGGCGACACCGAAGAGAAACGCCCCTCGTCGCTGTTAAAGAGTGTTCTCAGCCGTCTCTTGGGCAAGAAGTAGCTCTCGCTCAAGGAGCACAGGCCAGCCTCACCATCTCGGCCGCGTGGGCGCGAGTCTTGGCGGTCACCGCGCGACCCCCCAGCATGCGAGCGATCTCCTCGATCCGCTCGGCCTCGGAGAGTTCCTTGACCTCGGTTATCGTGCGTCCGTCACGCTCGCACTTGCTCACCAGGAGGTGGTGTCGGGCGAAGCTGGCCACCTGCGGGAGGTGGGTGATCGAGATCACCTGGTGGTGCGCGGCCGTTTGCGCCAGCAGAGTTCCAACTGTGTCCGCCACCGCTCCGCCGACCCCGGAGTCCACCTCGTCGAAGACATAGGTGGCGGCGGTCCCTGTCCCGCTCAAAGCCCGCTTGATGGCGAGCAGAATCCGCGACAGCTCGCCCCCCGAGGCCACCCGGGAGAGGGGGCTGTATCCCTCGCCGACGTTGGTGGCGACACGCATCTCGATGCGGTCGAGCCCCCGCTAGCCGAGCGCCTCCGGCCCGGTGGGGCCGTCTTGGAACGCCACGCGCAACCTGCATCGGCCCATGGCGAGCGCCTTCAGCGTCTCCTGGACGTTGCCCTCGAGTTTGGCCGCCGCTCTGCGGCGGCAGGCCGAGATCTCTCTCGCCGCCGCCAGAACCTTTGTCTCGTGATCGCGAATCCGCTCGGAGAGTTCGTCGCGGCGCTCGTCGGCGGTCTCGAGCGATGCAAGCTCACTTGCAAGCTCCTGGCGGCGCGCCAACACCGCGTCGACGCTGGGGCCATGTTTGCGGATGAGCCCCTTTAACAACTCGTGGCGCTCTTCCAACTCGGCGAGGCGTTGGGGGTCCGCGGTGAGCCCTTCGCCGTAGCTGCGAAGCTCGTAGGAGATGTCCTCGACCTCGATTCGGGCCGCCTCGAGGCGGCCGGCGAGAGGGGCCATGGTCTGGTCAAGGTCGGCCAACCGCGTGAGCTTCTCTCGAGCGCGCGAGATCAGGGCTGCCGCCGAGTCGCGTCGCTCGTAGAGGAGTTCGATCACCTCGGCGGCGGTCACGCACAACTCCTGGGCGTGCCGCTGGCGTTGCAGGCTCTCGCCTAGTGTCCTGTCCTCGCCGGGCTCGAGCTCGGCCGAGTCGATCTCTTCCACCTGGAACGACAGGTAGTCCCGCCGCCGTTCGCGTTCGCTCTCGTCGGCCTGGAGGTTGTCGAGTTCCCTTCTGAGCGCCAGGAGGACGCGATAATCGGCGGCGTAGCTCTCGAGCGCGACCTCGAGACCGGCGAAGGCGTCAAGAATGCCGAGCTGGTTGTTGGGGTTGATGAGGCTGTACTGCTCATGTTGGCGCGACATGTCGACGAGCGGTCCCGTGATCGAAGACAGGCACTGCAATGTCGCCAGGCTGCCGTTGATGAACACCCGGCTACGACCCGATCGTGACAGCACTCGGCGCACGAGAAGCTCGTCGTCGGCCTCCGGGAGGCCAAAGGATCTGAGTTGATCTTGGACATCCGGGCGCTCCTTGATGTTGAAGAGCGCCTCCACCAGCCCGGAGTCGACACCGTGACGGATGCTGTCGCTGGTTGCGCGATCGCCCAGGACCAATCCCAACGCTCCGGCGATGATGGACTTGCCGGCGCCCGTCTCACCGGTCAGGGCATGCAGGCCCTGACCGAACTCGAGCTCCAGACGTTCGATGATGGCCAGATTCTCGATTCTGAGAAGGGTAAGCATCCTCAGGTCTGCTCCGGGTGGCCCATCTCTTCCGGGGGTGAGGTCCGGCCGGAGGCCGCGTCCTTCTCCGCGCCGGCGTCTCGCGTGGGCGCGAGCGTCAGCCGCTCGTGGATTCGTCGCAGCGTCTCCATGCTGTTGTACTCGATGACGATGCGCCCGGAGCGGCTCGAGCGTGGTTTGACGGTCGCGGGCGCCTCCAGGGCGGCCGACAGCTCTCGGGCGACGATGTCATGCAGCGGCTGCAAGGGCGGTGTCTTGCCGCGCCGCCCAGGCTCGTCGGTGGGCGGCGTCTTCTTGGTCGACCGCCGGGCGCGTTGTTCGGCCTGTCGCACAGAGAGCCCATCGTGCAAGATCTCTTTGAGCAGCTGGTCACGCTCCGCGGGATTTGTGACGGTCAGAAGCGCGCGACCATGACCGGCGGTCAGTCGCCCGGCGGCCAACATCGCCTGGACATCGGGCGTGAGCTGTAGCAGGCGCAGGGAGTTGGCGATGGTCGAGCGTTGTTTGCCGACGCGGCGCGCCAACTCGTCCTGGGTGTAGCCGTGGATCTCGAGCAGGTGCTGATAGGCGGTGGCCTCCTCGATGGGGCCGAGATCCTCGCGCTGGATGTTCTCAATCAGCGCCAACTCGAAGAGATCGTCCGCGCAAGTGTCCTTGATGATTGCCGGGATCATCTTTTGCTGGGCAATTCGCGCCGCTCTCACCCGGCGCTCGCCCGCGATTAGGCGATAGCGCTCACCATCGCGGAACACCAGGATCGGCTGGAGCACCCCGCGCTCGCGGATGGATGCCGCAAGCTCCTGTAGTCGCGACTCATCGAAGTGGCTCCGTGGCTGTGACTCGGGGAGCACGAGTTGCTCGAGGGCGAGCGAGATGAGCCGCCCCTTGCCCGCCATGGAGGAGTCATTTGGGGCGTGAGGGATGAGCGCGCCAAGTCCGCGGCCAAGCGCCTTGCGCTCCGAATTCTTCATGCGACACTCCTCTCTCGTTGACTCGCGCGGGCGATTAACTCCTGGGCCAGTTCGAGGTAGGCCTGTGCTCCTCGGCAGGTGACGTCGTAGAGGAGCACCGGTTTACCGAACGAGGGGCTCTCGCTCAACCTCACGTTGCGGGGGATCGCGGTCTTGTAGACGTCGTTCGGGAAGTAGGAGCGAACTTCCGACGCCACCTGATGACTGAGCCGGTTGCGGCTGTCGAACATGGTGAGCAGGATCCCGTCGAGTCGGAGTTCACTGTTCAGTGACTGGTTGACCAACTCGATGGTCGAGAGGAGGCTGGAGAGGCCCTCCAGGGCGTAGTACTCACACTGCAACGGGATGAGAACGCGTGAGGCGGCGACCAGCGAGTTTAGTGTCAGAAGTCCCAGGGACGGGGGACAGTCGATCAAAATGTAATCGAAGGCCTCGAGGCGCGGCGCGAGTAATTTCTCGAGGCGTTGCTCGCGCTCCGGCTCACCCGCCAGTTCGAGTTCGGCGCCGATCAGATCGCGCTGCGACGGCAGCAGAGTGAGCGTCGCGAGCTCGGTCGGGCGTTCCAGGTGGTGCGCTTCTTTTTCCCCGATCAGGCCGTGGTAGACGTGCTCGCTGAGGGACTCAGCGGCGATCCCGAAAGCTGAGCTGGCGTTGCCTTGCGGGTCGAGGTCGACTATCAGCACCCGTTTCTCGGCCACCGCCAAGGAGGCGGCCAGATTGACGGCGGTGGTGGTTTTACCGACCCCGCCTTTCTGGTTGGCGACTGCGATGACGCGCGCTGCCACGCCGGCCTCCCTTCCCTCGGTCCTCGATCGAGCTGGCGGGACTGAGGGTTGCTCGCCCCGGGCGTTTGTGCCGGGATTGAGAGGAGCGTACCCAAGGACGGGGTAAAAAAAAAGAGCGCCGCGGCGGTTGCCGCGGCGCTCTCTTGTGCATCGTGGCGACTGGATTTGAACCAGCGACTCCACGGTCCCGAACCGTGTGCGCTACCAGGCTGCGCTACGCCCCGTTGTCACGCCCGCTTGGGCGCCGGGCACTATACGCGAGGTCGGCCGCGGATCGCAAGCGCCGAATTGCCTCCTCGCGGTCGGATTTTCCAAAAATCTCACTCCCGGCCACCAGCACATCGGCTCCAAGGGTTATGAGCCTGCCGGCGTTTTGCTCACCGACTCCCCCGTCCACCTGTAGCAGGCACTCCGGTTGCCGCTCGTCGCTGAGCCGGCGCAACCGCTCGAGCTTCGAGGCCGCGCGCGCGATGAACTCCTGACCGCCAAAGCCCGGGTTGACGGTCATGACCAGGATCAGATCGGCCAGCTCGATCACCTCCTCCACCTGGGCCAGGGGGGTGGCGGGGTTCAGGGACACTCCGGCCTTGCAGCCGAGTTTGCGGATGCGTTCCAGGGTGCGGTGAAGATGGGGGCAGGTCTCCACATGGACGGTCAGCCAGTCGGCCCCGGCGGCGGCGAAGCTCTCCAGCATGCTGTCCGGGTCCTCGACCATCAGGTGCACGTCGAACGGGAGCGAGCTCACCGCCCTGAGTGACTTGATGACCGGCTGGCCAAAAGTGAGGTTGGGCACGAAGTGTCCATCCATCACGTCGAGGTGGAGCCAGTCGGCGCCCCCGCGAGTGACATCGTCGATCTCCGCGGCGAGTTTGCCGAAATCAGCCGAGAGGAGGCTGGGTGCGATCTTGGTTCCCATGGTCGATCTCCCTTAAAACGTTCGTCTCAACTGACGGCGCGCGGGTGGCTTCGAAGAACCTCACCGCTTGACCGCAGTTGCTGCCGACCTCGTTTTCACGCTCGTCGCCGACGCTCAAGATCACGTCAAACCCGCTCTCTCGCAGCGCCAGGGTCGCCTCTTCGAGCCGCGCCGCGCGCTCGGAGCGCAGCATGGTGACGAAGCCGGCCGCCGCACCCCGAGTGGTGGGGTTGAGCGGGGTCAGTTTGACCGCGAAGTGAGCGGGATCAAAGAGTCGGATGACCACTTGAGGATCAAAGGCGACATCACGGGCCAGCGCGAAGTTGAGCCCCACCTTGCGCTCGCCGGAGCCGTGAAAGCGCGCCCCATAGGCCGCGATTGTCTCAAGCGGCCAGTGCGGGTAGGGGACCAGCCGCGCGCGGTCGCGCGAGGATGTGGAGTTCAACGAGAACTGGAGTTGAAAGCGACCGCGATAAAAGCGCTCTTTGTGCTCGATCAGGCGCTCGAACCACTTCTCGCGTCCCCGAGGGGCCACCGTGGCGACGCAGCCCCACAAGGCGGGGGCGCCCACTAACGCCGGCAGCGCCGCGAGGACCTCGAGTGTCGAGTCGTTGAGCGCCGGCTCGCCCATGCGGGCGAAGTGGACTTTGAGCTTGGCGCATTCCGCCGCCGCGCCGGGATGGCGGTCCAGAATCAGCTGCACCTGGGCCAGCATCTCGGCGGCCGAGAGGTTTCTCTGAAAGTGGCCGCCGGCGTCACAGTAGGGGCAGCCCACCGGGCAACCGAGCTGAGTCGAGATGTTGATTACCCACTTTTGCCCTCGGGGGCGCGGCGGATCGAGCCCGTCGACGCATTCCACGAGCCCCCGCTCGTCGCCGTTCAAGCGCACCACGACCACATTGGCCACGTCGTCCATTCCCCGCTCGAAGACCACCTCCGGCGCTATCGCTGTCTCTTCCCTCGCATCCGCGACCACTGTCGAATCCCCTCACCAGCGCAGTTCCAAGAGCGCCTCCCGCTAGAGCAAACGAGTCATAACGCTTTTGAGCATGCAAGCCAAGCACGTGGGAGAAGTGCCGCGGCGCGTTGGCCGTCGCCGCAGGCGGCGGCCAGATAGCGCCCGGTGGTGGGGCGAAGTAGATCCCCGGCGGCCAACAGCCCGGGCCGGCCGGTGAGTACGTCGCGCGGCGGGGGCAGGCCGAGCGCTGCCGGAAGTTCGAGGTTGGGCTGACGCCCGATACAGATCAGTATGTGCTCGAACTCACCGCATGGATTCGCTGAATGGCGATTGAATCGCGCGTGCACGGCTCCTCCGTCAGAGGTCAAGTCGACCCCGGTGAGCGCGCTCTCCGGCGCGAGAGCCACCCCGGAGGCGAACAGCGCGCGGCGGAGCGTGGCGCTGCCTCCGGGAGTGTCGCGGCGGAACGCGAGAGTGACGGTGGCGCCACGCTCCGCGGCAGCCAGCGCCGCGTCCATCGCCCCCTCGCCGCCCCCCACCACCAGCACTCTCGCGGGTCGCGCGCCGCATCCACGGCCGGCGGACAGGTCGCCTGGCAGGGTGCGCGCGTCGCGGTGACCGCGGCCGGCGCGCCGAATTGCCTCAAAACCATTTATCTCGCAAGGCACCGGCGTGGTGCCGGTGGCCAGCACCACCGCTCGGGCACGCACTCGCCGGCCATCGGTGAGCCGGGCCACAAAAGAGTCCTCGCGCGGTTCAAGCGCCGCCACCCGCGCGGTAACGAGCGCGAATGGCGGCAGCGCGCCACAAGGCAGGGCCGAAAGTGGCGTCATGCCGAAGAGCTTGCATTGAGCCTCGAGGTTGGCCGCGAACATTGCGCCGGAGATCCCTTGCGGGATGCCCGGGTAGTTCTCGACCCGCCACGCGGCCCGCAGGAGTCCGCCGGGCGGCTCGTCACCGACTATCAGCACGCGCCTCGAATCGCGCGCCGCCTGTAGCCCACAGCTCAAGCCCGCGGGGCCGGCGCCGACCACCAGAAGCTCCACCGTCTCGGGGGGGGCGCCGTCCGACTGCGCGGGCGCAGTCGGACGGGGGGGGAGCGCCGCGCTTGCTTCCTCGGCGGTCGCCACGTGAGCGTGGCCGCTCGCCAGCACTCGCAGCGCCGCCTCGTGATCGCGCGCATGTCGTGCCGTCACCGCGTCGGCCACTACCACCGGCACCAACCCGTGATGTGGCGCGTCGAGCGCGCTCGCCAGCACGCACAAATGCGTCTGGACTCCGGCCAACACCACCGCATCGCAGCGCGCGGCGGTGAGATGGGCGCAGATCTCGCGCGCGGTGAAGACGCTATGGCGTGACTTGTCGGCGACGAGTACGCCCGGGCGCCGGGAGTAGCGGAGAAGGTCGCCGCCGAGCAGCTGGACGAGCGGATCGTTTGCCTGTTGCAGGCGTCCGAAGAAGCGCTCGATGAGCCCCCCGGGGTCACCTCGAGGGTGGATATGACGGGAGAAGCAGACCGGCCGGCCGGCGGCCAGGAAAGCGTCGACAAGCGCCAGCACCCGGGGCGCTATCGAGGGCCACGAGCTCAAGAAAGCGGGGCTCGCGGGGTCGCAGAACAGGCTCTGTGTGTCCACCACAACCAACCCGGGGCGGGTCAAGTCATCAATCGGGCGGCGCCCGCGGCTATGGGCCAACATTCACCTCTCCTGCCGTTTCCTCACTCCCTGGTGCTGGTGTACGCTATCGCCCCCGCGGGTGCAACGCTCACGCCCGCGCGAGGGGTCAATGGGCCAGGCAGGGAGACGAGAGGTCACTATGTTCGTTGGTCGTTATCGCGTGCGCTCGACTCAGGTCGATCAGCTCGGTCACCTCAACAACGCCGCTTTTCTCGAGATTTTCGAGTGGGCGCGCTGGGAGTCAACCGAGAGCGGTGATTTTCCCTTTACGGCGCTAATGGATGAGCAGGGTATCGGGCCGGTCATCGTCCACGCCGACGTGACCTTTCGGAGGGAGGTGCGCTTCCACGAGCACGTCCGAGTGACTGTCGAGTTCTCAAAGACCGAGGGCAAGCGAGGCGTCATCAGGCAAGAGATTATTAGGGAGTCCGACGGGGAGGTGGCGGCGGTGGCGTTGTTCACCTTTGTAATGATCGATCTTGCTCTGCGACGGGTAGTGCCGATGCCGGCCGAGCTTCTCGAGGCCGCGGAGCGAAGTGCCGGGGAATCTTCGCGAGACGTCTGATTAGTGCGCGAGCGTCGACCAGGCCGGCGCGCCGTTGGGCCCCGCACCGGCGGTCAGGCGCCGGGGGTTGCGACCGTCGGCGTTCATCACGAAGATTTGTGACTCTCCGTCCCTGTTCGAGGCGAAGGCGATTTGACGGCCGTCGGGGGAAAAGCTCGGCGACTCGTTGCTCCACGGGCTGTCGGTCAGGCGCAGGATCTCGGTGGTGTCCACGTTGACGGCAAAGATATCGGATCCTTGCCCCGCCACCAGTCGGTCGAAGACCACCACGTCAGCCACCGGCGACCAACAAGGGTTGGTGTTGTAGCCACTGGTGGTCAGCGCTCTCACGCCGCTGCCGTCGGAATTCATGACGTAGATCTGGGGGACGCCGGAGCGATCGGAGACGAACGCCAGGCGGCTTCCGTCCGGGCTCCATGTGGGGCTGGTGTCGATTGCCGGGTGGTCGGTTAGACGACGCACGAGCGCCCCGCTGTGACGGCAGATCAAGTAGATCTCGGCGTTTCCGTCACGCCCGAGGGTGAGCGCCACCGTTCGCCCGTCCGGCGAGATTGCGGCTCCGGTGTTCAAATCCTTGCGACTCGAGAGCTTCTTTTCGCCGAGCCACAGATCGGGGTTGCCGTCGATGAACGAGGTGTAAGCCAGCGTGCCTTCCGGGGTCCACGTCGGGAACAAGTTGAGGGAGCCGTTCCGGGTCTCCTGGCGCTCGTCATCGCCGCTCAAGGAGATCGAGAAGATCTCTTGGGCGCCCCCCGGCAAGCGCTTGGTGTAAGCGATGCGGGTGCCGATTAGCCCCGGTCGCCCCGTGTAGTGAAGGACTATCTCGTCGGCCAACCGCGCCACTCCGCGACCGAACTCGTCGTGGCGGAGACTTTGGCGCGCCGCCGCGAGGGGCACGCTGCGGCCGCGCGCGAGCTCGACGAGACGCGCCTCGAGGGTCACTTGCGGCTCCTCGGAGGCTTTCGCCTGGACGCTCCAAACAGCCGTCAGGAGCAGCGCGTGAGCGCCGGCCTGGTGCCAACCCTCAACGTCGATCCCCGTTATCGTCGGCGGCTCCGGGGAGGGTGAGTCGCCGGCGCGTGTCTTGACGATGACAAACGGGCCGAGCATTCCGAGCGTGCGTCTCAGCTTCCTCGAGAGGCGCGCCGCATGGGCCTCATCATCACTGCCGAGGGGCGCCAGCACTTCCGGTAGACCGAGCCCGAACAGTGGCCCGTGGTCGCCCACCGCCGGCGCTCGTTGGCATAGTCCGCCCTGGCAAAACTCAACCCCCGGACAGTCGGCCTGAGCTTCACAGACCCTCGGGTGGCCGGAGGGATGGGTCTCGCCGATGCCCGGCAGCGCGGTAAGAGCGATGGTGAGCGCGACCAGGCGGAGATAGCTCATCTGCGAAACAACCGCCCTTCAAGCTCGACCAAGAGGCCGCGCTGGTTGACGAAGTCCAACACTTGCCGCGGTGGCTCCGGCAAGCGCTCCGTGCCCCCCTCGTCCGGCATGAACATCTTGATGAGTTGGATCGCGGCCGTGTCGTAGGCCGAGTTGCCGGAGCGCTGTTGAATCTCGAAGCGTTGGATCTCTCCGTGGCGGTTGATGCGCTGGATCAGAATCTGGACCGAGAGCCGGCGCAACGTCGAGTCGGAGATCGAGCTCGGCACGGCGAACTCCCTGCGAAGCGCCACGGTCACCTGGCCGGCCCACTCGTTGCCGGGCCCCCATTCAGCGCCCATGCCGTCCGGGCTGCCGTCCTCCCGTCCGATGATGCGCTCGAGAGAGGTGGCGCGCGCCCGCGGGTCATCGTCGCGCGGGCCCAGGATCGAAGACAGGTCGCGCGGACTCCTGCGGCGCCGGTCACGCTCGGGCGGTCTCGGCTTGGGGGCTTGGAGTGGCGGCGGGCGCTTCTCGGGCGGCGGATCGGGTGAAATCTGGATGGCCTCTTCGACCACTTCGGGCTGTTCGTATTTCTGGATCTCGGGGAGTTTGCGCGAGTCGTCTTCGGCCAACCCGAGCCGCGGGATGATGGCCGCCTCGATGATGTCCAGGTCGACGAGATCCGGCGTCTCGAGCCCCATCCGGGGTTGCGGCCACGGCATGCTCGGACAGCGCCGGTTTTCATCGCATAGCAGCAGCGGCGGCTCTTCGGGGGGGGCCAGCTCCGCGTAATCTAAGACGGGGATCTCTTGCTCATCGACAAAGGTGACCGCCAGCCCCAGCGCGGCGTGGACGAGTAGCGTCATGAGCGCGGCGATTGCCACTGCTCTCCGTTCGGTAATGGCCGTCTCCCGCTGCTCGCTCACACTTGCGTCCTACTCTTCGAGGTCGGGTTCGGCGACGAGCCCAAACTTGGTCACTCCGGCCTTGCGAATGCGCGCCATGGTCATCAGCACCAGCCCGTAGTCGAGACCGCGATCTGCTCGCAGGTAGAGTTCGCCGTCTTTTTGCAGCTTGGCGTTCTCGAGTAATATTTCCTCGAGCGCGGTCATGCAGCGCCGAAAGCCCGCGGGCGCCGCGACGCTGTCAGTCTCGAGCTCGGCTTGCAGCTCGGGCGCGACCTCGAAACAACTCAAAATGACGGTCTCACCGAGATAGAAATTGAGCTGGTCGTCGATTGACAGCACCAGCTTTTGCTCCTCCGCGAGGTTCACCTGCTCGCTGTTGACCTTCGGTAGATTGATGGGCACCTGCTGATCCTGTTCCTCATCGTCGCACTCCATCTCCTCCAGGCGCCGCAGCCGCTCCTCTTGCCAAAGAAGTTGCTGCTGCAGCAGCTTGTTGCGGTCGTCAGGTTGCGCCACGTCCACCGAGGCTGTGATCATGAAAATGATGAACAGCACGATCATGACGTCCACGAGAGGCATGACGTTGATCTCGGAGAGCGATGTCGGCGTTCGGCCGCCGCTGTTACCAACGGAGAATCCCATCAGTCGAAAAGCCCCCCTGCGCAATCATCCGTAGTGTCGGCGGAAGATGTTGACGAGATCGATCGAGAACCCGTCCATCTGCCCCACGAAGCGACGAATCTTGCTTATGAAATAGTTGTAGGCCATCACCGCCGGGATCGCCGCCAACAGTCCGATCGCGGTGGTCACGAGCGCCTGGGCGATATAGGGGGTGACCGACTCCAAGATCGGGCGGTCCAGCCGGATGTGGGCAAAAGCGTTCATGATGCCCCAGACCGTGCCGAACAGGCCGATGAATGGCGCCGAGCTTCCGGTGGTGGCCAGAAACGGCAGGAGCCGCTCTAGCCTCAGCACTTCGGCGCCGGCCACTTGCTGGATCGAGCGCTGGATGTTGTCGAGCCCGTCGTTGGCCAGCGGGTCGTCGCCCTTGACGCGCTCGAGCCGTTCGAGTTCTCCATAGCCGGCCTCGAAGATCCGAGAGAGGGGACTCGAGCCCAGCGCTTGAGCTTGGGCGCGGACGTCGTCGAGCGAGGCGCTGTTCCAAAAGACTCGCGAGAAGTTGGCCGACTGCGCCCTTAGCTTCGCGAACACGAGCGTCTTGTAGACTATTATGAACCAACTCACGAGAGACTGGGCGAGCAGCACGATGATCACCATCAGGATGATGCCGCGCGCGCCCACTATCTGCTGTAAGAGATCGATCTGATAGGCGCTCTCGCCCACGTCCGCCAAGAGCGGCGGCATTCTCAAAATATCCGTCATCCTCCCCCCAACGCGCGCCTCGTTTTCAAAGCGCGCAATCCCACGTGAGGTTGAACCGCCAAGAGGCGTGACTTGTTCCTCGTCGTTCCGTCGGCGCGGTCGCATGGTGCTCGGCACTGCTCGAGCGACCGCGACGGACATCGTCCGCCCGAGAAGAGTGCCTTCAAAAGCGGTGTGCTGGCAAGAAACCGCACGGGAGACTCTATCTCGCCTGGGGTGTGCTCGGAGGATAGCCCGCGATTGCCAGGAAGTTGCACAACACTTGGCGCGCCGGCAGCCTTGCGCCCAGGGGCGCTTCGGGGTGGAACTGGACGCCGTAGTGGTCTCGTCGCGAATGGCGCAACCCCACGACGCGATCCCCTTCCGTCACGGCCAGGCGCACGAACTCTTCCGGCACGTCCTGGATCTCATCGTGGCTCTGGAAGACCGCCGCGAACTTTTTCGGCAGCCCTTCGAACAGAGGATCGCGTTGGATCAAGAGGACATCGTGCGTGCCGGAGAATGGCTCTTCGGTCTCGATCGGCCCCACATGGCCCTCCCAGGCATGGACCAGGAGGTGACACCCGGTGCCGATCGCGAGCAGCGGGCCTCTAAATCCTCGCACCGCACTCTCGAGCGCCGAGAGTGCCTCGGTCGGATAGCGTCTCAGTGAGGCGGGCGGCGCCACGATGACCACCGCCCGTGGGTTTTCGCGCGCCAGCCTCTGTGGGGTCACTTGTCTGTAGTGCAGCACGCGGGCCGCGATTCCGGGGCGCAGGACTTGGATGAGAGTGCGTGTCCTCATCGCATCTTCACCAAAGCGCGGGAGCCCGAAATCGACTACGAGCACCCCTCCGCTCCGCCGAGGGGTCGCCTCGACCGGGGCAGGTATGGTGACGTGCACCGCCACAATGAGAATGAGCCACGAAAAGGTGAAAAACCTCACGAAACCGCCTCCCTCCCGACTGGGAACAACCGTCGGGGGTTGAGTGGAGAGATTGATAGTACCCCACTACTCGAGAGCAGCCCTAATTCCCCATCAAACCGAGCACCGAGCGCGTCGAAACGGGGTGAGCTGCAAGGAAGCAAGCCGAATTAGGCGGAGGCCAACGCGGCGCCTACGTCGAGCACTAATTCTTCTGCAGGTGACGCCGCAGATGGCCTCGTAGCGACGCGCGAATGCCGCTGCAGGTGGGGAATTAGGGAGCAGCCCAAATCGCTTCGCAGGGCAACCGCAAAAGTCGTCTTGGTGGGCCCTTGAAAATCGGCCTCGGAGGAGGATACTGTCACAAGCCCTCGCGGCACCGCGCCTGCCCCTTTAGGGGGCGGCTCAAGAGCGCTGTGTCGGCAAAACCCATCATCGCCTCTCTTTTGTTCATGGCGCGCGGCGAGGGGATCGGAAGGAGTTCAGAAATGGAGATCACATCGTCCGGTTTCATGCGCTCGGGGCTTTGGCATAGCTTCTCGCAGTTGGTTCGCGGTGCTGTGCCGGCGCTTCTTTTCGGGTGCCTCATCGCCCTGACTGGGTGTGCTGCCGACGATGGGCTCGACCCCACCCCCGCGCCCCCCTGTCCTCTCCCGCCGCCGGCCGAGGGCACCGTGCGCGCGCGGCTGTTGGAGTGCGAGGAGGAGCTCCCGAGTGGCCCCATGGTGTCGGCGTTGACGGGCGACGTCGT
>PWKZ01000196.1 GCA_003559575.1 Bradymonadales bacterium | reverse complement strand
GGCGGGCCGCTTCGCCCTGCTTCTCGGGGGGGTCTGCCTCCTCCCGTTTCTCACCAACACACGCAACTTCGCGCCCTACTATGTGGTCCTCTCTTTTGCCTGGCTGGCGCCACTACTCGGGCGGCTCGTCATCCTCCGCCTGAAGCGCACCCGGCGCTCCGCGGTGGTCGTTGCGCTGGCGGTGGCACTGCTACTTCCCGTGCATACCCTCTTGCGTTGTTTCGGACCTGAGGCCAATTGGCGGGTGCGCCCCTGGCTGGACGAGGTGGCGACGCTGCTCAGAGAGGAACCGCGTCCTTGCCGCATCCGATTGGATGTCCTGTGTCCTAAAGGCGAAGACGTCGACGCTGCCAGGAGGACGCTCCATAGACGCTATCGGCAGAGCGAATTCGGGTACGGTATCGTCTGGCGGACCGGATGGCGTAATGTTCCGATCATTCTCGGAGGGTACGGCGAAAGTGACTCGGACAGCCCTACAGCCGCGGACGAGATCTGCGACGAGCTCGTCCTTTTCTCGTGTGGAGACATAGTCACCGGCAAGAAGGCGGTCACCCCGCGGCTGGAGTAGGCAGCATTCGATGGGACTGTGTGAGCAGCCTGGCAGCGAGTGCGGCGCGTCTTTGGGGGCCAGACGGGGGAGATCGCGCAGCCAGGGTGCTGGTACGCAAGCCGCGCTGGTTTTGTGTGGAGACTAAGCAGACCTGCCCGCGCGAGGTGCCAGGCACACCGGGTAGCGGGCACACCGGGTAGCGGTGCTCGGTTTGATGGGGAATTAGGGCCTTTCCAAAGAAGTCGGTACAACTGCGATGGGGTTTCGAGTCCTTCCGAGCTTAAACCGAACGTTGATGTAACCGCACACCTGAAACCGTAGCTTTCTGAACCAGCCGGTAATAGCTCCCCGTATCCCGCCAAACTCCCCCGCGCGGCTCGCCAGACGCGGCTCCGCCACGCGCCAAAACGCCCGTTTTGGGCTGCCGGATCCTGCTACATTATTTGCTACATTGATCCCTCGAAAACGGCTCAAAATGGGGCTAAATGGTGCCAAAGTCGGAGGGCTTGCGAGCGGCTGTTCGGTGGGGGAGTCTCAATGATTTCAGTATGCCGGGAGCGGGAATCGAACCCGCATGGCCTATCGGCCGAGGGATTTTAAGTCCCTTGCGTCTACCTATTTCGCCATCCCGGCCCGCGACGGACAATAGCATTGGTTGACCCCTGGACACAAAGCTGCGATCTCTCGGGTTCCTCCTGAAGCGCTTGGAGCTCGCTTCTTGGGGCGGCTATTTGAGCACCCGAGCCACCGCGCGCGGCCCACTGCTCGAGCCCGGCGCGCGGTGCGACAGATAGGACTGAAGAATGGCACAGCAGTACGTCTATGTTATGAAGGGGTTGCGGAAGATCGTCGACGGCAACCGGGAGATCTTGAGAGATATCTGGCTGTCGTTTTTGCCCGGGGCCAAGATCGGCGTCATCGGGAGCAACGGATCCGGCAAAAGCACTCTGCTGCGCATCATGGCCGGAGTGGACAACGACTTTCTTGGTGAGGCGTGGGCGATGCCCGGCGTGAGGACCGGCTATCTCGCGCAGGAGCCCGAGCTGGATCCCGCGCTGGACGTGCGGGGTAATGTCGAGGAGGCCGTGCGCCCGATCCGCGCGCTGCTCGAGCGGTTCGACGAGGTGAGCGCGCGGTTTGGCGAAGATCTCGATTCCGACGAGATGGACGCCCTGGTGGAGGAGCAAGGGGCGCTCCAGGATCGCATCGACGCCTGCAACGGCTGGGAGCTCGACCGGCAGCTCGAAATAGCCATGGACGCGCTGCGCCTCCCGCCGGGCGACGCCGACGTGACCCTTCTGTCGGGCGGCGAGCGGCGGCGGGTGGCCCTCTGCCGAGTCCTGCTCGAGCGGCCCGATCTTCTGCTGCTCGACGAACCCACCAACCACCTCGACGCCGAATCCGTGGCGTGGCTCGAACGCCATCTGCAGGAGTATCCGGGCACCGTCGTCGCCATTACCCATGATCGCTACTTCCTGGACAACGTGGCGGGGTGGATTCTGGAGCTCGACCGCGGCGAGGGGCTCCCCTGGCAGGGCAACTACAGCGGATGGCTCGAGCAAAAGCGCGCCCGCCTGGCGCAGGAGCAGAAGCAGGAGAGTGCTCGTCAACGGACCCTCGAGCGCGAGCTGGAGTGGATTCGGATGGCGCCGCGGGCGCGTCAGGCCAAATCCAAGGCGCGCGTCAAGTCCTATGAGTCCCTGCTTGGTGATGAGCGATCCAAGAGCGCCTCCGAGCTGGAGATAACCATCCCCCCGGGCCCACGCCTGGGCGATCTGGTCGTGGAGGCCGAAGGGCTAATGAAAGCCTACGGGGAGAGGCTGCTTTTCGAGGAGCTCTCGTTTCGCTTGCCACCCGGCGGGATCGTCGGCGTCATCGGTCCTAACGGCGCCGGCAAGACCACGGTCTTGAACATGATAACCGGCAGGGAGCGCCCCGATCGCGGCACGCTGCGGATCGGCGAGACGGTGGTCCCGGCGTATGTCGATCAGCTCCGGGACGCCCTGGATGGCGAGAACACCGTCTGGGAGGAGATCTCCGGCGGATCAGAGGTGCTGGAGCTCGGGGCGCGCCGGGTCAACTCGCGCGCCTACTGCTCATGGTTCAACTTCCGGGGCGGCGATCAACAAAAGCAGCTCAAGTATCTCTCCGGCGGCGAGCGCAACCGCGTGCACCTCGCCAAGCTTTTGAAGAGCGGCGGCAACCTGCTGCTGCTCGACGAGCCCACCAACGATCTCGACGTCGACACCCTGAGAGCCCTCGAGGACGCGCTCTTGAGCTTTGCCGGCTGTGTCGTGGTCGTCAGCCATGATCGCTGGTTCCTGGATCGCATCGCGACTCACATCCTGGCGTTCGAGGGAGACAGCCGGGCGGTGTGGTTCGAGGGCAACTACGAGGAGTATGAGCGCGATCGCAAGGGGCGCCTGGGAGAGCGGGCCTGTCAGCCGCACCGAATTCGTTACAAGCCGCTTGGGAACATCGTCTCGAGCAGCTCGTCGTAGGCCGCCCACCACGCCTTCTCCACCTCTGGAGTCCATGCGTCTCCGGAGTGTTCGGCCAAGGTGTCCCGCAGGAGCGCGCCGAATTGCCGATAGTCGGCGAGAGACAGCTTGAACGGCTCGTGGGTGCGGCCGAACCCGCGCAGAGTCTCGCGCACCGCCTCGGGCTCCTCCAGGTTTTCAAGCGCCAGTACAAGCGATCCGAGGAGCATTCGGCGCTGTTTGGGCCAATCGGTGGATTCGAACAGCGCCTTGTATTCGGGCCGCGCGGCAAACAAGCGATTGTAAAAGTCACCGATCACTTCGTCGCTTCGCGGCTCCAGGTTTTGCAGTACGGCTCTAAGAGGCGAGAGCCGTGTTTCATTGGTCGCCAAGGTAGCCTCGCATT
>PWKZ01000298.1 GCA_003559575.1 Bradymonadales bacterium | reverse complement strand
TCAGCTCTCGTCCGCCACCATCGTGTTGGATCACGCCCAGTGGCTCTGGGGGCCGACGGGAGGCGGTCCCGACCACGCACGGTTCGCGGGCGGCGTGATGCCGATCATCGCGCGCTGCCTGCCTCCGCTCGTGCTCATGGTCGCCGTCCTGATATGCATCAGGGCTCCAGGCGCGCCTCTCTCCCGCCGCAGCTCTTTGTTCTTCTTGATAACCCACCTCCCTTTCTACCTGCTCCTGACAGTGCTCGATGTCGCTCATAGCGAGCAGAGCCGCTACGGCCTCGCTTTGAGCCCCGGCCTGAGCCTCCTGCTGGCTCTCACGCTCCAGCGGCTGGGCCGTATGATCGCCGCCGGGCGACCCTTCAGCCGCCCTCTTCAAGCGCAGTGGTTCGAACGCGCGCGGCGCCTCACTCCCCGCGCGGCCGTTGTAGCGCTCGCCGCGGCGGCGCTATTCCAGGTTCACCTGTTCGTCTCCGACAGGCGCGCCGAGGGCGCTGGCCCTTGCCCCGACGAACCGACGATACCACTGACCCTCCATGACGTCCGGGCAATCGCCACCCACTTGGGCGAGAAGGGGTGGACTCTGCATGACGTCGCCGAGCGTTTGCAAGGTAACGACAAGATACGGGCAGGCCCGATCCGTGAGGCGCTCGCGATGTCCGAGCGTCTGCTGGCGGACCATCAGGGCGGAGGCGAGAGCGCCAAAGACCTCGAAGTCATCGTCGCCCACCCGGAGGACCTGCCCGCGTCTCAGCCGGATGGGTTTGAAATCGTACGCGAGAGACGAGAGACCGTGGTGGCTGTCCGGCGCTATACCTCTAGTATACGATGGAGTGAGTTCGTGGCGTGCAACTTCTTCCCAAAGCGTGAGCAAGACGGGTGCCGTTGCAAGCTGGTCCGACGGGAAGCGCGCTACGACTCCCATCCCCAGGATCGCGGGCGCTTATCGAGTAAGCTCTTTCTGCGAGTCGCAGTCCAGGACGACAGAGCCGACTCCTCACCCCAATATCTCCTGGTGCGCGCCCCCATCAAGGCGGAGCGAGACACGGGACCGCGCGATCTCACGCTGCCGGCGAAAACGGCCGCCTACCCTTGCGCCGGGGCGTTCCTGGCGGCCACGGGGATCGGCGATGGCAACGCATTTCCGGCCACTCGGCTCGCGCTTCGGGAGGGAGACACCTCCAAGGACGGCGAGCTGACCGTCGCCTGGGAGCTTCACTCCACCTCATGCCGATCGACCGAGACCCCCTTGCCGCTGCCGACGGTAGTGGACCGCGAGCCGGGTGCGCTCACTATCGCGACCGGCGCCCCCCCGCATTCTTTTCAAGACCCCCGGCTCATGGCCGATATGCTCGCTTGCGTCAATGGACCGGCCGCCGCGGAAGCGTCATTGGAGAGCCGCAAGAGCGCCAGACACCCCGAACCACTGCTGCCCGGAAGACATGTGGCCCTCTGGGGAGTGCTGCTGGCGTTCACGCTCGCCTCCTTGGCACCGATTCGCGCGCCGTTGTGCTCAGCGCTCCTCGCCCGCGCCCACCGCAGGCGACTCTGACGGCCGCGCGGGACCCACTCGATACCACTCGAGAGGGATCTTGTCGGCCACCGGCTCATCACCGAGGAACGAGGTCCCGCGCGCTTTTATGCTGAAGAGCAGCTCGACCTCGCGACGGTCATCGCGAAGCGCCTCGAGGGCGGCCCGGCACTTCGGATAGAGTTCAGTGAATGTCTCGCGGTGGAGAAAGCCCTGCCCGGACCTCTGCCTGATCCTGCAGCTCCCCCCGACGTAGAGAAACAAATCACCGTCGCGGGTGAGGCTTCCAGGTTCCTTGAGATCCAGCCACTCGTGGCTCTTGCCGACCAACCTGGAGAGCTTATCCTCGTGAAATTCCAGACCCGCCTCCCGCTCCCAAAAAAGATCGGCCAAGATAACCGCCCCATCAGGGATCTCGGGCAACACCCGGAGTGCGAATTCGTACTCGACCGTATGAGGCCACTTCTTGGTCAAGATTCTCGCTTCAAGCGAGAAAGCTGTCGCCAACACCACGGCGCAAACGACCACTTGCGCGATCGCGCGCCGCCACGAGAGCCAATTGCGGCCCACCACCGAAACGGCGTGGTGGAGGACAGCGCCGGCGAAGGCGGCCTGAAACAGCAACGCCATCAAGAGGTAACGCTCGCTGGCGACCGTCACTTCTCTGATCATTCCAAAAGAGACGGCCACCGTCATCCCCGCCAACAGCAGCAACCGAGAGCGCAACAGGGGCCGCCGCCACACAACGATGATGGTCGCCGAGAACACGATCACGGCAAGCGCGATCGCCAGCACGTTCACGAAAAGCATCTCCGCAAAGGGAAACCTGATAGGGGCTATCGCAAAGGTAAATGCCAGGTAGAACAGGGGATTCAACGCAAACCATGCAAGCCCCTCGCCTCCCGCCGCTTCACTGAGCAAACTCAAAAAGGGCTCGAGCGCAAAGAGCGTCGCGGGCAGGACGATTACCACGAGGTTGAGCGGGCGCAAAAGCGCCCTCAGCCGGGTGGGTCGCGAGAAGACGAGTAGCGCGACCGCCATCGAAGCCAAGACTCCTTCGGGGCGCAGGTTGACCGCAAAACTCACACAAATCGCCGCCAAGCACAGATCGAGGCGCCGCTCAGTTTCAAGCCAGCTGAGAAACCTGTCGGCCGCCGCCACGCCGCAAAAGACAAAGAGCGCAAACTGCCCCTCGGAGCTCATGTATTTGAGCGGCACCACGGCAAACACAGCAAAAGTGAGGGAAACCAGCGCGGTGCGCGCGTCGCGCCAGAAGTTGAGCAAGAAAGAGAGCAGCGGGAGCAACATCAGCGTCCCGATGATGTTGTTTATGAACGCCAACTCCGAGACGTGGATCACGCGCGGCGGGAGACCCAGAAAAGCCCTCCAGACGAGGGAGAATCGGAGGGTCTCCTCGGAGACCAGCATCAAGGTGCTCGGCTCGATATCGGCCAAAAAGGGGGCCGTATACCAGTGAAGGATCCCCTGAAGCCCAATGAGACCGGCGAGCCATCCCCAGGGCCACCGGCTATCCGCTCGCGCACGAATGGAGAACAGGGCGCGCGCGACACAAATCACAATCAAAACAATGGTGCCGAGCCCTAACACCTGCTGCATGAACACTCCGTGAGTCGACCACCCGGATTGTAGAAAAACAATCAGCGAAAAGCCAGCCGACGCAGCTGCCCATAATCGTCGGTTCGTTCTGAGGAGCGAGCGTGTGGAGGCGCGTGCATGTGCAAGGAAACAAACCGTTCTCAGGCGGAGGCGTAGCAGCGCTTAAGTCGAGCACTAATTCGGTGCAGGTGACGCCGCAGATGTGCGTGAATCCGCGCGCGAATACCAGGATGGGCCGACGATTATGGCGGGGGCCATAATCGTCGGTTCGTTCTGAGGAGCGAGCGTGTGGAGG
>PWKZ01000175.1 GCA_003559575.1 Bradymonadales bacterium | reverse complement strand
CGCCGACATCCTGGGGATGACCGAGATCGAGACGCTCCTCGGCGACAACCTGACCGTCACCCTGGACGACGGTGACGTGTATATCGACGGCGCCCTGGTGATCCAGGCCGACATCGAGGCCGGCAACGGCGTCATCCATGTCATCGACGCTGTGCTGCTGCCCGAAGAGGAAATGTGAGGAGTTTAACCGAGTGCCGCCGGGGCAATTTTAAGGTGGTTGTACGTCCCTCCCTGCCTTGGAACCATTGCCCCGGCGGCTCCCCCCCCTCTCCCGCTCCAATCCTTCATGGGTAAACACTAGACAGTCCCCATCCGGCAAAGCCGGAGTCGCCGGTTAGCTATCAGCTCAGGGTTTACGATTCCAGTAACCAGGCTGATAGCTGACGGCTGACGGGGATTGAAAAAGGGCGGCTCATTACATTATCATCCCCCCCCGGCGTGTTTGAATCATTTGTCCTCGCCGGGAGACCCCATGGATGAAGTACCTATTTTTTAAAACACTCTTCCTCGCGCTCGTCGGCTGCACGGCAACTCAGGAGGCCGGGGACGTCCTTGGGCCGCACGACGACGCGTCAATTCCCGACGCGGTCGATCTCGAGTCGCCCTTCCCTCTCACGGTAATGTCGTTCAACGTCGGGACGACGAACAGACTACCCCACCGGACGGATCCCGACGGCTACAGCGACGAGCTGGCGGATCTCAACGCGTCGTATTTCAGTGACAATCTCGCCTGGGTTCCGGCCCAATTGGCGGTGCGCGAAATGATCGACGCGCTGAAACCCGACGTCATCGCTTTCCAGGAGGTTTTTTACGACCCCGATTGCGAAGAGCTCTGCCCCACCGAGCAAGATCCAGATGATGAGACGCCGGCAATCGTCTGCCAAGGCGACACATTCCCGTGCGACGCCTGGCACCCGGGAGGCGAGATCACGGCGCGCAGGATCGTAGGGCCCGATTACGACCTCGCCTGCGCCCCGGGGCGGCCTGAAAACTGCGTTGCGGTCCTCCGAACGGTCGCCACGCTCGAGGGTGTAGAAGACGATCTGGAGATCGGAGTCTTGGATGGAATGCGTCCGCCGAACGAATGCACCAGCGGCGCTCGTGTCGCCACCGGCGTGGTTCACCTCGGCGACGGGACATCCATCGCGGTGGTCAATGTCCACGCCACGGCGCTCCTCGCCCAGGAGTGCCGCGAAGCTCAATTTCGGCAGATCTTCGAAGACCGCGGCGACGGCCGGCCCGCCGCCTTCGGAGAGCACAACTTGGTCATGGGAGACATGAACATGGACCCCTTCTTGATGTGCCCCCAAACCGACAAGAGCGTCGCCTACTGGAAAGAACACGTCGGCGAAGGCAAAGCCTTCCAGTACCTGTCGTCAGCGGACAGGGAAGGGCCTGACACCCATCCTTACACCTTCATGAAGCTGGACCATGTGATCTCCGACTCTCTGACCGGCTCGTGCGTGGTGCTGGGCGAGACCGAGGGCACATCGGCCCCCCTCTCCGAAGGCAGCACCTACTTCGACCACCGACCAATCCTGTGTACGGTCGACCTGTAGCCCCGGTCGGATCAGCGGCACGGGCCGGCCCGGGTAATCATGAACACCGCGGCCCGAACGGCAGCCAGACCGCTTCATCCACGCCCACGGCCGGCGCCGTGCCGCCCTCCGGCCACCACCCGTCCTCTCTCCTCCGGGCGGCCGCGGTGGCCGCGAAGGGCGCGCCGACATCCACGTAGAAGACCCACTCGAACGCCGCCCACTCGCGCCGCCGATCGAACGCGTACGGAGTGTAGACCCGCTCGTAACGCACCTCGTGCGCGGCGCGCGCTCGCGCGTCGAAGACGAGCTGTCGCCGATCATCGAAATAGAGGCGCGGCATCGCGAGCGCGCGCATGAGAGTGTTGTGTGCGTCGGGTCTCGTCCGGGCCAGATGGGCCCGCAGGGGCTCGGCGAACGCGAGGGAGGCCGCGCAATCGTAACGGCAGGGGAACCAGCCGATGAAGTGAAATGTCGTGAGCTGTAAGTTGTTGAGCCGTGGATCGAACACTTCGGAGCGCGCCGCGCTCGCGCGGATCGCGGTTTTGTTGCGCTCGAACCCGGAGAGCGCGGCGAACGCTCGACAACAGCACGCGGGGTAGCCGAGCAAGGCCCCAAGCTCGACGGTCAGCTCGCGCCACGTGGCGATGTCGATGGGGGCCGCGAGCTGTCGCTCCAAATCGGTCGCGCGCGCGAGCATCGCCGCATCGCGCCCGATGAAGACGATCCGATCCTCACTCCGCCCGCCGTCACTCGTGGCGCCGCTCGTAGTGACGAGCCCTTCGCGGCCGTCCTCCACCGAAACCAAAGGGGCGACCTCGGTCAAGAACCCCGCCGCCCGACAGCGCGCCGCATGCCGCGAGAGGGTCGCGGCCGGCACGATCTCGCGCACCATCGGTTTGAGCCCCAATTCGAGCGCCATCCACTCGCCGGCCCCACCCCCGAGGTCCACCCGTGGCGCCGCGGCGACGAAACGCCGGTACAGCCACCTCGCGGGCGCGCGACCGACCGCCAGCCGCTCCTCGGGGAGGCGCCGCCCGGTGCAGCGGGCATACTCCTGGGCGGCCCGCGCAAGATCTGCCACAGGGCCGCCCGCCCGCCGCGCCTTTAGCTCACAGACGGCGTACACCGGCAAATGATCGGACCCCGCAATGACGAGCGGCGTGGCCGGTGTCACGACTCGCCAGGGCGAGGCGTCCTCCGGTGTGGCGCGCGGACCGGCGAGCACATGGTCGATTCGCGCCCGCGGAGACGCCGCTGGGTAGCTCGGACCGCCTTCGATACCGCGCACCTCGAGGGCGCGGCCGAGAATGGCGAGCGCCGCTGAGCCTTGGATGTCATTCAGATCGCCGAGTAACAGGACGGGCCCCGGAGTCGCCGTGATCCGCTCGAGGACCGCCTGCGCCTGCGCCTCACGCTCGCCCGGCAACACCGACAGGTGGGTCAGGAAGACCGTCACCCCCGGCAGGACGGCCCACGCCAGGATCCGCGGTTCATCCCGCTCGCGCGGCAAGGGAATACTACCGGTCTCGCAAAAGGGCCGGCGCGAGAGCAACGCGATGCCGTAGCGCGGCAAGCCGACGGCCTCGGCCGGCGCCTCCGCCATGGGGTAGAGTCGCTCGGCGAACGGCACCGGCGCCGAGGGATCGGTGAACAGCGCCGGGAAGAAGCGGCTATGCGGATACCCCGCGCGCTGCGCCAAATCGTGAGTCTGGTCGCCCGGCGCCCCCATCACCCAGTCGCGGCCGACCTCTTGCAACACGACGAGGTCCGCTCCCACACGCCTTATCGCGCCCGCGACCTCCGCAATCGAGGAGTCGCGGCAGAGGCGGATATTCCACGTGAGCAGCTTCATGCGGCCACCGGCATAAGCGACCTCCCCTCCTCCTTCATCAAGAAAACTCATGCCGCGCCCACAAAAAAAGCGCGGCAAGTCTTGGCGTGCCGCGTCGGGGTTCGCTGTCGAGGATACACCACGGCCCTGGATGATCCAAAGAGTGAAACGAGGGTGACGTTGCGGTATGCTGGGTTCGATTTGGTTGGACGGCGCCCCGGCCTGGTGCCACTTGGGCCGGTACGGCCGGTACGGCTCCGAACCCCGGTTCGGATCATTAGCGAGGTTAAAGATGTCATGCACTTGGAGGACACGAACCGTAACCCGATACCTATTGGCCGGACTCGGGGCCATGTTGATTCTTGCGCCACCGCTCGGCTGCGGCGACAAGAAAGAGCAACCGACAGAGGACAGCCGTGAACCGGCGCCCGAGGACAGCCGTGAACCGGCGCCCGAGGACAGCCATGAACCCGTACCCGAGGACAGCCATGAACCCGTGCCCGACGACAGCCGTGAACCGGAGACCGAGGATGCCCAGGCGCCCGAGTTCGCCGATTGCCCGGAGCCGACGGCCGAGGAGCCTCTCGCTGTGATGGCGACGTGGAGAAAAGATCCGACGACCACGGTAATAATAGACTGGCACGTCGGACCCGACGACGACGCGCTGCGGAGCTTTTGCTACAAGGAGGTCGGGGCCGAAGGCTGGCAGCACTCGGCACAGGCGGAGCAACACGCGTCCCCCCACTCCGAACGCAGCATCCATCGGGTCTCGCTCGACGGCCTGCGACCGGGGACCGAGTACCGCTTTCGCATGGGGGAATTCGAGCGCCGCTACAAGTTCACGACCATGCCCGGTGACATAGACGATGAGCCGTTGGTGTTCGCCGCGGGGGGCGATACCATGCACTGGGCGGTCTTCCTCGAGACCATGAACAAGGCCGTGATGGAGTACAATCCGGACTTCGTCATATGGGCCGGCGATCTCGCCATGGATGACGGGGAGCCGGAGCGCGCTCACCTCTGGGACTACTGGTTCGAGACTAATCGAAACACGCTCATCAACGAGGATGGGCGCGTCGTACCCATTTTGGTGGCCATCGGCAACCACGAAGTGCTCGACGGCTATTACGCCAACCACGACGACGCCGCTCAAACCGATGACTGGCGCGAGAGCGTCGCGCCCTACTTCTACGCTCTATTCGCCTTCCCCGGCCAGCCCGGCTACAACGTGCTTGATTTCGGCGACTACATGACACTAATCGCCCTGGACACCGAGCACACAAACCCTGTTGAAGGGGCGCAGACCGAATGGCTCGCCGGTGTGCTGGAGGAGCGCGCCGATGCCGGCGTACCGCATGTATTCCCGTTTTACCATGTCCCGGCATACCCCTCGTACCGCAACAAGAGCGGGCGAGTCTCGACACTCGTCCGCGAGAACTGGGCGCCGCTCTTCGAGGAACATGGGGTCAAATACGCCTTCGAGGGACACGATCACACCTATAAGCGCACCCACCCGATCCTCGCGGGAGAAGTGCACCCCGAGGGCGTGGTCTACGTTGGTGACGGCGCGTGGGGCGTGTGGACGCGCACCGCCGACCCCGAGCGCTGGTATATCGCTCGAGCCGAGGACAGCCTCCACGGTGTCATTGTCTCACTGCATGGTTCGGAGAGACACTTTCGCGTGGTGAGCAACCTCGGCGAAGTGCTCGACGAGTGGTAGGCTCCGGGGCGCGGGACCTTTTTTTTTGCGGGGATGGATTGACAGTTGGGGGCCACTTTGAGCATGCCGCACTCCGACGGGCATCTCACAGCCGACCTGCACCACCTCCGACAGGACCAGCGCGACAGCGACCGACTGGCGCGCCAACGCCGGCTCCTGCTTTTCGAGCAGATCGAACGGCTCGCGCGCGACTTCGCCACTGAGCCCGCGCAGATCGGGCGCTACCTGGCAGAACAAGAAGATAACGGGCTACTCTCGACACGCGAGCACGAAGCCCTCCTCCACCACCTCGAGTCATGCTTCGGCACCTCATTTCTCGCGCGGGTCACCCGCCGCGGGGGTCATCCCGCGACGGAGGCCCAGGGCCTGGCCGCGCGCATCGGCCATGAAAACAGGGCCACGGCCACCGCCACCAGGGCGCTGGTGGAAGATCTGGCGCGACGCCTGGATCTTCCGGCCAACCGCGTCGACGTGCGGGCGGACGACGACGCGCGGCGGCGCACCGGGGCCCGCGGCGCGCGCGGGCTCATGGACGCCGGGCGGGTCTACCTCGACCCCGACTCTTTCGACCCCACCACCCGCGAAGGGCGCGCGCTGCTCGCCCACGAGATGACGCATGTGGCCCAGCTCGGCGGCCCCGGAGATAACGTGCCCGGGCGCGTCTCCCGCCCGGCGGCCGAGGCCGAAGCGGCGCGCATTGGACAGGCTTTCGGCGCCGGCGAGGCGTTCGATTTGCCGGCCCAATCCCTGCCCCCCCAGGCCATCGCCGCCGACACGGGCGCCGCCGAGAGCCACGACACGGCCCTCGAACCACCGACTCACGTCAAACTCAATCTCGGCGGCAGAACACTGACACTCCCGATCCCCGCCGGCCCTCAGGCGCCCGCGGTTCAGATCCTGATCAACGAGACGCTCTTCGACGGCCTGTTCATGACCCGGGCACGCCTCCAATTCGACGATCAGTGGAGGCTCTCGGGCGGCGAATTGCTGGTGGACATCCGCTCAGGCGATCACATCTTGATGCGCGGAGTCACATTGGCCATTGATCGCGGCGGCAACGTCGAGACGCATCTCCGCGGCATCCCGTTCCAGGCGGCCGGACTGCTCGACGGTGAGATCGACCTGGTGATCGGGACACGCGGCATAAGCGGCCGAGCGACCCTGACGGCCGAACAATTGACTTTGAGCGAGCAGCTCTCGCTCACCGAAGGACACCTCAGTGTGACGCTCGACGAGAACGGATCGCTGTCCGGGCAGGGCGAACTCCGCGCCGAAATTGCGGAGGTGGGGACCCTGGTCATCGCCGCCGCGTTCTTGGACGACAGTCTCTCCGGGAGCGCCACACTGCAGCTCGCCGAGCCGATCCAGGTGAGCGACGAGGTGTTCCTCGAGGCGGCCTCCGTCGGAGGTGAATACCACCGCGACGCCGGGAGCGTCGAGCTGACCGGCGACGTCCGTCTGGCGGTCCGCGACAGCTTCGCGGCCTCCATCTCCGGCCGCTACGAGTTCCCAGGAGACAACTGGTCGATGCGCGGCACACTGGCCCAGACCGGGGAGCTTGTCCTCGACGAGATGAGGCTCTCGGACGGCGAGCTGAGCGTCGCAATCACCAAGGGCGTGCTCGAGGAAGTGGAGGCCAACGCGCTCGTCACCATGCCGTCCTTCGAACTCTCTGTGGGTTGCCGATACGACCTCGCCGCCAACCACCTGACCGGCAAAGGACAAATCGAACTCACCGACGAGCTAGAGCTGCAACGGACCGGCGTGCTGCTAAAGGCCCTCATGGGCGAGGTGGAGATCGACCAAAACCGTTTGACTCGGATACAGGCCACCGATCTCCTGTTCGAGCTACATGATCGGGAGGGCGCCCTGCTCGAGGGGTGGCTAAACGGCGCGGCGATTGCGGCCGACGAGAGTGATGGTTGGGCCGTCTCGGGTGAGGCGGCGCTCAGGACCGCGCGCGACCTCAGGTACCCTGGAGCGACGAGAGACGGCGAGGCGGATCTCATCTTCGTTGTCCGAGAGGGCTCCGGGCTTGGCGCCGCGATGGAGGAGGGCGAACTCCAAACGGTCGAAGCGGAGATCGTGCTGGCGGTCGAAGACCACGAGGGCGAGTTCATGAGCGCGGCGCTGAACACCGAGCTCGATCCTCGGGGCGAGCACATCTTCGAGGGGAGCGGCGAGATTGAGGTCACCCGTGAGAAGCTCTGGCTCGGCACCGAAGACGGGCTCTTGCTGTATTTGGAGCCGGGCAGCGGCGGCAGGGCGTGCTTTCACGACAACAGCCTCGCCGAGCTTGGCGGGACCATCAGGGTGCGGCTCGAGGATCTGGACGGCCCGCTCGTGCGCGTGGCGCTGACGGCCGACTACGACGAGGCCGGCGGGATGAGCGGCACCGGTGCGGTGGACTTGCTCCGCGAGCTCCACGTGGCCGACGTCGGTGAGTATTCGTTGTTCGTCGAGCCCGGGAGCGGAGCGCACGCGACACTGGAAGGCGACGAGGTCAGCCGGGTGGGCGGACAGGTAACGTTGCGCCTCGACGACTCCGAAGGCGCGCTCATCGAGATCAAGGCCCGGGCCGATTACGACATCCCGGGTGAGCGCCTCTCCGGCACCGGCACCGCCGAGGTGTTACGCGCGCAACTGCTCGCCGAATTCGCCGGACAGCGTCTCTTCTTGTGCGCCGGCGCGGGCGCCGAGGCCACCGTGAGCGACAATCGGCTCCAAAACGTCGGCGGCGCGATCAAGTTGCGCCTCGACGATGAGCAAGGCACTTATTTGATGATCGATCTGGCGGGGACATTCGACGCCGCCGGAGGAACCGGCTTCACCGGCGCCGGCGACGCCACCGTCACTCGTGCCACGAGGCTCTCCGAGCTTGACGGCTACGAATTCTGGCTCGCCGAGGGGATCGGCGCGACGGCGCATATCGAACAAAACGCAATCGACAAGGTCACGGGGCGCGTGCCGTTCATGGTCAGGGACGGTCACCCCACGCCCCTCATCGTTGGTCACGCGACCGGCGTTTATGAGGCCACGAGCAAGGAGTTCTCCGGCGAGGGCGAGGTCCGTCTGGGGCGTGACGTGGACTTCGAGCTGAGCGGCACGAGCAAGATCCGCTTCCTCGAGGACTCGGGCGGCCGTGGCACGGTAACCGCCAATGAACTCGACCGTCTCGCCGGCACCCTGAGCCTCGAACTCTTCGCCGATGGGCAGCCGCTCGTCGGGATCACGGGTGAGGGCCGCTATGACGCAGTGCGGAACAAGATAGTCAAGGCCTCAGGGATCGCGACCATCGTCCGCCCCTTCGAGCTCCTCGACGGCCAGGTGGTGCTGAGCGAGATAACCGGCACGGCCACCGTCGAGGACAACTTGCTCGTGGAGGCCGGCGGCAGCGGCAAGATAGTGGTGCTCCCGTTGCACGAGATGGCGGGGACGTTCGAGGTGTGCTGGTCGAACCGTGGCGATGGCGACAAGTACAGCGGGCGGGGAGAGCTTGACTTCACGCTCCTCGACGACCCCGCGAAGGACCGCTCCATGACGGGCACGGTGGCGGTTGAGTACAACGAAGACGACACGCTCAACATCGAAGGCGAGATCGACTATCAGATGAACAAAGTGCTGGGCGGCAAGCTCGGCGTCCAGGTCGATCAAACGCTCAACCCCACCTTGAGCGGCGAAATCCGCGCCACCGACGTCGAGATAATAGAGGGGCGCGACCTGTTCGCCTTGAAGCAGCAGCTCTTTGCGGTCAATCAGACCTTCGCGGCGGGGCCGGTCCCGGTGGCCGTCGGCCTCGGGGCCATGGCCGGCATGAAATTGTCCATGGACCCGCTGCTGCTGACTGCGGCCGTGGCCATCGAAAACTTCCGGCCGATGGAGACGAGCGTCCCCGAGTTCACGACCACCGCCGATCTCGACACCGGCCTGACCTTCCGCGCCGCCCTCGTACCTTACTTCAGCATGGGCCTTGGCGCGGGCGGAGTGGCCAGCGCGGGGCTCGCGCTGCAAGGCGAGGTGGCGCTGCTGGCCGACCTCGGGCTGGCCCCCCAGGCGCTCTTGCGAGGCGACGAGCGAGGGTTCAGCGGTGAACTCAGCGTGGGGCTGGAGGTCGTCGGCAACGCCGATCTGATCTTGACCCCCCAGCTCTACGCCGAGCTTATGGGCAAACGCTGGCCCTACGATATCGAGACCTGGAGCATTCCGCTCGGCGAGCTGTTCAGCTACACCTGGAGCGCCACCTACTCGTGGGGCGACGAGCCACAGGCACCCAAGGAGGGCGCGGCGCCGCCCAAGAGGAAGACGGCCGCCGGCGCGACGCGCGCCACGGCCGGCGCCACCGCGCCCCCGTCCTTGTCCGAGTACGACGCCGCCCACGACCCCGGTCCGACCGAGGGGGGGCCGACTCTGCCGGGGCCGAGTGAGCTTGCCGCCGCCGCCGCCGCGGGGGAGGGCGGCGGAATGGGTGAGCTGCAACAGAAGATGGACGAAGCGCGCGAGATCGCGGAGAAGATTGGCAGTATCGCAGGCGCGGCCGGTGAGCTAGTCACTCCGCTGTCCATGATTGCCACGGTCCCGCCACCCTTCGGTCTCGCCGGGGCCGGGCTCTATCTGGCCTACCTCCACATCTCACGCGAGCTCACCATCGAGGACATCGTCCAGATGTTCCGCGACATGTGGGATCTGGCGATGCGCTTCGGGCTGATGGACTACGTCAGAGGGCTCTTACCGGAGTGGGCCTTGGCCCTCTGGGAGCAGATCAAGGGCAAGAGCGCGCGCCGACTGATCGGCGAGCTGCTCGTCATGGTCCGCAACTGGCTCGTGGCGAGGTTCCCGAGCTGGCGCAAGGTGGCCTACGCGGTGGTCCGCGAACTCAACAAAGCCTGGGAGACGTTCGGACGCCTGGTCCGCGATATGCAGCAGGGAATGTCTCTCGACGAGTTCCTGGAGCTGGCCGTTTCGCTCGGCCAAAAGGTGGCCCAAGTGATAGCCGACGTGGCCGCTCAACTGGGCGAATGGGCGCTCGAGCGGGTCAAAGATGTGGCCGACAGGCTGGGATCGGCCGGTCGCTGGCTCTCCGGCCAGGTGGGCAGTCTTCTGGCCTCCCTCTGGGGGATCCTGGCCTTCTGGGCGTGATCCTCGCCGCAAGGGCGCCCCTGCACCGATTTCAATGCGCTCTCAATCCTCCGCCCTTTTCCGGAACGCGGTGGATGATTGAGGCGCGGCGATGGCGGCCCGCCAGGCCTCCGGCTCGGCCACCAGCCAGGCGACCGAATCCGTCACTCCGTCCCTCTCAAACCAGACCTTCAACAACTCTCGCCCCACCGACCGACCGAGGTGGGCGCGAACGATCTCGGTCCCCCGCAGCTCCGCCAGCCGGAACTCGTACTCGCGCTTCGGCAGCAGCATGTGGAAGTGCAGCCCCTCTTTGGTGAGCACCAAGGCGCCGTTACCCCGAAGCTGGGTGTATCCCAGCGACTCGATGCCAAAGAAGTTGGTCCACGTCTCCACCCGGAGAACATCTCCCGGGAGGTGGCGAGCGCGGATCCGCTGCGCGAGCGTCCTCCGCGACAGCCCCCGGACGAGCGAAAAGATCGTGCCCAAGAGCACCATCGCCGCCAAGACGATCAGGACGACACGGATGATAGCCATGATCCCTCTATTCGGAGGCGACGGTGGCCTCTACCTGCGGGGGTTCAGACGACGCCACCGCCAGGGGGCGACGGGGTGCGGGTGGGCCCACAAGCCGCGCCCCTCCCGGCGGGCCTTGGACTCGAGTCGTCTCCACTCGTCACACAGCGAAGCGCGGGTGCAATAGCGATCCCAGACCCAGGCGTAGCCGGCGGCCACAAGCGCTTCGTTCAAGCACTGCTCCCCCTTGAGAACCCGGCCCACGACCCGGCCATACTGGTCGTAGTAAGCGGCCTCGACCCGCAACATCTCATCCGCCACGAACCGGCGCACAAATCCGGTCGCCTCGGGGCCGGACTCCTGCCTGGACTCGGGGCAGTCGATCCCGTAGAGCCGCACGACGACCCGCCGGCCATCAACCCGAAAGCTCAGGGTGTCGCCGTCCATGACGCGCTCGACCCGCGATTTGAAATCCTCGGGTGGCGACTCGGAGGCCGAGAGCCGCGCCGGCGCGCAGGCCGCCGTGAGAAATGTCAGCGTGGCGACGACAAGGGCACGGCCCCAGCGATTGCTAGAAAATGTTGTAGATGAACGGCCCACCGTCGCCTCCTTCAAAGACCAGCAGCAACGCCAGCAGAATCGCCAGAATCGCGACCACCACCCCCCACCACAGCCTGGCGCCGAACAGTCGGCCACGGCCACCGGCGGAGAGCTTGCTCTCAGGAGGCTGTCCCAATCGTGCCTCCTGGATCCGGCCCCGATCGCTCGCGATGGAGCCAGGCGTATGGGTTGGTCGGCCCCGTCCCGCTGCCGAGCGCCACCCCGTTGGCGATCGCCACCTGGATGAGCTCCTTGGCCCGCCCGACGGCGCGCACCGGAGAGTTGCCCTGCGCCAGAAACACGGCGATCGCCGCCGACAGCGTGCAGCCTGTCCCGTGGGTGTGCCGTTTTGCCAGACGTGGTGCGCTGAAGGTGTGATAGCGCTCACCGTCGTAGAGCAGATCCACCGCCTGTCCCTCCTCGAGATGGCCGCCCTTGATCAACACCCGGCGCGCCCCACGGCGATGAATTCGCCGCGCCGCGCGCTTGATCGAGGCGCTATCGACGACCTCGTCCTCCGCCAACAGCGCCGCCTCGTGCAAGTTCGGAGTCACGATTGAAGCCAATGGCAAGAGCTTGTCGGCCACCGTGCGGATGGCGTCCGAATCCAACAACACGTCTCCCGAGGTGGCCACCATGACGGGATCGACCACCAGGTTGGCGATCCGGTGGCGCTTGAGTCGGTCGGCCACCGCCGTGACGATGTGGGCGTTGGCCAGCATTCCGGTCTTCGCGGCGTCGGCGCCGATGTCGCAGAGGACACTCTCCATCTGAAGCTCGATGAAGTGGATCGGGACCGGGTGGACGCCCTGAACTCCAACTGTGTTCTGGGCCGTGAGCGCTGTGATCACGCTCATCCCAAAGCCGCCCAGGATGGTGATGACTTTCAAGTCGGCCTGGATGCCGGCGCCGCCCCCGGAGTCCGAACCAGCGATGGTCAGAACACGCTTCATTGCGTCTCCTCACTCGACAGGCGCAGCGTATGATCCTGAATCAAAAGTCGGCGCTCCCCCGCGTCGCTCACCAAGACCTGCTGGTGGGTGGCGGCAAAGTGCTCCGAATACCACGGGCGCCCGAGCGTGAGATCAAACAGCACGAGACCGTGACCGCGCGACCGCCCCACCACCTCGCCCTTCAGGTGCGCCGTCGCCAGCGGACCGCGCATGGTGGTGATGGTCTCGACCCTGATTGCCGCCAGGCGCCGCTCGTCGAGCAACAACACTCCCGCGAGCACATACTCCGAGTCAATCGTCGCCGGAACCTCCGCCCCGGCGCCGGCCGGCAACGCCACCTCGCGCGTACGTTGCCAGCGATCACCCACAGTGACAGGCTCGCCGGGCAACGCGAGCGAGTTCATCTCGAGGTTGGCGAGCAGCGCGCGCGCCAGCCCACCGGCCGCCTCCACCGCGTCGCCGGACACAGGCGCGCCCCGCTTGGAGCCGTCGGACTCGACCTCGTAGGAGTATCCAAGCCCATCCAACTTTTCTATCAGCCGTGACTCCATCCCGGCCATCGCCGGCGCAAAGCGCACCTCCGGAGAGGACAATTCGGCCGCCACGGAAAAAGCCCCGTCGTTTTGGCCGGTGACCCGGTGGGAGACTGTAAACGACTGCTCCACCTCGGTCGAACTCTGCGGCAGATCCGGGCCGCTGTGCTGCACCGTCTGCTGTAACGAGATCTGCTCCTGCCAGGAATCGCCGGGCTGGGCGCTCCACCGCAGGCTGAGCGGATCGGCCGGGGGCCGCAACAGGGAAGCCAACCGCTCCTCCAGCTCGAGCGGCGGCAGGGGTGGTAGCGCGCTCTCGGGGAGAGTCGCGGGCAGGGACTCGGGGACGGCCCCGCCACCGCCGCGGCAACCCGCGGCGGCGAGCAGAGCGAACCCGAGAAGTGTCGCCGATATCAGAGACAATAACGCCGACCGGTTCTGCATCGTCTCTCCGAACGCCAAAGGAAGTAATCGCTCCTGCGCCCCCAAGAAGCTCTTGGAGACTCCCTGGGAGGGGTGCGCTCAACGTGCCACCCCCACCGCGCTCCTGTCAATTCCTCACTCAATCCTCCACCGCGTCCGTGGACCGAGGGGAGTGAGGCGGGTGCAAGTGCAAGGAAACAAGCCAAATCGAGCGCAGTCGTAGCAGCGCTACGTCGAGCATCGATTT
>PWKZ01000026.1 GCA_003559575.1 Bradymonadales bacterium | reverse complement strand
CGCGGCGGCGCTGTCCTTGGGTGTTGAGGTTCGTTTCTTTCTCGTCGTGCCCATCAAAAGCCTCCTTCAGCCAATTTGCGAGGAGGATAATGGCGCCCTGCGACAGACTGTGTCGCATTCGGTCAAGGGCTCGGAGGCGCAAGCGGTGGGGGTGCCTCTCGGCTTTCACCTCAGGATCCGGGATCCCGCCGCGCGAGCGCTTCTCTCAGCTTGCGCACCGCCAGCTCCTTGGCCTTGGCCTCAACCTCCACGGTGAGGTCCATCCCATCCCAGATCACGGGGAAGTCGCCGATGTCTATGTAATCGCTGTGGGAGCGGAGGGTTTTGGAATGCCACCCGCCGCGCGGGCTCGAGACATGAAAGAGGGGCTCGCGGTCCCATGTCTCCACGGCGAGCCTGGTCGCGGACTCGACGTCGAGGCCGTCTCCATGGCAGCGATGATGATGGACATCGTAGACCAGGGGCAGTCCGATCTCCCGGCACACCGGGATTAGGTCGCTTGGAGTGTATGTGCGATCGTCGTTCTCGAGGGTGAGCCGGGAGCGCGCCCGGTCCGAGAGTTCGCCAACGGTGTCCGCCAACCGCTCCAGGGCCGCGGCTTTGTTCCCGTACTCTCCTCCGGCATGCACGTTGATCACATCGGCCCCGATCCATTCGGCCACCTCGGCCTGGTATTCGATCTCGGCGCGCGAACTCTCGACCACGTGCCGATGGGGCGAGCTCAAGACCACGAACTGGTCGGGATGAAAGGAGACGCGGGTGTCGGTGGCGCGCGCCAGCTCTCCGCACCGTCGATACGACTCTATGATCGCCTCGCCGAGCAGCTCGGTGTGGTAGCCGAACTCGGGGTGAGTCTTGAGCGGTAGGATCCGGCTGTTGACGCGGAAGCAACCGATGTCGTGAGTCGCGCAGTAGTCGATGGCCGCGTAAAGGGACGCCGCGTTGTGGGAGGCGAGGTGGCGCAACCCGGCCACGCGATCCGCGCGGCTCAGTTTCGCTTGAGCCGCGGCGGTGGTGGTTCGAAAGCGGATGGCCTCTTCCACGAAGAGACAGCACAGACCAAGGCGCATCATCAGTCCTTCGCCGGGCTTGCCGGCGGCTCCAAGGCCGGCGCAAGGGGCATGAGCGAGCCCTCGAGTGTGTCGCTGAGAGACTCCCCGAGCTTCACTTCACAGGGACCCTATCATTGGATCTGCCGATGGAGCTACGAAATCTGTTCACACGGGGTGCTCACTCAGGAGACGAGCCTGGCGGGCGGCGAAGCGTCGCCATCGGGAACACCCGCTTCAACACCTGCCCGCCGTTGCCCACGAGGTAGACGTGCCCCTGGGCGGTACCGACGACGTCGGTGAGGATCCCCAGGCCGGGCTCCTCCTGCCGCCACCCGTCGCCGCTATCGAGCCAGACCGACATGCCATCTCCCGCGCCGATCGCGAGGGAGTGCCCGTCGCTCCAGACGCCGGTCACGGCGTTGTGGATCCCGTTTTCAAATACGCTCCACTCGTCGTCCGCGAAGGTCGCCACGAACCCGGACCAGCTCTCGTCACCCCGCGGGACGCTCTTGCCCGAGACCCACAACCGGCCCGTCGCGTCGTATTTCAGATCGTGGCCATACTCTACGAACGCATCGAATTCGTACGGGATCGCCGCCGGGACCCAGCCATCTGCGACCCGCGCATGCGGCGGAGCGATGTTGCCGGCAACCCAGAGCGAGCCCCCAAGGGAGCCGGTCACGGCCAGCAGGGCGCCCCCTTCGGGCGCTGCGACCTCCGTCCAGGTCGTTCCATCCCAGTGGGCCACGTATCCGGCCGGCGCCGGGTCGTGGCTCCCTGCCCGGGTCGTCGTCCCGCCCACGACCCATACGTCGTCGGCGTCGCGGCCCCACACGCCGCTCAAGTGCATCTCGGTGTCGAGCCCGAGCGGCTGAAAGCCGCTGTCGGAGCGGCGGTACGCAGCACCCGAGTCGCCCACGACCCAGGGCTGCCCGTCCGGCGCGAGCCAGACGGCGTTCAGCGTGGCCCGCGTCCCGACCTCCTCGTGTGTCCACGTTCCGTCCTCGTAGTGGAGCGCCGCACCGTGGGAACCTGTCACCCAGAGACCCGCGGCGCCGGTCGCTGCGGCCTTGAGGTCGGGCGTGGGCAGGGACAGTTCGGTCCAGCTTCCGGCGTCCCGCCGATACAGACCGCCGTTGTCGGCAGAGAGGACCGCGCTGCCATTGGGCGCGACGGCCAGGTCGTGCGGCGCGCGGGCGCCGACGGGTCGCGCCGTGGTCCAGGTGTCGCCGTCCCAGTGGTATAGCTCGCGGTGCGTGACCGCCCACACGTCGTCGGGGCCCGAACCGGTGATGCTCTTCATCACCATTTCGTGGGCCGGAAGATCAGCGATCGTCGACGTCCAGCACTGGCCGTCCCAGCGTGCGACATAGCCGCCGTGGTAGAGCTCCTGCGCCATACCGGTGCCTGCCAGCCACACGTCGTCCGGGGCCGTCCCCCAGATCCTCTTGCAGTCCATCTGCACAAGGCGGTCGTTGGCGCACCATCGGCTTTCGTCGCGCCACGCCGTGCCGTCCCAGCGGAATATGCGGCAACGATTGCTCGAAGAGTGCTCCTGGTGGGTGCCGATCACCCAGACATCGTCGGCGCCGGAGCCCCAGACGTCTTCGAGCCGGACGTCCTCTGCGATCTGCTCGGCTGTCCAGCGGGAGCCGTCCCAGCGAACGACCTCGTGGGCGCTCACCGCCCAGAGGTTGTCGGATGTGGCGTGCCACACGTTGCGCAATACGACGCCGGGCAGCTCCGCCCGCTCAAAGCCCACGCCGTCCCAGCGCAGCAGGAAGCTCACGCCTTCGGACATGCCTGAGAACCAGACGTCGAGGGGACCGGTCGCCCAGACGTTCCGGAGAATTGGATTGCCTTCTAACCGCATCAGGGTCTCGACGCTGCCTTCGTGAAAGCGCGCGACGCTCCCCCGGGATCCGCCGAGCCAGATGTCGTCGGCGGTGACGGCAGCCACACCACTCATGTGTTCGGCCTTGGCCCAGGGGCTGATGCTGCACCAACCCGTCTCGGGGGCGCAGTCCGTGGGTTGATAGGCGGGCGGCGCGAAGGGGACAAAGTTAACTTCGAACTCCCCCACCTGCGACTCTGTCGTGTCCCCGTCCGCCCCGTCTACAAGCGCGACGGTGTCTGTCTCGGACACGTCGTTGGCGCCAAAAGAGTCCTCGCCGGCGCGGGGGATGTCGCGCAACACGTCCGGGGTCACATCGACCAGAGCGTCTGCTATGACGTCCGACAAGGTGGCGTCGCGGGTGCCGTCGTGGTCGAGAGAGCCGTCCTCGGCGGGCGCGCAGCCGATGGCCAGGAGCAAGAGCAACGAGCCGCACCAAGCCCGCCGAACGCCTCGAGATTCCATGACTCCCCCTCTGCTGGCCACCTCTGGCGGCGCTCCGTCAACGGGGCGCCCTGAGCGCCGCACGGGACGCTCGCTACGGTGGCGCAATAAGAAATATTAT
>PWKZ01000212.1 GCA_003559575.1 Bradymonadales bacterium | reverse complement strand
TCACCTTCACCAAATCGATGCTCGACGTAGCGCTGCTACGACTGCGCTCGATTTGGCTTGTTTCCTTGCACTTGCACCCGCCTCACTCCCCTCGGTCCACGGACGCGGTGGATGATTGAGGGTCGCGACGCGACTTTAACGGAAGATTTGTCTATCCTTGGTTCTCGTCGCCGCCGGCCGGGATGCATCAGAAGCCGAATGCGGCAGTAATTGAAGACTGAGGGCACGAATTGAGAGGACCGACGGACGCTTGAGCCCGACTAAAGACAGCGATGATCGGTTGATGCTACACGCCGCCGCCGGGGATCGAGAAGCGTTCGAGCACCTGTACAAGCGCCACTCCGGCCTCGTCTTCCGAATCGCCTGGCACCATCTCGGCGACGCCGAGGAGGCGCGCGATGTCTTGCAGGACGTTTTCGTGCGGCTGATCCGCTCAGCCTCGCGTTACCGGCCCCAAGGCAAGTTCAAATCCTGGCTGCGCACCATGACGGTGAACGTCTGCTTGAACGAACGCTCTCGCGCCTGGCGCCGCCTACGGCATATCCCCCGTGAAGAGTGCCTCGACAGCGAAGAACCGGAGTGGTCGGCAAATCACGCCCACGATGGCCCCGATTCCTTTCAGACGCTCACCACGGAGAGAACCCGCGAGCGGGTGCGTCGAGCGATCCATGCCCTGCCGGAGCGACAACGAATGGCGGTCATCTTGAGCTGCTTCGAGGATCTCGATCACGCGACGGTGTCGGAGTCGCTCGGGTGCACCGTCGGCGCAACGACGTCGCTCCTGGCGCGGGCGCGCCGGGCGCTGGCAATGACGCTCGCGGACCTGGGACCCTAACCCCCCCCCTAAGGGCGTGCCCCCCCGGGGTGCCGGCCACCGGGGTGCCGGCCACCGGGGTGCCTGGCACCTCTCCGGCAGGCACCTCTCCGGCAGACCCCCCCCTCCCGGGGTGCCTGGCACCTCTCCGGCACCTCTCCGGCAGCCACCGGGGTGCCTGGCACCTCTCCGGCAGGCAGACCCCCCCCTCCCGGGGTGCCTGGCACCTCTCCGGCAGACCCCCCCCTCCCGGGGTGCCTGGCACCTCTCCGGCAGCAGGGGTGCCTGGCACCTCTCCGGGCACCTCTCCGGCAGGGCTAGACCCCGGCAGCTAAGCTGCCGGGGTCGGCGGGTAGTGCAAGTTCGAGGCACGGAGCGCCGACACCCTCTCGCTGAATCAAAAATTTGCCGCGTAAGAATTGTCGCGCGCGGCGGTTGTAGTCTATGGAGCGCCGAAAAGTCTCCCAGGGAGTTTGCCCATGTCTGCACACAGTGAGCCAAAGCGCACATCCATTGGCCTCGCCTGTCGCCGCGCGCAGCGCCGGGCCCTCAGGGCCTCCGTGCGACCGCTCGGAGGTAGGCGCCAACGACGCCTCGAGCGCCACCTGGCCGACTGCCCGCGCTGCCGAGCATTTGCCGAGTCGGTTTCCCGGACATGGCGGCTCGTACACAACGCGACCCCAACACCTCCACCGCCCCCCGACCTGGCTGCCTGTATCTGGGAGGCAGCCCACGAACCACGGCCTCATGCCTGGGCGCTGTGGTTGCGGCCACTGGCGCACGCCACGGCGGTGGCGTGCTTTGTGGTGCTTGGCGGGGTGGCCGGTTTCATGGCCGGCGAGCGCCTCCTGTCCCTCCCCGCCGCGCAGGCCGAGGAGCGCGTACTCGCCGACACCCACTCCTACTCCCCGTCCGAGATGCTGTCCGGCCTCCTGATACTCCCCGGCGACTCTCCCCAGGTCAGATCCGGCGTTTGTGGCTGCCCATAGCTTGCTCGCACCCGGAGAATTTGTTTCCGGGTGCGAGCTTTCAGCAATCAGCAATCAGCCAAGCGACTGAAATCACGGAGCTTGAGCTGAAAGCTGATAGCCTCCCGCTGGATCCGGGCTTTATGGATAAAAATATGCTGCCATCATCGTCTCGCTTGCATTTGCACCCGCCCCACACGCTCGATTCAAAAACGAACCGACGTTGACAACGCGCCCTCGTGACCTAACTTGTCTCTCGACGAAAGACATCCCGCGACCGGTGTCGCGGCCCCCAAACCGCCGGCAAAACGAGGCAAACCATGGCGAAGAAGCACAAATTCAAGGCCGAGATCAGACAACTTCTCGATATCCTCGTCCACTCGCTCTACACAAACCGCGAGATTTTTATCCGCGAGCTGATTTCAAACAGCTCCGACGCCCTCGACAAGTTGCGCTTCGAGCAACTCCGCGGCGGCGCTTTCACGAAGCCCGAGGTGCCGCTCGAGATTCTCATCCACACTGATGAAGAGGCGCGGCGGCTGGTCATCGAAGACACCGGCGTCGGGATGACCGCCAAAGAGGTCAAGGACAACATCGGCACCATCGCCCGCTCCGGCACCAGCGCCTTCTTGGGACAGGTGACCAAGGAACAGGCCAAAGCCGCGAAAGCGGACGACAAGGAGAGTCGTGAATCCCACGAAGACTCCGTCATGGAGAACATCATCGGCAAGTTTGGAGTCGGGTTTTACTCGGTCTTCATGGTCGCCGAGGAGGTGGTGCTGACCACCCGCTCCTACAAGCCGGACTCCGCGGCGGTGCGCTGGCGGTCCGACGGCCTCGGGACCTACGAGATTGAAGAGCTAGACCCCAAGGAAGAGAGTGGCGAGGAAGGCGGCGGCGATGCGCCGCCGGCGCGCGGCACCAGGATTGAGATCCGCCTGAAGGAGGAGAACAAGGAGTACGCCTCCCGCTGGCGGGTCGAGCAGGCTATCAAGACCCACTCCAACTTCATCTCGTTCCCGATCAAACTAGACGGCCAACAGGTGAATACAACCCCGGCGCTGTGGCGCGAGCCCAAGTTCAAGATAACCCCCGAACGCTACGCCGAGTTCTTCAAGTTTCTGACCTTCGACGAAAAACCACCGTTCGAGACACTCCACATCAGCGTCGACACACCGGTCCAATTCAACGCGTTGCTGTTCATCCCCGAGAGCGGGCTCGACCTCCAGACCTTGCGGCGCGAAGTCCCCGGGATCGACCTGTACTCCCGGCGGGTGCTGATTCAGCGCGGCACGAAGGATCTCTTGCCCGAATACTTGGGCTTTGTGCGCGGGGTCGTCGACTCGGAAGATCTTCCGCTCAACATCTCACGCGAGACCTTGCAGGAGAATTTGGTGCTCAACAAGATCGGTCAGAGCCTGACCGACAAGCTGCTCTCACGGCTCGAAACCATCGCCAAGAATGATCCCGCCCGCTATGACGAGTTCTTCAAGGCCCAAGGGCAGGTCTTCCGTCTGGGCTACAGCGACTTCCGCAACCGTGAGCGATACGCAAAGCTGCTGCGCTTCAATTCCTCGCACTGTGACGACGAAAAGGGACTCGTCTCGCTCACCGAGTACAAGGAGCGCGCCAAAGAGGGCCAAAAGGCCATCTACTTCGTGGCCGGCCAAAGCCGCGCCGCCGCGGCACTCAACCCCCACACCGAGATCTTTCGCCGCAAGGGGCTCGAGGTGCTCTACCTTTATGACCCGCTCGAAGAGTTCGCGCTCGAGAGCCTTGGCAAATTCGACGACTTTGAGCTGCTCTCGGTGGAGAAAGTGGACGCCGCCAGTCTCGAAAGCTTCGAGAGCCGGGACGACGCGGAGAGCCCCCCCGCCCAGCCCGCGCTCAGCGAGGAGGACACGAGCCGGTTCAACGCGCTCCTGGAGAAAATGAAGGCGATCTTGGACGACCGAGTGACCGAGGTGCGAGTGTCCGAAAGGCTGTCGACCAGCCCGGCGTGCCTGGCTAGCCCCGACGGGACGATGTCCTCCTCGATGCAAAAAATCCTCCGAATCGTCAACCAAGAGACGTCGCCACCAAAGCGAGTGTTGGAGGTCAACCGTGACCACCCGCTGCTGCGCGGGCTCTTGAAACTCTATCAACACGACCCCGAGGACCGGCATCTGAAGGAGGTCGTCGAGCAACTGTTCGAGTCCTCGCTGCTGCTCGAGGGATATCTGGAAGATCCCCACGCCATGGTTGCGCGGATCCAGTCGCTGCTGGAACGAGCGACCGAGTGGCAAGTGGAAGCCCTCCCCAAATGACGCGTGCTACCGCCGGCGGCAAGGCCTCTCGCCACCTCTTCGGGCCCGTCCCATCGAGGAGACTCGGGCGCTCGCTGGGTATCGATCTGGTGCCCCACAAAGTCTGCCCGTTGGACTGCGTCTACTGCGAGTGCGGAGAGACGACCGACAAGACATTCGAGCGACGCGAGTGGGTCCCGACAAATGAAGTACTGACAGAGTTGACCGACTGGATCGCGATGGGAGGTCGCGCCGACCACCTGACCTTCTCCGGCGCCGGCGAGCCGACACTGCACCTCCATCTGGGAGAGATCGCGCGCTTCGCCGCCGATCACACCGCTATTCCGCTGGCGCTCATCACCAACGCCACACTGTTTGTTGACCCCCGAGTCCGCGCCGAGGTGTCGCCCTGCCAAGTCATTCTGCCGTCGCTGGACGCCGCCGACGAAGAGAGCTTTGCCCGCATCAACCGTCCGCTCCCCGGGCTCACCGCCGCCACGCTCGTGGAAGGCCTGGTGGCGCTGCGGCGGGAGTACTCGGGAGCCATCTGGCTCGAGATCCTGTTGATCGAGGGGTTCAACGACAGCGACCGCGCGCTGGCGGCGCTGGCTCAAGCAGTGGAGCGCATCGCCCCCGACCGCGTGCAGTTGAACACGGCGGTCCGGCCCGGGACCGTCTCGGAGATTGAGCCGGCCGGCCGTGAGCTGCTCGAGCGCGCACAGGCCTGGTTGGGTCCGCGGGCGGAGCCGGTGGCAAACTTCAAGGCCGCGCCGGCTAGCGCCGCGGGCGACAGCGATAGCCTGGAAGAGCGGCTGATGGCCATCATCAGCAGGCGCCCGGAGAACCCCACCGCCTTGGCAGCGGCCCTCGACCTGAATCAAGGCCTTTGCGACCGTGCGCTCGAACGCCTGGTGCGCGCCGGGCGCGCAACAATCACAGAGCGCGGGGGAAAGCCCTATGTGACTCGCGCCAAATGACACGGGCGCGCGGCAGGAGCGCCAATGTCAGGTCAATCGCAAGTGGCCCAAGTGAAGTGAACCGTCGTGCCGCGGCCGGGGGCTGAATCGAGCCAGATCTTCTCGCCGTAGCGGGAGGTGATCCGACGACAAATGGTCAACCCGATGCCGAAGCGATCCTCGCTGTTGGGCAGCAGCTTGCGGCAAGCCTTGAACACCTCGTCATGATAGCGCTCGTCGATCCCGATGCCGTTGTCTCGCACCATAATATGCGCCGTCCCCGGGACCTCGGAAAACCGTGAATCACAGGTGATCTCGACCCGCGGCGCTGTGCCCGCGGCTTGAAACACCAAAGCATTATTCAATATCTCCGAAAACATCAGCTCCAGATCGCCGGTCGCCCCCCTCAAGCACCGGGGCAGCGCCGGATCGCGCGAGACACGCCCCCCCTGCGCCCTCAGCTGCTCCTCCGCACCGCCCATGATCTTCTCGAGGAGCGGAGCGAGCTCCACCTGCGACTGTTTGTCCACAAAGCGCGCAGCGCGCGCCATGATGCGCAGGCGATCGAGGTGCCCGTCCAGCTTGCGGCCGTTGTCCAGGATTCGCTCAATGAAGAGACGGTGCTCGGGGGTAACCCTATCGCGAAGATCTTCCTCCAAGATGCCCGCGAAGCCCAGGATCCCCACCACCGGCTGCTTGAGCTCGTGACAAGCCGCGCGAATCAAACGCTCGGACTCCTCGTCCTGGTTCTCGAGGAGGATGGCGAGCGACTCGTTGTCGGTGCTCATAGTGCATACTCTCAGGCGTAGATTACGTTGTCCGGCGCAATCGAGCGACATATGTTGACGGTATCGATCACCAGCGGCAGCGCTCGACAAAGCGCGGCATAGTCCACTTTGCCGTGCCCGGTGGCGATGACGGCCAAATCATGATTACCGCCCAAGACCTCCTCCCACGCGAGCGAGCGAAGCGCCGTCAATGCCTTGTGTCGTCTCGTCGGCGGGATCTCGGCGATGAACGGATCGTGGTAGTCGACGCGCGCCCCGCGCCTCAAAAGTTCCTCTAATATCACCAGCGCCGGGCTCTCTCGCAAGTCATCGACATCCGGCTTGTATGCCAGCCCCAGGATAACGATCCGCGCGTCCTTGAGGGGCCGCCCACGCTCGTTGAGCGTCTCCTGGACCACCTGCACTATCTGACCCGGCATGGCGCGATTGATCTCACCCGCCAACTCGATGAAGCGGGTGGACAAATCCACCTCCCGCGCCTTCCATGTCAGATAAAAGGGATCTATCGGGATACAATGCCCTCCGATCCCCGGGCCCGGATAAAAGGGCATGTAGCCGAATGGTTTGGTGCGTGCCGCTTCAATCACCTCCCAGATGTCGATTCCGAGCCGGGAGTAGATCAACTTCAACTCGTTGACGAGGGCGATGTTGACCGCCCGGAAGATGTTCTCGGTAAGCTTCACCGCCTCGGCGGTGCGGGCGTCTCGAACCCGCACCGTCCTCGACACAATCTGCTGGTAGAGCGCTTCGGCCAAATCGCCCGACGCCTCGTCGACCCCGCCCACGACTCGTGGGATCTCATCGGCTGTGAACGCCTCACTGCCCGGATCCTCGCGCTCGGGACAAAACGCCAAGAAAAGCTCACGCCCCATGACGAGGCCGGAGCGCGCGAGCACCGGTCGCAAGACATCGTTGGTGGCGCCGGGATAGGTAGTCGATTCGAGTACCACGAGCTGGCCTGCTCTCAGATGCTCCACCAGCGCCTCGGCCATCCGCACCACATAAGACAGATCGGGCTCACGCTGGGGGCTCAGCGGAGTCGGCAGGCAGATTAACAGTGCGTCACACTCAGGGACGCGCTCGAGAGTGGTGGTGGCCGCAAATCGTCCCGAGGCCAACACCCGACCGATACTCTCAGAGGGACAGTGACGAATATAGCTCTTCCCCGTGTTGAGAGCCCTGACCTTCTCCTCTTCAGAGTCGAACCCGATCACTTTGAATCCGGCCTCGGCGAATCGCAGCACCAGCGGCAGCCCCACATAGCCCATTCCGATGACTCCCACGACCGCGCGGTGCGCCCGGAAGCGATGTAAGAGGCTTTCAAGCATAAATCTCTCGAACAAGAAAAGTCGGGAGCGGAACAAGGGAGCAGAAGATATCACCCTCCGCAAAACGATACCCTCCCCTCCGACTAGCATCACCGGCTTGGAAGCGTCAAGACGCTATCCAATATCGCCAATTCAGGGTTATTATGCGCCGGGACTCCAAGCCCCGCTCCCCAAAAAAGGGGGTAGCGGGGATAAAAAAAGCCGTTGGCCATAGGTGGAGAGTCATCTATTGAGGTCCGTTGAGCAGGACCGGACCAAAGATAAGGGGGCTTCGTTGAGAGAGTTGAGACTCGGGCTCGTGGCTGTCTTGCTGCCGGTTTCTTTGGTGCTCGCGAGCGCCTACGGCTGCGACGAGAAAGGACAGCCGCTGGGCGAGGTGGGTGATCGCTGTACAGAAGCCCTGGACTGTGTTGAGGGCCTGCTGTGCATCAATGGGACCTGCGTTCCGCCCAGGACCGGCGACTGGGATGACAGTGTTCGATATAGTGGGGAGACCTGGACCGACTCCACGCTAACCTGGCAGAGCTGGCCCCCCGAGGGAGAGATGTCCTGGGGGGATGCCAACTACTACTGCGCAAATCTTGGCGACGGCTGGCGACTGCCGCGGCTGGACGAGCTTCGCGCGCTGGTCCGAGGTTGCCACGAGACCGAGAACGGCGGCGCCTGTAACCTCACCGAGGGGGATTGTCTCAGCCTGGAGTGCACGCGCCGCGAGTGCGCGGGCTGCGAGCGTCATGGTGGCCCGAACAATAGCTGCTACCGACCCGCTGAGATCAAGGGGTCGTGCGACGAGCACTGGGCGACGGCCTCCGTCGAAGACCGTCCGGAGCTGGCGTGGTGTGTAAGCTTCGTCAACGCCGAGGTCAAAGAGCGCCACAAAACCCGCAAAGCACAAGTCCGCTGCGTCAGGTAGCGCCTCACAACCCCGCGCACTTACGACCCGTTGGCAAAGACCAAGTTGCAACGCCGCGCTTTGCCGAGTGGTAGCTCGAAGCGCTGCTCGGCGACCTGTCGCAACTCAAGCTCGGCCGCCACGGCGCACACCTCTTCGTGATCGCGGCGCGCCAACATGACGACTATCCGCCCCCTGGGAGCCAACAACTCGGCGCCGCGGCGCAGCCATTCGGACGGCGCAAATGCCGCCCGCGACAGTAGCAGGTCGAAGCGCTCACCGGCGAGCGACTCCAGACGAGACTCGGAGACCATCACGGCCGGCGGCACAAGCTCGCGCAACACTGCGCGCAAAAACGCCGCCCGTTTGTGGTTGGGCTCGAGCAGGCGGAGATGAGGCCCGGAGCGGGGAGAGCACGAGCCATCAGCCCCCGAATCAAGATCATCGACCAGGGCGAGCCACAAGACGAGGCCGGGCAGACCCGCCCCACTGCCCACGTCGAGAGTACGCCCCAGCGGCGGCGCGACAGCGATGAGCGCCAGACTGTCGAGGATGTGGCGCTCGATCACCTCTTCGACTTCGCGACCGCGCGCGATAAGGTTGACTCGCTTGTTCCACTCGAGCAACAGGCCGGTGTAAACCGCCAGCCGCCGCGGCGCCTCCGGCGCGAGCGATATCCCCAGCGCCGAAGCCCCCGCCCGGATCGACTCGGCGACGGTGGCAAGCTCAACACGATCACCGCCACCCAACAGAGTGGCAGTATTCATCGCATTTCCGGGGGATCGAGCAACCTCGGGGAGTCGGGCGGTCCCTCGCCCGGGGCGCGCGGGAACCTCAAATCAGGGATCGGTGGCGGCGAGAGATCGTCTAACTCGGGCAGGCTTGGCGCGCCCTCGTCGTCCTCGTGACCGTGGTGGCCTTGAGCGTGGTGGTGATGGACGCCTTGTTGGTGCGCCGCGCGTACTTGGCGCGCCTCGGCCTGCACGGCGTCGAGCTGCTGGGCTATCATCTCGCGTTGGTCGCCGGCGAGCGCCAAGAGCTGCTCGCGCGCCAGCTCGGCCTCCTCTTCTCGATCAGCCATGGTCAGCGCGGCGACCAGCATCGTGGTATCGCCAACGCTGTCCGGCCGATCGCGAAGAACATCCCGCAACACCTGGACACCCCGCTCGAACATGCCCTGTTCGAGCAGCATTTGCGCCAAATAGCTGCGCCCATGTGGTTGCGCGGTGCTGATCCGCCGCAGGATCTCCGCCGCCTCTCCCTCACGGGCAAGCTCGAGCGCCACGATGTAGCGCAGCACCAGCGCCTCGAAGTTCGCCGGCTGTCTCTCGAGCACGGCGTCCAACCGTTCGGCGGACTCTCGCGGTTGACCGGCCTCGAGATCAAGCTGCGCCAGCAACAGCGCGGCCATGGTCGAGTCGGGGCGAGCATCCAGCTCTTCGGCCAACAGCCGCTCGGCGCCGCCCGTATCACCGGCCTCGAGGAGAAGACTAGCGAGTTCGACGCGAATGTCGGGCAGCGAAGGATTGGCAGCCAGCGCTTCACTGAGCACCCGGCGGGCGGCGTCGGGGCGATTTTCCGCCAAGTAACCCGTGACAAGGAGGTGACGAAGTTGCGAGTTGGCGGGGTTGGCGGCATAACCCATCCGCACATAAGCCAGCATCTCGCTCCACTTTTGTTGGTTGGCGAGCATCGTGCCGAGCAGCACATAGGGCGCCGGCCGCTCAGGGTTGGCCTGGATGGCGTCGTCCAACAGCGCGAACGCACCCCGCTCGTCGCCCTGCGCGAGCATCACCTGGGCTCCGACGGGGGCGATCCCTTCAGCGGAGGGATCGATTAGCCGCGCCTGATCCACCGCCTCCTCGGCGCTCCGAATGAGCCCCTCGCGCTCTTCCGCGGGCGAGAGCGGCAGACGCGCCAGATGCAGGTTGGCGAGCGCCAGCCACCCACCCACGAACTGCCGGTCGAGCTCCACGGCACGCCGCAACGCTTGATGGGCCTTGAAAAATCTCTGCGCCTGGAGATAGGCGACTCCGAGGTTGTATCGCCCAAGCGCGTCCTCTCGGCGCGCCACAGCACGCTCCATGTCCTCGATCCCAAACTGCACCATGCCCCTTAGCACGGCCAGCTGCCCTTTTAAAAACAGTAGGCTGGGACAGTCGGGCAAGAGCGCCAACGAGCGCGACAGCGCCTCGTTGGCGGCGCGATAATCCTCGCTCTCGGCCTGCGCGAGAGTCACCAAGCCCTGGAAATAAGCCCGTCGCGCGTCCCTGTCGACAGGCGCGCCGGGATCCTGATCGAGAGTGCGGCCGAAGTGATCGAACAGCACCGGCGGGCTCCCCGGCGCGCCGGCCACATGAGCCATGAACCGCTTTCGCGCGAGAGAGGTGGCGCTATTTGGAGCGCTTTGATCCTCCTGGAGTTCGGCCTCCAGGCCCAAGTAGTCGGCTAGCGCAGCCACAAGCGACGCCCCCTCCAATGAGAGCAACGGCGGCAGTCGCTCGCCTCCGACGAGAAGTCCAGCCAAATCTTCAGCGGTCAGCGGTGCGCGCACAATCGGATCCTCATCGCCTCTCAGGACGAGTGCGCGGTTAACCGAAGGTGTCGCAAAAAAGTCGGACAGCGCTACCACCCGCTCAGCGACCGGGGAAGCGGGAGATGGAAGATCATGGCTCTGCGCGAGAGCCGAGAGATTCGCCCCCGAGGCCACCGGATCCGGAGCCGCCTCGAGTGATACGGCGGTGAGCTCCGCGTCCACGAGAGCCCGCTCGCGCGGGCCGTGATCATCCGCCACCAACACGAAATAGGCGACGAGCCCCCCGACGACCACCAGCGCAACGACCAGCGCCATGAGAGGATAGAAGCTCTTGCGTCTCCTCCCCTCCGAGGTTTTGGCGCCGGCCACGACCCCTTCACCTGTGTGCAGCCCACTGGCTCTCAGACACTCGGGGCAGCGATCGGGCTCCTCTTCCGTGGCGAAGGAGTGCCCACAGAGCAAACAAATACAGTTGTGCTCAGCCATCAGAACTCTCCGTTCCCAACAGTCCACAGCCCTTTTTGCAACCCACCCGCAAAAAAATGCGCCGGCAGCCGAGCTAACGAGGACAACTCTGGTTCAAGGCTGAGGGGCGCATGGCCACGAGGCCGCATGGGGGCAATTACGAGGTTGCCACATGCCGCGCCACCGACTTTCGCAGCACCACAAACAGCGCGAGAAGCAACAAGGGCACGACCGGACCGGCGCCCGAACCCGGCGCGCTGCTACATCCCCCGCTCGAAATAAGCTCGTTGAGATCCCGCTCGCCGGATTGACAGGAGTCATCGCCGTCAAGACATGGGGGGGCTTCCGGATCATCGCCGCCCGGATCATGTGGATCGCAGTGCTCATCGTCCAGGCATGGGTCATCGGGATCGTCGGGGCCGTCGGACAAACCAGGTGCCACGGGACAAAGTCCGTAGTCATCATCAGGAGAAAACCACGGCACGGTACAGGTGGCCATCCCGTGACAGTCGGCATCGGTGCGACAACGCGGGACACAGACCGCCTCGTCCTCCGCGGCACGAACACAGGCCATCCCGTCGGCGCAGGGGAGCGCGTTGGTCCAGGCCGGTGAGCAGGGCTCATAGGCCGACAACTCGTCACTTTGGAAACAGTCGTTGGCGCCGTTCGGACCGGTGTAGCATGCGGCCCCTTCAGGGCAGTCGCCACCGACGATATCGCAATCGATAGCCGGCACGCACTCATCGAACTCGGCAGTGCAATTTGCGTTGGTGCATTGCCGGTAGGCCGCGCTATTCTCGAGGGGGCCACATTCTTGTAGCCAACAAAGGTACAAGCTCATGAGGGCCCCCTGAGCGACGTCGGTCCCTTGAGCCAGACAGTCCTCCCGACAGTAGGGATCGCTGCCGGGGCACGCGCGACCGCACATCAAAAGCGCCTCGCAGCTCTCCTCATCCCCGGTGGTGTTGACGACGCATTCATCCAACTGACTGCCGCAACGCTCAGCGATACAGTTGTCCCGCGCTTCACCGCGGAGATTCATACACGCGACGGCGGAGCAGCGGCCGAGAGCATCGAAACTGGCCTGCCCCGCCTCGCTGGTGAAATTATAGCAGTCCTGTCGGCAGATTGAATCGTTGGCGCCGCAGCCGTCCAGGCAGTCCTTGAGCCCACCGCAGTCGAGCAGCCGGCAGCGCTCGTTCTCACAGATTCCTTCTGAACCACAAGCTTGCGGGCAAAGACAGATGTGATCATGGGCACGACAGTCTAGATCGGCGGCGATCTTGCCGGTGATCCAGGTCGCGAAGTGATCGACCCTGGTGTGAATGTAGAACCCACGGCAGGGATCATTCCCTGAGCCGCTGCCGGCCGAGTTGACGCCGATGATACGCCAATCTCCGTCCATGCGGTATAGGCCCGGCCCACCGGAGTCGCCGAAACAAACTCCGGTGCCCCCGTAAATACTCACATAATAAGTCTCGTCGACTCCGAACAACGAGATTTCGGCCGACCGCTTGATCCCCGAACCGGTCTGCCTTGTACCGCTCGTAACACCGAACCCCACATAGAAGACTTCTTCACCCAACAGGGAGCGGATGGGATCCATATTGATGGGATAGTAGTCGACCCCCGACGCGGGCACGGCCAGCCTAATGAGACCAATATCGTTGGAGGTGTTGACGGAGTCATACTCCGGATGCGGATAGAACGCTTCAGCCGGATACAACTCACCGGTGGGGGGCGGCTCGCCCCAAACCTGGGAGTTGGCATCTGCCCCCACATAAAACTGGACGTAGCGCGGGGGTATCTGTTGGCCGTCTTCATCGATCAAGCAGTGAGCCGCGGTGAGCACCCAGCGAGGCGCGATGAGAGTGCCGGTGCAAAATGACCCCTGATAGCCCCAACCGGGGGCAATCCTGGTGAGCGCGCCGACACCGAGCCAGCCGAACTCCCGCTCGCCGCCGACAATGGGGCTCTGTTTCTCCGAAAAATCGTTGCCCAAGGGGGACGGGGGCTCGCCATGACACCCATGGGCCACCACGCAACACCCGAGCAAAAGCGCGACCGGCCCGAGCCGACCCGCTGCCCGAGGCAACGACCGCTTGAGCCACAAGAAGGCCAGCACGAGCAGCATCAGCGGCACTCCACCGCCAGTCGCGCCGGGAGCGCTGCTGCAACCGAGGCCCGAAGAGGAACGCGCGGACCCGTTGTCCTCATGGGGCTGGTCCGGTTGGGGCGCAGGATCGGGCGCGGGATCGGGATCGGGATCGGGCGCGGGATCGGGCGCGGGATTGGGGTCTGGATCAGGCTCGGGGTCCGGAGATGGTTCGCCGCATTCATCGCCGAAACATGGGGTGTCACCTTCAGTGAGAGAGCAAAGCCCATAGTCGGAGCGATCATCGAAATAAGGGATGATGCAGATCTCGCTCCCGTCACAATCGCTATCCCGAGTGCAAAACCGGCGACAGGTCTCTCTCCCCTCTTCCCCAGCGCAATACAAACCATCGCCGCACGCCAACTCCATCTCTAGATACGGATCGCAAGACACACCCAACTCCTTCATGGTTGAGCGATAACAGTCGGTGGC